>NZ_LSRW01000126.1:0-5485 GCF_003104955.1 Steroidobacter cummioxidans | reverse complement strand
GCTTAGAGTTCCGCTTCTGCCTGGCGCGAAAGTGCAACGGCAGGCACCGAAAGCCACAGCGCACCGGGGAAGCTCTTTAAAAACTGAAACAGATAATTTGTGTGGGGACTCGCGTCGGTTCGTTGGCGAAGCCAACTTCGACGATGAGTTACCAAATTAGCCAGTAGAGCTTGTTTGGATAATCTCTTCGTTCAACTTGATAGGTCTCAAAGCCTTTAAGTGAAGAGTTTGATCCTGGCTCAGATTGAACGCTGGCGGCGTGCCTAACACATGCAAGTCGAGCGGTAGCAGGTGTAGCAATACATGCTGACGAGCGGCGGACGGGTGAGTAACGCTTGGGAATCTGCCTGTTAGTGGGGGACAACCCGGGGAAACTCGGGCTAATACCGCATACGCACTACGGTGGAAAGCCGGGGACCGCAAGGCCTGGCGCTAACAGATGAGCCCAAGTCGGATTAGCTAGTTGGTAGGGTAATGGCCTACCAAGGCGACGATCCGTAACTGGTCTGAGAGGACGACCAGTCACACCGGAACTGAGACACGGTCCGGACTCCTACGGGAGGCAGCAGTGGGGAATATTGGACAATGGGGGAAACCCTGATCCAGCGACGCCGCGTGGGTGAAGAAGGCCTGCGGGTTGTAAAGCCCTTTCGGTTGGGAAGAAAAGTTGCGACCTAACACGTCGCGACCTTGACGTAACCAACTAAAGAAGCACCGGCTAACTCTGTGCCAGCAGCCGCGGTAATACAGAGGGTGCGAGCGTTAATCGGAATTACTGGGCGTAAAGCGCGCGTAGGCGGCTTTGCAAGCCGGATGTGAAATCCCCGGGCTTAACCTGGGAACTGCATTCGGGACTGCATTGCTAGAGTATGGGAGAGGGAAGTGGAATTTCAGGTGTAGCGGTGAAATGCGTAGATATCTGAAGGAACATCAGTGGCGAAAGCGACTTCCTGGACCAATACTGACGCTCATGTGCGAAAGCGTGGGGAGCAAACAGGATTAGATACCCTGGTAGTCCACGCCATAAACGATGAGAACTGGATGTCGGGAGGGTCTGCCTCTCGGTGTCGTAGCTAACGCGTTAAGTTCTCCGCCTGGGGAGTACGGCCGCAAGGTTGAAACTCAAAGGAATTGACGGGGACCCGCACAAGCGGTGGAGCATGTGGTTTAATTCGATGCAACGCGAAGAACCTTACCTGGTCTTGACATCCTAGGAATCCTGCAGAGATGTGGGAGTGCCTTCGGGAACCTGGAGACAGGTGCTGCATGGCTGTCGTCAGCTCGTGTCGTGAGATGTTGGGTTAAGTCCCGCAACGAGCGCAACCCTTGCCCTTAGTTGCCAGCATTCAGTTGGGAACTCTAAGGGGACCGCCGGTGACAAACCGGAGGAAGGTGGGGATGACGTCAAGTCATCATGGCCCTTATGACCAGGGCTACACACGTGCTACAATGGCCAGTACAAAGGGTTGCCAACCCGCGAGGGGGAGCCAATCCCATAAAGCTGGTCGTAGTCCGGATCGCAGTCTGCAACTCGGCTGCGTGAAGTCGGAATCGCTAGTAATCGTGAATCAGCGATGTCACGGTGAATACGTTCCCGGGTCTTGTACACACCGCCCGTCACACCATGGGAGTTGATTGCACCAGAAGTAGGTAGCCTAACCGCAAGGAGGGCGCTTACCACGGTGTGGTCAATGACTGGGGTGAAGTCGTAACAAGGTAGCCGTACGGGAACGTGCGGCTGGATCACCTCCTTTAAATGACTCTGCTTCAGCCATACGGCTGCCGCGAGTTCCCAACACAAGTTATCTGTTCAGTAAGAATCGGTTCCCGTGAGACTGGCCCGGTCTGCAAGATCAACATCCGGGTCTGTAGCTCAGTTGGTCAGAGCGCACCCCTGATAAGGGTGAGGTCGGAGGTTCAAATCCTCCCAGACCCACCAGTCTTACCAAGGCTAATCAGGGGCCATAGCTCAGCTGGGAGAGCACCTGCTTTGCAAGCAGGGGGTCGTCGGTTCGATCCCGACTGGCTCCACCAACTCGATCGGCACACGGGATTTCACTAGTACGTGAAGCGATGCATGCGCCTTCTAGCGAAGGTTCATGAGTGGCTTTACGTCGCAAGAGTCTTCACGGCTCTTGTTACGGTGCTCTTTAAAAATTCGGAAGTTGTTTTGACGCATCAGATTTAGCGATCTCAACTGATCTAACAAATCAGTTTGTTTCTAACGCAAGTGACGAAACAAAAGAGTTCTTTGAATCATGTCGCATTCGAGAATCAGCAACGTATAACACCAGGCTCATTGGGGTTATATGGTCAAGTGAATAAGCGTATGTGGTGGATGCCTAGGCGATAGAAGGCGATGAAGGACGTGGTAGCCTGCGAAAAGCTGCGGTTAGTTGGCAAACAAACTCACCCGCAGATCTCCGAATCGGGAAACCGACTGCTTCGGCAGTACTTGCAACTGAATTCATAGGTTGCAAGAGCTAACCTGGGGAATTGAAACATCTCAGTACCCAGAGGAAAAGAAATCAACCGAGATTCCGTAAGTAGTGGCGAGCGAACGCGGAACAGCCCAGTTGGAACCAGTCGATGAAGCTTAGTGGAACGGTCTGGAAAGTCCGGCCATAGCGGGTGATAGCCCCGTACACGAAAGGCAAAGTCGATGACCAACAAAGAGTAGGGCGGGACACGTGTAATCCTGCCTGAACATGGGGGGACCATCCTCCAAGGCTAAATACTCTCTATCGACCGATAGTGAACCAGTACCGTGAGGGAAAGGCGAAAAGAACCCCGGAGAGGGGAGTGAAATAGAACCTGAAACCGCATACGTACAAGCAGTCAGAGCCCGCAAGGGTGATGGCGTACCTTTTGTATAATGGGTCAGCGAGTTATTTTCAGTGGCGAGGCTAACCGTATAGGGGAGCCGTAGGGAAACCGAGTCCGAATAGGGCGAATCAGTCGCTGGGAATAGACCCGAAGCCGGTCGATCTATCCATGGCCAGGATGAAGGTGAGGTAATACTCACTGGAGGTCCGAACGAACCACTGTTGCAATAGTGTGTCGATGAGCTGTGGATAGGAGTGAAAGGCTAATCAAGGCCGGCGATAGCTGGTTCTCCCCGAAAGCTATTTAGGTAGTGCCTCATCGAGCACTCCTGGGGGTAGAGCACTGTTTAGGCTAGCGGGTCATCCCGACTTAGCAAACCTATGCAAACTCCGAATACCAGGAAGTGAACCGGTGGGAGACACACAGCGGGTGCTAACGTCCGTTGTGAAGAGGGAAATAACCCAGACCGCCAGCTAAGGCCCCAAATTCATGGCTAAGTGGTGAACGATGTGGGAAGGCACAGACAGCCAGGAGGTTGGCTTAGAAGCAGCCATCCTTTAAAGAAAGCGTAATAGCTCACTGGTCTAGTCGGCCCGCGCGGAAGATTTAACGGGGCTCAAGCCATGAGCCGAAGCTGCGGATCTGCACGCAAGTGCAGGTGGTAGGGGAGCGTTCTGTACGCCTGCGAAGGTGCACTGCGAGGTGTGCTGGAGGTATCAGAAGTGCGAATGCTGACATGAGTAACGTTAATGCGGGTGAAAAACCCGCACGCCGAAAACCCAAGGTTTCCTGCTCAACGTTAATCGGAGCAGGGTGAGCCGGTTCCTAAGACGAGGCCGAAAGGCGTAGCCGATGGAAAACAGGTCAACATTCCTGTGCCCGGTGTGATTGCGATGGGGTGACGGAGAAGGCTAGCTCAGCAGGGGTTGGTTCCCTGTTTAAGCATGTAGGAGGAGTTACCAGGCAAATCCGGTAGCTCATAACTCCGAGGTGTGATGACGAGACTCCACGCGAGTCGAAGTGAGTAACGCCCCGCTTCCAGGAAAAGCCTCTAAGCTTCAGATCACACTGGACCGTACCGTAAACCGACACTGGTGGGTGAGCAGATAATCTGCCAAGGCGCTTGAGAGAACTCGGGTTAAGGAACTCTGCAAATTGATACCGTAACTTCGGAAGAAGGTATGCCTTCGATGGTGTATGGACTTGCTCCAGAAGCTATTGAAGGTCGCAGGTAATCGGTGGCTGCGACTGTTTATCAAAAACACAGGACTCTGCAAACACGCAAGTGGAAGTATAGGGTCTGACGCCTGCCCGGTGCCGGAAGGTTAATTGATGGGGTTAGCCGCAAGGCGAAGCTCTTGATCGAAGCCCCGGTAAACGGCGGCCGTAACTATAACGGTCCTAAGGTAGCGAAATTCCTTGTCGGGTAAGTTCCGACCTGCACGAATGGCGTAACGCTGGCCACACTGTCTCGACCCGAGACTCAGTGAAGTTGAAATCGCTGTGAAGATGCGGCGTTCCCGCGGCAAGACGGAAAGACCCCGTGAACCTTCACTACAGCTTTACACTGAACTTTGAACCTTCCTGTGTAGGATAGGTGGGAGGCTATGAAACCTGGGCGCTAGCTTAGGTGGAGCCAACCTTGAAATACCACCCTGGGATGTTCGAAGTTCTAACCTAGGTCCGTCATCCGGATTGGGGACAGTGTATGGTGGGTAGTTTGACTGGGGCGGTCTCCTCCCAAAGAGTAACGGAGGAGTGCAAAGGTACGCTCAGCGCGGTCGGTCATCGCGCTCTAGAGTGCAAAGGCATAAGCGTGCTTAACTGCGAGACGGACAGGTCGAGCAGGTACGAAAGTAGGTCTTAGTGATCCGGTGGTTCTGTATGGAAGGGCCATCGCTCAACGGATAAAAGGTACTCCGGGGATAACAGGCTTATTCCTCCCAAGAGTCCACATCGACGGAGGAGTTTGGCACCTCGATGTCGGCTCATCACATCCTGGGGCTGTAGCAGGTCCCAAGGGTATGGCTGTTCGCCATTTAAAGTGGTACGCGAGCTGGGTTCAGAACGTCGTGAGACAGTTCGGTCCCTATCTGCCGTGGGCGTTGGAAACTTGAGGGTGAGCTGTCCTTAGTACGAGAGGACCGGGATGGACGTATCTCTGGTGTTCCGGTTGTCACGCCAGTGGCACTGCCGGGTAGCTATATACGGACGGGATAAGCGCTGAAAGCATCTAAGCGCGAAGCCCCCCCCAAGATTAGGTTTCCCTGGGAACTTGATTCCCCTAAAGGGCCGTCGCAGACTACGACGTTGATAGGCTGGGTGTGTAAGTGCAGTAATGCATTGAGCTAACCAGTACTAAATTGCCCGTGAGGCTTGACCATATAACACCCAATCAGCTTGGGTGCTTTATGAAGCAATCATGTTGATACTCAATGTGACATCGATTCATGAGAATCGGTCGCTGAGTCGAAATGTTGTCAAAACAACTTACCGAATTCACTGCAGGCGAGCGCTTGAAACACAGCAATCGACTGCGACGTGAGCCAGTTTGCCTGGCGGCAATAGCGAGCAGGAACCACCCGATCCCATATCGAACTCGGAAGTGAAAATGCTTTGCGCCGATGGTAGTGTGCCCTTCGGGCATGCAAGAGTAGGT
>NZ_LSRW01000125.1:0-6331 GCF_003104955.1 Steroidobacter cummioxidans | reverse complement strand
GCGTCAGATGTGTATAAGAGACAGGCTGCTCGGCGGTGGTTTGAAGGATGCCGGCTGGATGCGGGAGAACCTGTCGCAGAATCGTCTGGCGATTCTTCCCAATCACACGCACTACGACATCTTCCTGGCGCCGGAGCTGGTGACCACGGCACTGCCGTTCCTCAACGGGGACACCAAAGCGAGCGCGTGGCAGTAAGCGTCCGAGACAGAAGCGGGTTAGCGCCGGCGTTCGTATTCCGGCGCGAGCCCACGCATGATGTTGAGCAGGCGTTTATAACTTTCATAACGACGCGCCGAGAGAGTGTTCTCGGCCACGGCGGCGAGCACTGCGCAGCCAGGTTCGCGAAGGTGCAGGCAGTTGTTGAACTTGCACTCGGGCGCGAGTTTCAGGATTTCCGGCCAGCCGACTTGCACCATCGCATCTTCGACCGGCGGTGGGGCGAAATCGCGGACCCCGGGCGAGTCGATCAGCTCGCCGCCACTCGACAAACGAAACAACGCCGTCGATACCGTCGTATGTCGGCCTTCACCCGTCGAATCGGATAACGAACGCGTCGCTCGTTCGGACTCCGGCGCCAGGCGATTGGTGAGCGTCGATTTGCCGACGCCGGACTGACCGACGAGCATGGCACTGTGGTTCACGAGCAGCTCGCGCACCGGGGCCACCGTGGGCTCATTCTTCGCAGACAGTCGCAACACCGGATAACCCGCACGCTCGTAATCGTTCACGCGAGTCTGGAAGTCCGGATCCTCGGCGCCCGGCAGCTCCGACTTGTTCACGATGAGCGCGCCAGAAATTCCCGCGAGCGCGGCACCGGCGAGGTAACGATCCGCGATGAACAAATCCGGCTCGGGGTTGGGCGCGATGATTACGATGATCAGCGACAGATTCGCGGCCAGCGGCTCGGTGCGTCCACGGCTGTCGGTGCGAGCAAACAAAGAGCGGCGAGGGGAGACGCTGACTACCTTCGCGACATCGCCGCTGCTTTGTGACGGCCCGCGAATCATCACTTCATCGCCGCACACGCAAGTCAAACGCTTGCCGAACAGCTCGGCCGACATGCGTGCACCGTCGGTCGTTTCGACGATGACGCGACGGCCAAACGATTCCGTGACGCGCGCTGGCGTCTCGAGCGTGTCGCTCATGAGCGCTGAGTGGCCAGCGACAGCAGGCGCGTGATGCGCACGAGTGCGGGCGGATGTGAGTCGTAGAAGGCCGAGTGCAGAGTGTCGGGCGTCAGCGTGCTCGCATTGTCCCGATGCAGTTTCACCAATGCATTGGCCAGATCCATGGCGTCGGCATGCTTGGCGGCGAATTCATCGGCTTCGAACTCGTGCTTGCGCGACCACCACGCACCCAGCGGGGTGAGGAAATAGGTGAACACCGGCAGCACGAACATGAAGAGCAGCAGCGCCGCGTGCGTGGAGGGCTTCGTGACACCCAGCGCCGCATAGAATACGGGCCAGCGCATCAGCAGATCGAGCAACAGAAACCCGAGCAGGCCCATGACGACCTGAAGAATCAGGCCCGAGCGAATGTGATGCAGTCGGAAATGGCCGAGTTCGTGCGCGAGTACCGCTTCGACTTCCGTGGCCTGCAGCCGCTCGAGCAAGGTGTCGAAGAACACGATGCGCTTGTTGCGGCCGATGCCGGTGAAATACGCGTTGCCATGCGTGGAGCGGCGCGAGCCGTCCATCTTGAACACACCCTTCGATTCGAATCCACAGCGCTGCAGCACGGCCTCGGTGCGCTGTTTGAGCGCTTCGTCGGTCACCGGGGTGAACTTGTTGAACAGCGGGGCGAAGATCGCCGGGTACGCCCAGGTGACCAGCACCGAGAAGCTCACCCACACCAGCCAGGCATACAGCCACCACAGCGAGCCGGCCTGTTGCATCAGATACAGGATCACGAACAGCAGCGGCGTACCCAGCAGCAGGCCGAGTCCCAGCATCATGACCAGATCGATGAGGTACTGCTTGGGCGTGGTGCGGTTGAACTCGAAGCGCGCTTCGATCCCAAAAGTACGCCACAGTGACAACGGCAGACCGATGGCGCTGGCTATAAAGAAAGTCGACAGTACGACGGCCGTCCCGTGCCAGGTGGGCGACAGATGCGCCGCCTGCCACCAGGAGTCGATGGCGTCGATGCCGCCGCCCAAGGTCAGCAATAACGCCACGGCCGCATCCAGCAGTACATCCCAGCGGTTGAGGGCCGTGCCGGCGACGGTATAGTCGGCTGCCTTCTGGTGCGCCTGCAGGTCCACTTTCTCGGCGAACGCCTCGGGAACCCGGGCGCGGTGCCGGAGCACAGCTGCCCTTTGGCGCTGATTGAGCCAGCTGCGCATGGCCGTGGAGGCCAGCAGCAGTAATAGAAACAAGCCAGTAAACCAGTGCATTGAGATGATCTCGATCCGTGCGGAGGCACTCTAGCGTCAGCTGCTATGATGAGGCAACGAAACCCACTGCTGGCAGAACGCATCGTGACCGACCGCGACCCCACCCGACTCATCTGGATCGATCTGGAAATGACGGGCCTGAAGCCCGACACCGACCACATCATCGAAATCGCCACGGTGGTTACCGACAAGCACCTGAACACGCTGGCGGAAGGGCCGGTGCTGGCCATCCATCAGCCGGATGAGGTGCTGGACGCCATGGATGACTGGAATCGCCGTCAGCATGGCACGTCGGGTCTGGCGGCCCGCGTCCGGGCCAGCACGATTACGGTGGAGGAGGCGGAGCGTCAGACGGTGGAGTTCCTGAGCCGCTGGATCGAGCCCGGCGTGTCACCGATGTGCGGCAACAGCATCTGCCAGGACCGCCGCTTCATGGCGCGCGAGATGCCCAATCTGGAACGGTATTTTCACTACCGCAATCTGGATGTGAGCACGCTCAAGGAGCTGGCGCGGCGCTGGTCGCCGGAGGTGTACAGCAGCTTCCAGAAGAGCTCGACGCACCTGGCGCTGGACGATATCCGCGACTCCATTCGCGAGTTGCAGCACTACCGGACCAATTTCCTGCGCGCCTGAGCGCAACCCGGGCTCGAAGTCGCGACGGCAGCATGGCGCCGTCGCGACCTCATCGAGTTACTTGGCAGCCGCTGCGCCGCCGGCCAGGAACAGCCAGGTCTCGACCACCGTATCCGGGTTGAGCGACATGCTCTCGATGCCCTGGTCGACCAGCCAGCGCGCCAGATCGGGGTGATCCGACGGGCCCTGGCCGCAAATACCCACGTACTTGCCATTCCTGCGACAGGCGTCGATCGCCAGCTTCAGCAGCGCCTTCACCGCCTCGTCACGCTCATCGAACAGCTTCGCGATGATGGCTGAGTCGCGATCCAGGCCGAGCGTCAGCTGGGTCATGTCGTTCGAGCCGATCGACATGCCGTCGAAGAACTGCAGGTACTGGTCGGCGAGCAGCGCGTTGGTCGGCAGCTCGCACATCATGATGACCTTCAGGTCGTTCTCGCCGCGCTTCAGGCCGTTCTGCGCCAGCAGGTGCGTGACTTGCTCGGCTTCCTTGAGCGTACGTACGAAGGGCACCATCACCTGCACATTCTTCAGGCCCATCTCCTCGCGCACGCGCTTCAACGCGCGGCACTCGAGCTCGAAGCAGGGACGGAATGTTTCATCGACGTAGCGCGAGGCGCCGCGGAAACCGATCATCGGATTCTCTTCGTGCGGCTCGTACTGGCGACCGCCGATCAGATTGGCGTACTCGTTCGATTTGAAATCGGACATGCGCACGATCACCGGCTCCGGTGCGAACGCGGCGGCGATGGTGGCGATGCCTTCGCACAGCTTGTCGACGTAGAAGCTGACCGGATCTTTGTAGCCGCTCATCTGACGACGGATGGTTTGCTGCAGATCCTTGGGCAACTGGTCGAATTCGAGCAGCGCGCGCGGGTGCACACCGATCATGCGATTGATGATGAATTCCAAACGCGCCAGGCCCACGCCTTTGTGCGGGATGCCAGCGAAGTCGAACGCGCGGTCGGGGTTGCCGACATTCATCATGATCTTGGTCTTGATCGCGGGCAGCGCGTCCAGCTCGACGATCTTCTGCTCGAAGGGCAACGCACCCTCGTAGACGAAGCCCGTGTCGCCTTCGGCGCACGAGACTGTGACTTCGGTGCCTTCCTTGATCGTCTCGGTCGCATCCCCGCAGCCGACGACGGCAGGAATGCCGAGCTCGCGCGCGATGATGGCGGCGTGACAGGTGCGTCCACCGCGATTCGTCACGATGGCCGAGGCGCGCTTCATCACCGGCTCCCAATCGGGATCGGTCATGTCGGCGACCAGCACATCGCCGCTTTGCACGCGGGTCATTTCCTTCACGTCGCGAATGATGCGGGCAGGGCCCGCGCCGATGCGCTGACCGATCGAACGGCCGCTGGAGAGCACCTTGGATTTCTTTTTCAGCGAGTAGCGCTGCACGGTGCGGCCGGCGCGGCTCTGCACGGTTTCCGGACGCGCCTGCAGGATATAAATCTTGCCGGTCTCACCGTCCTTGCCCCATTCGATGTCCATCGGGCAGCCGTAGTGCTCCTCGATGATGAGCGCCTGCTTGGCCAGCTCCAGCAGGTCGGCATCGCCGATGGAGAACCTGGCGCGATCTTCGTTTGCGACATCGACGGTCTTGACGCGCTCACCGCTGCCGGGCTCGCCATAAACCATCTTGATGGCCTTGGCGCCGAGCGTGCGGCGCAGGATGGGCGCGTGGCCGGACTTGAGCGTCGGCTTGTAAACGTAGAACTCGTCGGGATTCACCGCGCCTTGCACCACGGTCTCGCCGAGACCGTACGAGGCGGTGATGAACACGACATTGCGGAAACCAGAGTCGGTATCGAGCGTGAACATCACGCCGCTGGCGCCGATGTCGGAGCGGCACATGTACTGAATGCCGGCGGACAGCGCGACCACGTCGTGGTTGAAGCCCTGGTGCACGCGATAGGCGATGGCGCGATCGTTGTAGAGCGATGCAAACACTTCGTGCACGCACTTGATCAGCGCTTCCTTGCCGCGCACGTTGAGGAATGTTTCCTGCTGTCCGGCGAAGGAGGCATCCGGCAAATCTTCTGCGGTGGCGGAGGAGCGGACGGCGACGGCGACATCGCGACCGCCACCCATGCGCTCGTAGCCCGCCAGGATTTCCTTTTCCAGCTGCGACGGGAACGGCGTCGACAGAATCCACTGACGGATCTTGCCGCCGACCTCGGTGAGCTTCTCGACATCGTCGACGTCGAGCGTGGCGAGCTCCGCGGAGATGCGCTCGGCCAGCCCTTCGTGCTTGAGGAAGTCGCGATACGCCTGCGCGGTGGTCGCGAAGCCGGTCGGCACGCTCACACCCATCTTGGCCAGGTGGCTGATCATCTCGCCGAGCGAGGAGTTCTTGCCGCCGACGGTGTCAACGTCGTGGCGTCCAAGCTGTTCGAAGGGTACTGTGTAAGCGGTCAAGGGCAATCCTCGTCGGACCCCCGGCTTGTACCTGGGGCCCACCAATGAAACACTGGGATGAATCACTCAAGCGAGTGGACCTAGCCCAATGGCTAAGCCGTGAGATTTTAACCGCAACCCGCGATACCGCGTGAGTCTTGGCGACAGAAGAATGGAACGAAGAACAGTTTTTTTTGTGTCCGACCAGACCGGCGTGACCGCCGAGACCATGGGGCACAGCCTGCTGACGCAATTCGATGGGCAGGCATTTCGGCAGGTGACTCTGCCATTTATCTCCACTGTTGACAAGGCGCAGGAAGCTGTTCGTCGCATCAACGCGACGGCCGAGGCGGAAGGGGTCCGACCCGTGATTTTCAGCACTTTGGTGCAGGAGGACCTGCGCGAGATCATCAAGCGCGCCAACGGCCTGTTCCTGGACTTCTTCGATGCGTTCCTTGGCCCGCTGGAGATGGAGCTGAAGCTCAAATCCTCGCGCGCGCAGGGCAAAGCACACGGCATGCAGGATATCGGTGCTTACACCACGAGGATCAACGCGACCAATTTCGCCCTGGCCAACGATGACGGCGCTGTCACGCGCGACTACGAGCGGGCCGATCTGATCCTGGTCGGCGTGTCGCGCACCGGCAAGACGCCCACCTGTCTGTACCTGGCCTTGCAATACGGCATCTTCGCCGCCAATTATCCATTCGCTGACGAGGAGCTCGAGACCGGTCGGTTGCCCGCGGCACTGATCAAGCATCAGCGCAAGCTGTATGGCCTGACCATCGCGCCGGAACGTCTGCAACAGATCCGCAACGAGCGCCGGCCGAACAGCAATTATTCGTCGCCTTCGCAAGTCGACTTCGAGGCTGTCTCTTATACACATCTGACGCTGC
>NZ_LSRW01000124.1:0-12507 GCF_003104955.1 Steroidobacter cummioxidans | reverse complement strand
CNGGTTCGGCACGGCGCACGCGAATCAAACGACCAAGCAAACGGTGTACGCCGCGGCGATCACGGGTGAACCGTTCTCGAACTGGGCAGGTCCGGTGTCGGTGGCGTTGAGTGCCGAGTATCGCCAGGAAGATGCCACCGTGACTTCCGATCCGGTGTCGCAGGTCGGCGGCTGGCGCTCGGGCAATCTGATTCCGCTGGACGCCGGCTTTCACGTCGTGGAGGCGGCCATCGAAACGCTGGTGCCGCTGGCCAGCAACATGCGGTTCGTCGACAGCTTGGATTTGTCCGCCGCGTTTCGTGCCACCGACTACGAGATCTCGGGCAGCGTCGAGACTTGGAAGGTCGGCATGACGTATGCGCCGATTCAGGATGTGAAATTCCGCGGCACCATTTCGCGTGACATCCGTGCTCCGAACATCAACGAGTTGTTCCAGGAGTTGAACATCGGTCTCACGTCGACGTTCGATCCGGTGACCAACACCACGCCGACTCACGGCCGCACGCAGCGGGGCAACCTGGGCCTGACGCCGGAGAAGGCGGACAGCATGACCGTGGGCGTGGTGTTCCAGCCGTCGTTCGCGCCTGGCTTGAACGTGTCCGTCGACTACTGGGACATCGAAGTGAAGGATGCCATCACGTTGCTCGGTGGCGGCCAGATCATCAATCTCTGCTACGAAGGGCGGCCGGACCTGTGTCCGAAGATCACACGCGTCAACGGCGTGATCACCACGGTGGAGCAGGGCAACTACAACCTGGCTCAGCAGAACGTCAGCGGCATCGACGTGACGGCCAGTTACCGCCTGCCGCTGGACCGGATGGTGTCGAGCTGGAAGGGCGATATTAGCTTCCGGCTGTCGGGCACGCACTATCGGAAGAACATCACCGACGACGGTCTGGCCCTGCCGGATGACCTGGTGGGCACCACCAGCCAACCGGCGACGGTCTTCAATGCAAACATCGGCTACACGCTGGATCGTTTCCAGACCTCGCTGACCATTCGTGGCTTCAGCAGCACGGTGATCGACAACGACTTCATCGTGTGCCAGACGGATTGTCCGACCTCGACGCAGTTCCGGCGCACCATGGATCGCATGAACATCGATGGTGCGGTCTATTACGACGCATCGATGTCGTACGCCTTCGACAGCTTCGGTGTCGGCGAGGGGCGCGTGTTTCTGAACGTGAGAAATCTGTTCAATTCCGATCCGGAACTGATTCCCGGCTTCGGCACCACGGGCCTGCCCTACATCTACGCCCGCTCGGCCGGACGCTTCGATCTGCTCGGTCGCATGGTCCGCGCCGGCGTCAGCTTCAAGTTCTAGACGAGTGAGTCATGAGGTCGAGCATGGATATGCAACGTTGGCGTTGGGGTTCGTTGTTGATCGTCGTCACGGCGGCGCTGCCTGCCTGGGTGAGCGGCTCGCCTTCCGGATCGAATGGCGGTGCATCGGGCGGCGATTCGCCGCCCGGCGCGATGGCGTTCGCTCGCGCCTGTGCCGCATGTCATGGAGCAAGCGGCGAGGGGGACAAAGCCCCGCCGATCGTGCCGCTCGCCTATGTGGAAGATCAGGTTGCCGTGGTCGTGCGCAGTGGCCAGGGCGAGATGCCGCCGATTCCCAAGGCGGCGCTGAGCGACGCAGAGCTCGCGGCGATCGTGACTTATCTCAGCCAACTCAAACCCTGACCGGATCGGTGCCGGCCACCCTCTGCAAGAGAACCCACCAATGAGAAAACGCAGATCGAGTTTCACGTTTGGCATGACCGCGCTCACCATCGCGACGCTGGTCGGCTGCGCCAGCCTGCGGGCCGACAGCGACACCAAGGTCGGAGAATGGCGCTTCTACGGAGGAACGCTCGGCGCGCAGAAATATGCGCCGCTCGACCAGATCAACGCGAGCAACGTCAATCAGCTCAAGGTCGTGTGGCGCCAGTCGGCGTCGCCGCCGGAGGTGTTGGGGGGCGACAAGCCGCTGATGGGTAGCAACTACGAGCACACGCCGTTGATGGTGAACGGCTTGCTCTACATGCGCAGCGACGCGGGTCCGGTCATGGCGCTCGATCCGCAATCCGGCAAGGTGCTGTGGACGGATAAGAAGGCCGCCACCGGCGGCGGCAAGAGTCGCGGCATTTCGTACTGGAGCGATGGCAAGGACGCCCGCATCTTCGCGCTCGACGGTCCGAATCTCGTGGCGGTGAATGCGAAGACCGGTGCGCGCTACGCGAATTTCGGCAACGGCGGACAGGTTGATCTGAACGTCTACACCGATAGTCTGCCCAACGCACCGGTCGAGAACTATTCGTGGTCGTCCTTCCCCGTGGTGGTTCGAGATGTCGTCGTGCTCGCCGGTGTGCCTCGCGTGGCGGAGAAGAAAGTCCCCGAGGGCATGCAGGCGGCCCTGGATCCACCAGGCGACATTCGTGGTTACGACGTGCGCACGGGCAAGTTGTTGTGGACGTTCCACGTCGTGCCGCGCAAGGGCGAGTTTGGCTATGACACGTGGCAGGCAGGTTCGGCCGAGATCAACGGCCTGGCGGGCGCCTGGAGCTGGCTGACCGGCGACAACGAGCTGGGCTACATCTATATCCCCACCGAGGCGCCGTCGAACGACTTCTACGGCGGCAACCGCCAGGGCGATAACCTGTTCGGCAACTCGGTGCTGTGTCTGGACGCGAAGACCGGCAAGCGCGTGTGGCACTTCCAGACCATTCATCACGATCTGTGGGACTTCGATCTGCCGGCGCCACCGGTGCTGATGGACATTACCGTCGATGGCAAGCGCATCAAGGCACTGGCGCAGCTTTCGAAGCAGGCTTACGTGTATGTGCTCGATCGTGTCACCGGCAAGCCAGTGTGGCCCATCGAGGAGCGTCCGATGCCGAAGGGCGACGTGCCTGGCGAGTACTACTCGCCAACGCAGCCCATTCCCACCAAACCCGCGCCCATCGAGCTGCAACAGCTGACAGAAAACGACCTGATCGACTTCACACCGGAGCTGCGCGCGCAGGCGTTGGAGATCTTCCGGAAGTACGAGTCGGTGCCGGTGTTCACGCCAGCGAAGGTCGGTCGCGAGATCATCATGCTGCCGGGAACCACGGGTGCGGCCAATTGGAACGGCGCGGGCTTCGATCCGGAAACGGGAATGATGTATGTGCCGGTGATCCGCAACGCCGTGCGCACCATGCTGGAAGAAAAGAAGAACTCGCCGTACGCCTACGATCGCAAGGCGGAGTCGATGATGAGCACCAATCTGGAGTTGCCGTACGAGGATGTGAATCCGGGCCGGCCGCTCGCGGATGGCGCACCGTCGCGACTGCCGATCATGAAGCCGCCGTACGGCAGCATCGTCGCGCTCGACATGAACAAGGGCGAGATCCTGTGGCGCGTCGCCAATGGCGACGGGCCCAGAAATCACCCGATGTTGAAACATCTGAATCTGCCGCCGCTGGGCACACAGAATCGCGCGTCGCCGCTGGTCACCAAGTCGTTGCTGTTCATCGGCGAAGGCAAGAACGGCCCGAACGGTCCGAGCCGCATTCCGGCGTGGGGCGGCGGAAAAATGTTCCGCGCCCTCGACAAAGCCACCGGCAAGACGCTGTGGGAAATGCAGCTGCCCGGCGGCACGTCCGGCGCTCCCATTACATACATGGCCGGCGGCAAGCAATACATCGTGGTCGCGGTCGGCTGGAGCGATATGCCGGCCGAGTACGTCGCCCTGGCGTTGCCGTAACGGCCGAAACGCAGGCGCGTCCTTCATCAACAGATCAGAGCGGAGCTACGCGGAGTCATGAATAAGAACGTCACAGTCGGGTCTCGCTGGAGTCGCACGGCGTTGCGAGTCGCCGTGGCATTGGCCGCAGCCGGCATCGCCTCGCCATCGGTGTTCGCGCAGAACGTGCCGCCGGAGATCAAGAAACTTCTGATCGAGCAGGGTTACGGTTACAGCGGCGGGGACGGCACGCGTAAAGCCTATGAGGAGTTGCTGGCGAAAATGCCGAAGGAGGGCGTCAAGGTCAGCAAGGATCTGGCCTACGGCAAGCATGCGCGACAGAAGATCGACCTGTATCAACCGCAAGGCAAGAATCTGCCGATCATGGTGTTCTTCCATGGTGGCGGTTATACCGGCGGCGCACGCGACAACACGCCGTACGTGCATGCCAACGTTCTGACGTACTTCGCGCGCAACGGCTTCCTGGGTGTCAATGCCGACTTTCGTTTAGCGCCGGAGTTCATGTGGCCGTCGGGCGGTCAGGACGTGGCCGCGGTCGTGAAGTGGTTGCAGGAGAATGCGCGTGAACATGGTGGCGATCCGCAACGGATATATCTGTTCGGCACGTCGGCCGGCGCGTCGCATGTCGCTCAGTACGCGTTCGATCGTCGCTTCCAGCCGGCCGCGGGCACCGGCCTCGCCGGCATAATTTTGCAAAGCGGCCGCTACGTGCTGCATTCCGATCCGGACGATCCGAGTCTGCAAGGTGGCGTACAGGCGTACTTCGGCAAGGATCCCGCGACCTACGAGTCGCGCTCGGTGGTCAATCACATCCATGGCAGCAAGGTGCCGGTGATGCTGCTGCTGACGGAGTTCGACCAGCTCAATCTCGCCGCCACCACCGGAGAACTGTTCGCCGCACTGTGCAAGCGGGACGCAGGTCGCTGCCCGCGCTTCATCCAGTTGAAGTATCACAACCACGGCACGGAGTATCACCACTTCAACACCGGGGATGACTATCTCGGCCGGGAGATCCTGGAATGGATCTCGTCGGGCTTCGGCGAGACGCGCAAATTCGTCGCTGAACCTCGTTCGTAATCGTCGCGGCGTCCGTTGGGGGAGACTGTGAAGGACACCGCACTGGTCGACGGCTTCGTGGCACCGCAAAGCCCGAGTCAGCCGTTCTACAAAATCCTGTACGTGCAGGTCCTGATCGCTATCGCCATCGGCGTCGCGCTCGGGGTCCTGTATCCACACTGGGGTGAAGCGATGAAGCCGTTGGGTGACGGCTTCATCAAGCTCATCAAGATGATCATCCCGGTGGTGATCTTCTGTACCGTCGTTTCGGGCATCTCCGGCATGCACGACGCCAAGAAGGTAGGGCGGGTCGGGGGCAAGGCCATCCTGTACTTCGAAGTGGTGTCCACTTTCGCGCTGTTGATCGGTTTGATCGTTGCCAACGTGTTCAAACCCGGCGCTGGCTTCAACGCCGATCCGGCGACCCTCGATTCCGGTGCCATCAGCAGCTACACGCGCGCGGCCGAGCATCAAAGCATGGTCGACTTCCTGCTGCACATGATTCCGGACACGCTGATCAGTGCGTTCGTCGGCGGCGATGTGTTGCAAGTGTTGGTGATCGCGGTGCTGTTCGGCTTGTCGCTGTCGGCGATGGGGCCACGCGGCGAGGGCGTGCGGGCCGGCATCGACAGCGTGGCGCAGGTGATCTTCAAGCTGCTCGGCCTCATCATGAAGGCCGCGCCCATCGGTGCGTTCGGCGCGATGGCATTTACCATCGGCCGCTACGGCATCTCGGCGCTGCTGCCGCTGCTGAAGCTGGTTGCAGCCTTCTACCTGACCGCCGCTTTGTTCGTCGTGATCGTGCTCGGGCTCATCGCGCGCTGGGTGGGCGTCAACATCTTCCGTTACATCGCTTACATCAAGGAAGAGTTGTTGATCGTACTCGGCACCAGCTCGTCGGAAAGCGTGCTGCCGTCGCTGATGCAGAAGCTGGAGCGCATGGGGTGCTCCAAGCCGGTGGTCGGCCTGGTGGTGCCGGCCGGCTATTCGTTCAATCTCGACGGCACCAATATTTACATGACCATGGCGGCGCTGTTCGTCGCGCAGGCCACCAACACTGATCTCACCTTGACGCAGGAGCTGACGCTGCTCGGCGTGGCGATGATCACGTCCAAAGGCGCGGCCGGCGTCACCGGCTCCGGCTTCGTCACCCTGGCCGCGACCATCGCGGTCGTGCCGACCATTCCCATCGAAGGCATGGCGCTGATCCTCGGTATCGACCGCTTCATGAGCGAGTGTCGCGCGCTCACGAACTTCATCGGCAACGGTGTGGCGACGATCTTCGTCGCTCGCTGGGAGAACGAACTGGACCACCAGAAGATGGCGGTGGCTCTGAGCAAGAGCGACGGCGCGGCGACTCACTGAGGCGAGGATAGTTACGGCATGATTTTCCTGTCGAGATGCGTGGCAAGTGTGACGGCTCCATTCGCGCGTGCGCGGCGCGTGCTGGTCATCGCGGCATCGCTCTTAATGATTCCTGTCGTCGCGGCGAAGGCCGACGGACCATCCATCGAGCGCGGCGAATATCTCGCACGCGCCGGCAACTGCGGTTCCTGCCACACGGCGGTGGGCGGTCCGACCATGGCGGGCGGCGTTGCCTTCGAAACGCCGTTCGGCAAGATCTATTCGACCAACATCACACCGGATCCGCAGACCGGTATCGGCAACTGGACCGAGGCACAGTTCGCCCAGGCGTTACGCAAAGGTGTGCGGCCCGACGGCACCCATCTATATCCGGTGTTTCCATACACGGCCTACACCAAGGTCACCGACGAGGATGCAACTGCCCTGTTCGCGTACTTGAAGAGTATGCCGGCCGTGAGTGCCACGCCGTCGCAGAATGAGATGTCGTTTCCGTTCAATCAGCGCTGGCTGATGGGGCTGTGGAAAGCGCTGTTCTTCAACGAGGGGCCTTATCAGCCGGTGGCCGCGCAGTCGGCCGAATGGAATCGCGGCGCCTATCTGGTCGAAGGGCTGGGCCACTGCTCGGCGTGTCACTCCCCAAGAAATGTTCTCGGCGCCGAGCGTTCGAGCGCGGCGATGACGGGAGGCACGTATCTCGATCGCGTGCCGAGCGGCGAAGTGCGCCCGTGGTCGGCACCGAATCTCACCTCCTCATCGACTGGACTGGGCGAATGGTCGGTCGAGGACATCGCGGCTTATCTCAAGAAGGGCCGGAATGCGCACGTGTCGGTGTCCGGTCCCATGAACGAAGTCATTATGAACAGCACACAGCATCTGACCGACGAGGATGTGCGTGCGATGTCGGTCTACTTGAAGAGCGTGCCGGCGAACGACGGCGATGTCACACAGCCGGCATCCGGCAGCCTGATGTCGGAGGGCTCGCTGGTGTACGACGTGCACTGTGGAACTTGCCATCTGCCCACCGGCGAGGGCTCCGCAGACACCGGCACAGCGCTGGCGAGAGTCAGTCCGCTGGTGCAGGCCAACGATCCCGCCTCGCTCATCAACATCATTCTGTACGGTCCGCCGTTGCCCGAGCCGGAGCTTCCGGCCAAGTGGAAGAGGATGGAGCCGTTCGCCGACAAGCTCACCGATGAGGAGATCGCGCAGGTCGCCAGCTTCGTGCGCGGCTCGTGGAACAACAAGGCAGGCGCCGTCACCGCGGAGCAGGTCGCGAAGCAGCGGTAAAGGTAAACGATGCAAACATTGTCGATAGTAAAGGTCGAACGCAACCGGCCCGCACGCACCACCGCGACTCAGCGCGTCAACTGCACTTTGCGGGAGTTGCTGGATCAGGGCGCGTTCCGCCGGCTCGAACTGGGCAAGGCGCGAGCGGGGCGGGTCACCAATCGGATCTTCTGGCATCACGATCGCAGTTACCGGTTCATTCTCGATTTCGACGCGAGCGCGGTAGCTATGCCGGCGCTGATGCGAGCGACACCGCAACTGGTGCGCGAGCTACAAGGGCCGATGCGCCCGACCAGCGGCCTCGTGCTGGACGGTCTGGCGACGTTGGATCCGAGCAAAGGCGAGCTGCGAGTCTTCAGCCTGCGCGGTTCGCTCACGTTGTCGGTCACGGTCCTGAACAACGCGTTCGAGTATTGCACCGAGTACCTGATCCATCTGGCCGGCGCGGCCGTGCGTTCGGGTTGGACCCGCGACGCTTGATTGAGTCCATTTGACTGGAGGAGATGCTCATGAATTCAACATTGCCAGCGGCCGTCTGCGTCGCCATGCTCGCAGTGCTGGCGGCAGGCTGCAGCGGCGGATCGTCGGGAGCGGGTTCGACCGCCGCGGCCGAGGTGAAGGGCGATCCGGTACGTGGCGAGCAGCTCTACCAGCAATGTGCCGCCTGCCATTCCTTGCCAGCCAATGCAGCGGGCCCCAGGCACTGTCAGCTGTTCGGCCGCGCGGCTGGCACGGTGCCGGATTTCGAATACTCGCAGGCGATGCGGGATTCCGGGCTGGTCTGGGACGTGCGGACGCTGGACGAGTTCCTGACTTCGCCCATCACCTATGTGTCGGGCACCATGATGGGTTTCGCCGGCTTCAGCGACGCTGCCGACCGGGCCGACGTGATCGCCTATCTGCATCGCGCCAACAACGATCCCGCGACCTGCCCGGCGGGGTAGCGTGGCATCGGTTTGGACGAAGCGTGACGCGACGGGATTTGATACATAGGACCACGATCCGATGAGCGCGCCCGTCACGGCCGACCGAGCGCGGCCGAAGTCAGTTCAGAATGAGTCGTCGCAGCGACAGGATCTCGACACCTAGATCGAGCAGGGCGCGCGAAGGATCCGGCGATCCGCTGGATCCGACGTATTTGAGAGGGGCCGGACACGACCATGCGAATGACAGTGGCCTGCGTCGCTGTGTGCCTCGTTGCCGAGGTCGCGCAGTCCGCTTCCACATTTCAACGCCATGCGATCGCCATTCCAAGGGAATCGCTCGATCTGGCGTTGCGCGACCTGGCGGCACAGACGGGGCTGCAGATCGCCCGTTTCAGCGACAACGTCGATAGCGAGCTGGTGGTGGGACCGGTGAACGGCTCGTTGACGCCCCAACAGGCGCTGGACGAGCTGCTGCGCGGACAGAAGCTCAAATATCTGGTCATCAACGAGCGCATCATTGCCATCGTCGGTTGGAATGAATCGAAGCCGGCTGGCTCGAGCACGCCCAGCCACAGCGTGCAGCCGCCGACGGTGCTCCCCGAGCGAGCGGTGGAAGTTGCGACTGCCGCCACGCCGCCCATGCCCACCGTGGAGCAGTCCGGCGTGACCGAAGTAATGGTGACCGGTTCACGCATCATCCGCGATGGCTATGACACGCCCACGCCGGTAACGATCGTCGACGTCGAGATCTTCGGTCGCAGCGCCAACGCTGCGCTGGCCGACGTGCTGTACACCACCGCCGCATTCTCGGGAGGGCAGAACATTCGCGCGGGAGCGGACGTGCCCAGTTCGAATCAGGCGGGCATCGCGGGCGTGGCGTTGAGAAGCCTGGGTGGCATCCGCACGCTGGTGCTGCTCGATGGCCAGCGCTCGGTGCCGGCCGTGTCGACCGGCGTGGTCGATACAAACAATTTTCCTCAGCAGCTCATCGCTCGTGTCGAGACGGTGACCGGCGGCGCGTCGGCTGTATACGGATCGGATGCCGTCGCCGGGGTCGTGAACTTCGTGCTCGATCGGAAGTTCACCGGCTTCAAAGCCGAGCTGTCGGCGGGCGCTACCACCTATGGTGACGGCGAGAACTGGAAGGTGGCCCTGGCGCGAGGCATGCCGTTCGCCGACGGTCGCGGCCACCTGTTGCTCAGCGGCGAGCTGGTCGACGACAGCGGCATCGTGAATGGGAATGGTTCGCGCGGCTGGGCTCGTACCGCTCGCAACTACTATGTGAATCCCAGCTACGACGGCGTGAGCGGCGAGCCCGAGTTCCTGCTGGCCGACAACGTGTTCCTTTCGCAGGCGACGCACGGGGGCATCATCACTTCCGGCCCATTGCGAGGCATTGCCTTCGGCGAAGGTGGCGTTCCCTATCAATTCAACTATGGGGCGGGCGTGCCGCGCGACAACTTCATGTCCGGCGGCGACTATCGCTCGACGCTGACCGACGACGCTTACAGCCTCGCGCCTTCGCAGAAGCGCGAGAACATCTTCATGCGCGTGGCGTACGACGTGAGCGACAACTTGAACGCGTTCGTGCAGGTGTCGCGGGGCGTCTCCGAGACCTACGGTATTGCTTTTCCGCACTATCAGGTCGGCGCGGGGCCGCTCATCCTGTCGGGCAATCCATTCATCCCGGCTTCGGTCCAGCAGCGCATGACCGAGCTGGGCCTCGAATCGATCCGCATCGGGACCATGAACTACGACATGCCGTTCGTCGCGGTCGACACGATGCGCGCGGCGAATCGATTCGTGCTCGGCGCCGAGGGCAGGTTGAATGCCTTCAATACGCAATGGACGTGGAATGCGTATGCGCAGTTGGGCGAGACATCGAGCAGTTACGACACACGTAACGTCGAGAACATCCCCAAATATGCGCTGGCGCTGGACGCGGTACGCGATCCAGTCACGGGCGCGATCATGTGCCGTTCGACCTTGACGGACCCATCGAACGGCTGCGTGCCTTGGAACCCGATGGGCACGGGAGTCAACGGCCCCGAGGCGAAAAAATATTTGCTGGGCACGGCGCACGCGGATCAGACCACTCGGCAGATCGTCTATGCCGCGGCCATCACCGGCAAGCCGTTCTCGAACTGGGCTGGCCCGGTGTCGCTGGCGTTGAGCGGCGAGTTTCGCCAGGAGAAGGCCACTGTCGATTCGGATCCGGAGGCCCAGCAAGGCGCGTGGCGCTCGGGGAATCTGCAACCTTTGGATGCGGGCTTCCATGTCGCGGAGGCGGCGGTGGAAACGTTGGTGCCGCTGGCTGCCAAACTGCCGCTGATTCACAACTGGGATCTGTCGGGGGCGTTCCGCGCCACCGACTACGAGATCTCGGGCAGCGCCGAGACCTGGAAGATCGGGATGACGTACGCGCCAGTCCCCGATGTGAGATTCCGAGGCACCATCTCTCGCGACATCCGTGCGCCGAGCATCAATGAGCTGTTCCAGAATCTCAACATCGGCCTGACGGCCACCTACGACCCGGTGACCAACACGACGCCCACGCACGGCCGCACCCAGCGCGGCAATTTGAGCCTGACGCCGGAGAAGGCGGACAGCATGACCGTCGGTGTGGTGCTGCAGCCGGCATACTTGCCGGGGCTCTCGCTGTCGGCGGACTATTGGGACATCGACGTCAAGGACGCGGTGACGCTGATTACCGGCAGCAACACCATCAATCTGTGTTACGGCGGTCGGCCCGATCTGTGTTCGAAGATCACTCGGGTGAATGGTGTCATCACCACGGTCGAGCAGGGCAACTACAACCTCGCTCGGCAGAAGGCCAGTGGCATCGACGTCGATGCCACCTACCACTTGCCGCTGGCGACGCTGTTCGCCGACGCGCGGGGCGAGTTGGAGTTTCGATTCACCGGCACCCGGTACATCGAGAACGTCACCGACGATGGCATCGCGCCGCCCGACAACAGCGTCGGCATCGTCGCCGGCGTGCCTGGCCGGGTGCTGACCGCCACCGTGGCGTATGAGATCGACGATCTGGAGGCTGCGCTGAGCGTACGGTCGTTTAGCGGGGTGGTGGCAGACAACGACTTCATCCAGTGCCGCTCGAACTGCCCCGAGTCGACCGTGCATCGACGCACGTTCGATCGCCTCGGCAGCGACGGCGCGACCTATTTCGACGCTTCGATCTCCTATCGACTGAGCGGCTTGCTCGGCGGTCGCGGCGACGCCCGCCTGTTCTTCAATGTCAGGAACCTGTTCAACGAAGACCCCGAGCTGACGCCGCAGATCGGCACGTCGGGGCTGGGCTATGTGTATTCGCGCTCGCAGAACGGACGATGGGACAAGCTCGGCCGCGTCCTGCGAGCCGGGCTCACTTATCAATTCTGAGTACAGCGTGATCCGATGACCAAGTTCCTGCTGCTGATGTTGGGGCTGCTCGCCGGGCTGGCTCACAGCGCCGACCTCACCGTGAAGGTCCGCATTCCGCGCATCGCAGTGGCGGAGTATCACCGGCCGTTCGTGGTCATCTGGATCGAGAAAGCCGAGGAGCAGAGGGTCCTGCGCAATCTGGCGGTGTGGTACCAGATCGATCCCGAGAAAGACGATGGAACCCAGTGGCTGAAGGATCTGCGGCAATGGTGGCGCCGTGGCGGCAAGGAAGCGGCGACACCGATCGCTGCGTACACCGGTGCGACCCGCACGGGATCGAGCCCTTCGAGCTTACGAGTAGCGCCGGCCATGCCGATCGATGCCGTCACCGGCGCGACGCGACCCGTTGGCGAACACAGGCTGATCTTCAAAGCCGGGGCGGCGCCGCTCGGCACATTGGCCCCCGGCAAATACAACCTGACGCTGGAAGCGGCGCGTGAGAACGGCGGCCGCGAGTTGTTGCGCATTCCTTTCGAGTGGCCCGCGACGCTCAAGGTGCAGAGCACGGTGGAAGGCAAGACCGAGCTCGGCCGCGTGACACTCGAGGTCAATCCTTGATAAAGCGGCCATGAAAAGAAAAAAAAAACCGGTCGCACCCTGACTGCGTGGGTACGACCGTTGAGTGAAAGCGACGTTAGACGGCGATCGCTGTCGGTTCCCGCGTGGCTCGCAAGGCCTGTCTCTTATACACATCTCCGAGCC
>NZ_LSRW01000123.1:0-3181 GCF_003104955.1 Steroidobacter cummioxidans | reverse complement strand
GGCTCGCTTCGAGCGCCAGGTATCGATCCGCTTTGAGATCCAGCAGAACCACGCTGCTGCCGCTCAAGCAGGCAAACGCATGCTTGGATAGAAAGTAGGCCGGCCCCGGCACGAGTCGCACTCCTGTGATCAACGTCGGCAGCAGGCTGTGTGACGCCCCCTGACTAACGAAGGCTCAAACAGCGCCGACGCGGCGAAGAGGGGTGTGCAGCAGCCGAGGCTGCCGCACACGATAGTAAGGATTCGGAGCCTGGATTATAGACAGTAACGGGCGCCCGGCTCGCAGTCGATCCCCTCGGCCCTCAGCCACCCGTCGCCGCGGGTCTCTTTGGACATTCTGCCGAGATCGATCAGGTCATCCCCGTCGAGCATCGTTTCCGCCTCGACGATTCCTACGTCTTCCAATGCATGTTTCACAGCAGTCTCCTTCCGTGTCCATTGCTACATTGACGCCTGCGCGGAGCGCAGCAATCCGAGTATGCCTCTCGTCACTCGGCGCTTGCAACGTCAACGATATCAGCGATTGAAACGATCCTTCGCGGCTGGACTGTCTCGTTCGGAATATATCAAAATATTCTCAGCGACCTTGCGGTCTACTGGGTTCGTCGGGATCGCTGCCTTCTCCACGCTGTATACAGGCGATCGTCCCGCGACCAACGTGATGCCCCGAGTTCATCAGAGCGCCTTGGATTCGCGTATAGCCTCACGATTCTCTTGGGCTATTCGAACGAGATATCAGCGCGACGACGCACGCGATGTATTGAGGCTCCCACGCGTGATTTCGCTCATTCATCCGGAGAACATCCGTTCCTTGCGCGTAGTCTAATGATTTCGGGCACAACGCGAGGACATCATAGAAGTACTGTCACGTACGTTTGATCGATTTGCGTGGCCGGTTACGGCTTCCGACGTTCAATGAATGCTATCGAACACGGATCTGACTGGGACTGCAGGAACATAGCAAATGCCTTCCTCGCGTTCATTCCACTCAAGGCTGCTGAGTTCCGCCTTGGTTCCGAATGCCGGATGAAGCTCGGCATCGGGCCGGATACACTTTGGCGTCTGCGGAGGAGCGCATTCCGAATGCCCGCCACACATCAGGAAATACACTTAACAATGGACAGCCGGGGTTTCGTCGCTTCTCGCGCGTCGTTTCGGATCTGGTGTTTGACGCTGGCGTTGCTCCCTGTACCCGCGTGGAGCCAGTTCCAATCCTCCCCTTCCACAGCAGCGGCGACCTTTAGCGCAGAAATTGACGCGATGTGTCCAGAGGCGGTGCGCGAAGCCGAGGAGTTCCGGTCGCGCATGAAGACTCCGAGGGTGCACGCACCGCCGACCAGGCCCGCTCTTCGCGAGAATCTGCTGCTCATGGAAAAGCAGGACCAGGAGGCGAGAATGTTTCTGACTTCTTCCGGGCTCCGCATCAATCCAAGCAGCCCGGAGTCAATGCGCATGCGTGCAGTGGACTCCGCCAACCTCAAGCGGCTGAAGCACATCGTCACGCAGGACGGCTTCCCCACCGCGGAGATGGTCGGGCTCGATGGAGTCGGTGCGGCATGGCTGCTGACGGTACACGCTGCAGACGATCCGGATTTCCAGGAGAAGGTGCTGAAGCTGACCAAGGAGCACGTGCGCCGGGGCGAAGTGAGCAGCGATCAAGTTGCCTTGCTTACGGACGATCTTCTGAGCGCCCGAGGCAAGCCACAGCGATACGGCACCAATTTCGTATTGCGCGATGGCGAACTGAAACCCGCGCCAATGGAGGACGAAGCGAATGTCGACAAACGCCGGCGGGCAGCAGGGCTCGGCACGCTTGCGAGCTACGCATGCATCCTTCGCGCGATGCATGGCTCGCCAAAATCTCAGACGCCGGGCTCTTCGGACGCCTCTGAGTGAGCCCGCGCCCGACCGGAGCCAACCGTCTGTCGAATTCTCAACCCCGAAATCTCACCCGACTGATAGCGACCCAGCGGATCGCCCGCTCACGGCAGCGTCGCGGTAAAGGCTCTCATTTGCTCGACTACTTCATCCGGGTTCGACAGAAAGACGTAGTGATCAGCGCGCTCGATGCGCACCACTCGTGCCTGAGGAAGATCGCGTTGAAACAGTGCCATCTGCCTTCTGACACGCTCATCCTGAAACCAAACGAAAGCTTCGGCGTTCGAGCGCGCTTCGAGGTCACCGTCCTTGACGAGTCCTGGATCATTCATGGCAGCGAAGATACCGAGCGCTGGCACACGAACATCGGTGTAGCTGCGCTTGGCCGCTTCCATCTGTGGCCCCACGAACGACGGGCGACGAAATTTCATGAGCGGGCGTCCGTCGACATCCGCAGCGTGCATCATCCGGAACTCCGCCTCGGGGATCACCACCTTTGCTCCTTGTGCATACCAGGCCTGGACGGCCCTAAAGCTCTCAAGATCCGCGGACGTCGGATCAGGTCTCGGCGGACGGCCGTCTTCAATCCTGACCAGCCTCTGCAAAATGGCTTGGAGCTGCGGCAGACTTTCCTGAAGCATCTGCCGAGCGATCGGGCGGGAGTCGAACGGCTCAGCCATGAGTTGGTCGAACTTCGTCTCAAAGTCACGCAGTTGCTGCTTCCATTCGACGATTCTATAGAACCCCTCGGCTTCGTAGTCCGGATCCAGGGAATGGAACGCATCGAGGTAAATCACGCCGGCGATCTTCTCCGGGTGGCGCGAGGCGATGTTGCTCAGTTCGAATCCGGCGTAGGAATGTCCGACAACGACGGGACTCGTCAGCTTCAGCGACGCGATGACTGCGACTACATCGTCCCCCAGTTGATCGGCGGAGTAGCTATTCTCCGGAATGCTGGACGGCGGGGAGCCCCTGCGCGTCACCGCGTAGACCCGATAGTGCTGCCGAAGCCGTAAAGCAAAATCGTCGAACACATGCGCCGTGTTGCCTCCGCCCGCGAGTAGAACAATGGGCCGCCCCCTGCCACCCCAATCGAGCGTTTCCAATTGCACGTTCTCCGCGACCGTCATGAACCGCACCTTGTGCGCAGACGGATCGCGCCATGGAGCACGCTCGGCGGCGCTCGCCCAAGATAGAAACAGAGTTGAGAGCAGCAGCGCCGATCGTCGCATTCGCCACCAGAGCTTCCCTTCAGCCTCGCTCATCTGAGTTCGATCCTGTCTCTTATACACATCTCCGAGCC
>NZ_LSRW01000122.1:0-11006 GCF_003104955.1 Steroidobacter cummioxidans | reverse complement strand
TTGACGGCCTCGTTGAGCCGGCCGGTCTTCACGCCGTAGATCGCTGCCAGGTCGCGATCCAGAATGACCCGACAACCTCGCAATAGAAGGATCGATGAGCTGATTTTCTCCATCGGCACGAGCGCTGTATCTTCGTTCTTGGTCATTCTTTGCTCCTGGAGCTTCTGGAAATGTCCTCGTACAATTTCAGCATCTCCCCGCCGGGCTGCGGACGGCGGAAAAAGGGGCTAAACCTTCGGGTTGGCCCCTTTCTCTTTTCTGGGGTTCTGCTACTCCGGTCCCTCACCCGCGTCTCATCGCGCGTTCCCCCGACGGCTATTACCGTCTTCGAGCACGTCGATGATCCTGACGACGAAGCGCTGCTGCGTCTTCGACAGCGCCAGCAGTCGCTCCGCGTGCCTCACGCAGCGCGGAGATAGCCGCCGCCCCTTCGCCGCGCGGACGGCATTGGACATCCCAATCAGTTCTTCGACGGGGACCTGAAACACCTTGGCGATTTTGGCCACCACGAGCACGGAAATCCGGCGCTCACCGAGTTCATACGCGAACACTGCCTGTGGCGAGACGCCGATAACTCGCGCAAGTTCGGCTTGCGTCATGCCATGCGCTTTACGCAGCTGGCAGACATGCGCGCCTAGAGCCGTGAAGTAAGCGCGTGACTCAGTTCGGATACTCATCGCCGCGCCCCCAATTGATCGAGCGCGTCCAGTCCGCGCTCGATCAGAGGAATGACGACGAGGAGCACATCCGCGAGGCAATGAACCTCGACCATGTCATGCGTCGCTGCTCGTTCCGCCACTGTCACAACGGCGTGTGCCAATTGCAGGTTGCGGATCGCTACATTGAGTGGGTCCAGCCCGACCGCCGTTGTTTCGCCCGAGGCGCGTTCGGGTCGCGCCTCGGCCTTGCCGGCGCCGCTCACTGGGCACCGGCCCGGAGCTGTCGCAGCTCCTGTTCCAACTGCTCGATGCGCTCCAGGCAGCGCACAGCCAACGCCGCCATACCCTCCAGAGCGTCGGCGGCACGATTGAGCCGGAACATCAGCGAGCCCTGCTCCGCCCGAACGACTTTCGCCGTCGCACGCAGTACGAGCGCGGTGGCCCGCGCCTCGGCGATGTCATGCATGACGTTCATGACCCGCCTCCCTGCAGCTTGCGTGCATCCAGCGCGATGAGTTCCAAATCCAAACATGCGCCGCCGAGCCGCTCGACCACGCGTTCCAATGCGTGATTCAGGCACCAGTCGTCGTCGGGGCCGATCACACGCCTGGCTATGTCGACGACAGCGGTAATGTCGAACAGATCGGCGCGAACACCGTGGATTCGCTCGGAGAGGGATATCGTCTGATCGGTGCCGACGTCACCGGCAGCAGTGTCGTCGGTGCTCATGCGACACCGCCTTGCCGGCGCATCCCGGCCGGGACTTGTGCGCGTTGGACGATCAGCTCGTCGACCGGGTCGGCGGTGTGGAACCGGTGGGCCTTGGCGGCGGACCATGCCGCGACAGCCCGGGCGAAGGTGGGAACCTGGAAATAGAGACGACCGCGACAGATTCGCGGAATAATGGGCACAGCCATGACTGCCTCCGATGGTAGGCGGTTGTGGTCAGGCCGTCGTCGGTGCTCCAACACCGGCGGCGGCCGCTCACGGCAGCAGGCAGTCAAAAGCGGGGGTATTTCCGGGGGGAACTTTCTTCAGTCTCAACCGCGAATCTTGCGCAATTCAGCGCCGATTTGCGCATTTTGGAGGGTCGCCGCCTCCACCATCACCTGTTCCGAGGACATCCAAGAAGATGCATATGTCTTCGGAATTACTCGAGATCCGACCATCCCCGAACAGTCGACGGCACCTGTCGAAGACGCTCGCGTCCTGGTGAATGGTCTGGTGCAAGTAGAGGTCCGTCTCAAAGTGAATCGCGCGGAGGAAGTCACCGTGACTCGGGTCGTACAAAACGGTGAGTCCTTCACATTCGATGCCTCGGAAGGTTTGATCGCGGAGGCCACTCCGCGCCTCTATGGCGACAATTGACTCTATCTGCAAATGAAGTACTACGAGAAGAGCGCTGCCGGCAAGCGAGCACTACAGGGCGGCGGCATGTTCGGCGTCCAGACACGCAGACCCGATGGCCTCCCCAGCAGTGGCGGCACCGTAGTCGGCGGATCTAAAGGCTATGCGATCGAAGTGATGGTGACAGCGTCGGCGCTGTGAGCAGAGGCCGGAACCGCGGCGAGCGGCAGGACTGAGCTCTTTACGGTCTGCGCCCACCCAGCGCCGCTCCTCCCTCTCACCCCCCAAACACCTTCGACAGAAACCCCCGCTCCTCCTTCGGTTTCCGCCGCCTGGGCAATCCCTCGTACGTCGGGACAGCCTCGAGCGTGCGGAGGTCCTGCACCTGACGCAGCCGCCACAGCTGACGTTGCGGACTCGATAGCAGCGGCGTGTAGTAGATGCAGCCGGGGAAATAGTAGTGCGTCACCTGGCTCAGGCGGGTTCGGTTGCGATCGAGGACCGGCGAGCCGCCGTGGAAAATGTTGGCTGACCAGATCAAGCACTGACCGCGCTTCAACAGCGCGGGCTGCGAGCTGAAGCCCGCGTCGGCGAGAATCTTCTCGATGCGATCTTCGTACTTTTGGTACTCGCTTGCGACGGGCTCCAGACCCAGGTCGTCCATGTGGAATACGGGCAGTCGCTGGCTGCCCGGAAAATACCGCAATGGGCCGTTATTCAGATCGATGTCTTCGAGCGCCACCCACACGCCGCACATGAACCCGAACGGCAGCGTATTGAAGTGAATGGTGTCGCTATGAGAGCGCTGTTCCGTGCCGCGCTCGAAATTCAACGTTTGAAAAGGGACCGGCGGCCTCTGATAGAGCGCCTGCAAAGCGGCCAGAATGGCGGGCTCCGTCGCGATCTGTCTGACGGCTGGCGAATGTTGCCAGGCATCCTGCACTCGGCCCGCCGCATCGTATCCGGTTGCTGGTTGCGTGTACTTGCCAACGAGTTGAGCGACGGCGTCGGTCAGTGTGGCTGGCGGGATGCCGGTCTCTTCGAGGACGAGATAGCCATCGTTGCGAAACTGGTCGACCCAACCCTGCTGGGCGCTGGACAGGTCCCGATAGCAAGCCTTGGAACGATAATCGTCCTCCTCGAACCAGGGGCGCAGCTCCACACCAACATCTCCGTTGAACAGGTATGTTGCAGTGTAACAAGACTCCCTACATCCGTCCCGATCAGGCTCGCGATAGCAGCGGCGTCGTTTCCTGGATCGGTTCGTTCACAGTGGCAAAGAAACGCGCTTCGAGCTCCGCGACCGAGAGCGGCTTGGCCAGGAGGAAGCCCTGCACTTCGTGGCAGCCGCGGGCCAGCAGCCAGTCGAGCTGACCTTGCCGCTCCACCCCTTCGGCCGTGACCACCAGATTCAAGCTGTGCGCCAGTGACAGAATCGCGCTCGCCACCGCGGCGTCGCCGGGCGAGTTGTCGATGTCGCGCACGAAGGCCTTATCGATCTTGATTCGATCGGGCGGGAAGCGCGTGATGTAGGCCAGCGATGAATAGCCGGTGCCGAAGTCATCCAGCGCAATTCGGCAGCCCAACTGCCGCAAGCGTTTAAGTGCGCCCTGCACCGTCGCCGAGTCCTTTATCAGCAACGACTCGGTCAGCTCGATCTCGATCAACGACGCGGGGACATTCGCCGCTCTTGCTTCGGTTTCGACCACCTTGGCGGGATCGCCGTGCAAGAGCTCCTTGCCCGAGCAGTTGATGGCGACGGGCAGCACGATGCCTCGATCCAGCCACCTGCGCAGTTGCCGACAGACGGCTCGCACCACCCAGCCGCTCATATCCAGGATCAAACCACTGTCCTCGGCGATTTCGACGAAACGATTCGGTGAGATGTCGCCGTACTCGGCATCACGCCAGCGAAGCAAGGCCTCGACGCCGACCAGCTTGCGATCCTCGATACGGAACTTGGGTTGGAAGACCAGGCTCAGCAGATCGTTGTGAACGGCCTTGCGTAGCCGACCCTCCAATTCGAGCCAGTCACGCATCCTGGCGCTCATCGCGGGTGCGTACGAGGCAACGGCGCCCGACGTTGCCTTGGCGTGGTACATCGCCGTGTCCGCATGTTTGAACAGAGTGGCCACGTCCGCGCCGTCGTCTGGATAAACCGCGACACCGATGTTCGGCGACGAATAAAACTCCAGCGCATCGTGAGTGATGGCGAGCTTGAACGCTTCGGCGCACCGTCGCGCAATCTCCATGGCGGCTTCACGAGCGGCGGCTCGTCGCATCACCACCACGAACTCGTCGCCGCCGAGCCGCGAAATCAACACTCGCTCGGGCTCGATGCTGAAATCATTCACCGTGCGCACCAATCGATCCGCAAAGGCGCGCAACACGGCGTCGCCCATGGCGTGACCAAATGAATCATTGACGCGCTTCAGACTGTTGAGATCGATATAGACGACGGCGACGTTGTCGCGTTCCTGCTCAGCGGCAGAGAACATCGAGGCGGCGATTTCCATGCAGCGCTGCCGATTGGGCAGCCCTGTCAACGTATCGAAGTAAGCGAGCCGCTCGATGCGTTCGGTGCTCGCGATCAGCGCCCGCGCACTGGCCGCGTTGCGCAGGATGTATTCGAGACGTCGCGGCAGCAGCGCCCAGTTCACTGGCTTGGAAACGAAGTCAGTTGCGCCCGCTTCGAACGCCAGCGTGATCGCATCCGAATCCTCGTGACCTGTCACCATGACAATCGGCGTGGTCGCGAACCGCGCGTCGGCGCGCAGGCGGCGGCAGACTTCATAGCCGTTGAGCCCTGGCATATCGACATCGAGCAACACGATCGATACTGGACTGGCTAGCGCAGCGGCGAGCGCATCGGCGCCATTGTCGAAGGCCAATGCCTCGAGCCCAACCTCTGCCGCGGACTCCTCGAGGAGCACGCGACCGGTCGACTCATCATCGGCGATGATAGCTATGCCTGGATGTCGATCGACGGTGTTCATGCGCTGGCCTTCAAGGTCAGTCCCAGCAATGTATCCATCAGCGGCGGGTGCGCAGCCTGGATCAACTCATGCAGCTCGGACGCTCGCTGTAGCTCGCCCGCGATACACAGTTGCTCCAGACGACGCAATTCCTTGCCGTAAGTCAGCGCACCGACGTTCGAAGCGCTCGACGCCAGCTTGTGACAAATCCCAGCCGCAGCAGTCAGATCTTGCGTCGACATCGCGGCGCTCAGCTGCGCGAGTGACTCCGCCGATCCTGTTCTGAACAGTTCCACCAGCTTCGAATACAAGTCAGTATGTCCGCGGGCGCGGAGCTTTCGCATCGAGGCAACCGCCGCTGCATCGACGCTTGCAAGCGCATCATGCTTCACCAGCGCGACCGGCAGTTCGATCACTTCGGCCGTGGTGACGGTCGGGTGCGTCACCAGCCACTTGCGCAACAAGTGCGCGCACTCCTCCAGCGTGTAAGGCTTGGTGAGAATGTCGTCCATGTCGGCGTGCAGACATTTTTCGCGATAAGTGGTCGCATCGTGCGCCGTAAGCGCCACGATCGGTGTGCGGGCGCCCTGCTTCGCTCGCTGGCGGATCAATTTCGTCGCCGCGAAGCCATCCATGTCCGGCATGTTCAGATCCATGAGGATCAGGTCGAAATGCTCGCCGGCAATACGCGCCACAGCTTCGTTGCCACTCTTCACCCACACGCTCGTGCAACCCAGGCTCGCCAGATAGCCCTCCGCGACCGCCGCGTTGACAGGCTCATCCTCGACCAGCAACACGTGTCCTTTGAGCATCGGTGCATTGCCAGCGACGTTGCGTGACGAATCGATCGGCGCCACCTCGACGCCGCTGGCAACCGCCAGCGCTTCACGCAAGGCGATCCGATGCACGGGCTTGAGAACGATGGTCTTCTCATCGAGGAGCGTGCGGAGGTTGTTGGATTCGGCCTCGAAGTTGGTCGCGATGACCACCAGCCCTGGCCAGGACGACTGGCCCGTCAGCAGGAGGTTCAAATCCTCTGGATGCGTGCTCACGTCGAGGATCGTGATCTCATCCGCAACCGCCGAGGTGTCATCCGCCGGCGCGAGCCCCAGCGATGTCACATGACGCGTCAGCGACTCGCGCAGCGACGTGCGATGCGTGAGGATGCGAACGGTACGACGAGGCAATCGTCAGTGGCAGGGAAAGATGGAAAGTTGAACCGACGTGCGGCGCGCTCTGCACCGTGATCTCGCCGCCCATGATGTCGGAAAGCTCGCGGCAGATCGCCAGACCCAGACCAGTGCCGCCGAACTTGCGCGTCGTCGTCTCGTCGGCTTGAGAGAACGGTTCGAAGATGCGCTTCACGGCCTCCTCATCCATACCGATGCCGGTATCGGCCACGGAAATCCTGGCAACGGCGCCATCCTCCTCGACCGTCACATCGGCGCGCACCACGACCTCACCGTGCGAAGTGAACTTCACCGCGTTGCCGACGAGGTTCATCACGATCTGCCGCACGCGCAGTGGATCACCGAGCAGCGCCCGCTCGCCGTGCACAGGCGGACATACGATCAGCTCGATGCCTTTGCTCTCGGCGGCCCCGGCAAACAGACTGGTGCACTCTTCCAGCACCTGCCCAAGGTCAATGGGTAGGGCTTCGAGCGCCACCTTGCCGGCACGGATCTTCGACAGGTCCAACAAGTCATTCACGATCTGCAGCAGGATCTGCGCCGAGGAGCGAATGGTCTTGGTGAGATGAGATTGTGTCGCCGACAGCTGCGTCCGCGACAGCAGTTCGGTCATGCCAACGACGCCATTCATCGGCGTGCGCAGCTCGTGACTCATGCGATCGAGGAAGTTGCTCTTGGCTTGCGCGGCCTCGGCGAGCTGACGGTTGCTTTCGACGAGCTCACGCGTCCGCAACTTTACTTCGGCGTCGAGCAGCTCGCGTTGCTGTACCACTGCCTGGTACTTGCGCCGCTGGCGGTGAGCGCGATACAGGATCACGCCCAGAATGAGCGCAGCGTACGCGGCATAAGCCCAGGGCGATTGCCACGGCGCCGGAGCGCGATCGATGGTGAGTGTCAGCGGCTGTTCGCTCCACCCCGAATCGGAGGTCGCGGCACGAACTTCCAGCACATGTTCGCCAGCGGGCAACGTCGTCAGCGTCACTCGCCGCTGACTGCCCAGATCGATCCAGTCATCGCTCAAGCCCGGCATGCGATATGCCAGCCGATTGTGTTGCTTCGAGCCGAAATCCAGCACCCCGAAATCGAGCGACACGATGCTGTCGCGATAGCTGAGCGGAATGTTTCCGAGCAGCCAGAACGGAGTGGCGCTACGCATGCGCACGCCGAGAATATCGACGTTGGTCAGTGCCAGTCGCGGCGGCTGGCGATTCTCGCTCAGTCGCCTCGGATCGAAGATGTTGAACCCGCCCGCACCGCCAAAACACAGGCGCCCGTCACGCAGGCGGTGATATGAGCCGAAAGAGAACTCCTCGCCCTGCAGCCCGTGTTCTCGATGATAGACCTTGATCGCACCACTGCTGGGATCGAAGCGCATCAGACCGGAATTGCCACTGAGCCAGAGCGAGCCCGCATCATCGGCGACGACGCCGTACAGCGTATCGCTCGACAGGCCCTGCTCGCGCATGAACGTTTTGAAGCGGATCTGTTCCGGAGCCGCGGACGAGCCCAGGACTTGCGACAGGCCGCCGCCATCCGTCGCGAGCCACGCACTGCCATGCGCGTCGAGCGTCACTGCATAGATCACATTGATCGCGAGCGACTCGGGGTCGGTCGGATCGTTCTTGAATACCTTCACCACGTGGCCGTCGGCCCGGGCCAGATTCAAGCCATTGATGGTGCCGATCCACCAATGGCCGCGAGCATCCTCTACGAGCGAAGTCACTTCGGGGGCGCTGATATCGCCGGGCCGGTCGCCAAACGGCAATTGACGAATTGCGCCCGACGCCGGATCGAGCACGTTCAATCCTCCACCGAACGTGCCGATCCAGATTTGACCGCTGCGACTTTCAGTGAGGGTCATGATGCCCGCCGCGCTGGTCGCTCGCGGATCCCCCGCCTTTACGGGAATCGATTCGATGCGCCCGGTGGTAGTGAGCTTTTTCACGCCACCGGTCATCGTGCCGATCCACAGGTTGCCGAGTGAGTCCAGCAACAGCGACATCACGCGCTCGTCACGCAGGACCTGATGATCCTTGGTGAGCCTCTCGAGCGGCGTCGTTTCGTTCGTTCGAGGATCGAACTGGCGCAGCCCGCCATCCAGCGCCGCTATCCAGACGCGGCCGTCCGGCGCATCGGCGAACGCATTCACCGCCCCGCTCCCCACCCATTGCGGGCGCCGGCCACCGAGCTCCCAACTGCGCGGATTCCAACGGCTCACGCCACCAGTTCGCGTGCCGATCCAGACCACCCCCGCCTGGTCCTCGTACAACGACATGACGAAAGAATCGCGCAGCGAGTCCGCATTGCTGTCGTCGTGGCGGAAATGCGTGAACCGTCCGCTCGCGCGACCGAGCAGATCGAGTCCATCCACGGTGCCTACCCACAAGCGGCCGGCCTGATCTTCGAGGACGCTGCGAACATCATCATTGCTGAGGGCATGTGGCTCGCGACCCTGGCGGTACGAAGCGAGCAAACGACCCTCGCGATCCAGCCGCGTCAGACCGGTCTTGAAACTGCCCACCCACACCGCACCGCTCTTGTCCTCGAGCACATGGGAGATTTCCTGGTCCACCAGGGAGCCAGCGGCACCGGCCGGAGGACCGAAGGGAGTGATCGATTCATCCTTGAGACGCCACAGATCGAGGCCTTCCTGGGTGCCGATCCAGACATCCCCGGAACGTGCCAGCGCTAGCGTGAAGATACGATCGCTGCTGAGCGCCGCCCGGCCACGACCTGTTGAGCGCAGGTGTCGAATGTTGCCGGATGCGGGATCGAGAACGTCGACGCCGGCGTCGCTGGTGCCAATCCAGATTTGTCCACGCGAGTCGACAAGCAGTGCGCGAACGCTATCGCTCGCCAGAGAATCGGGGTTGGATGGATCGTGACGATAGCTCGTGAACGTGTCGGACTTGCGCCGCCACCGCGCCACGCCGCCGTCGCGCAGCGCGATCCACAGATCGCCGCCAGCGTCCTCGGCAATGTCCCAGATGTAGTTCCCCGATAGCGCGTCCGACGCCCCACGAACCGGGGCGTAGCGATGCAGAAGGTGGCCGTCATAGCGCACCAGACCGTCTTCGGTGCCGATCCAGACAAACCCCTGCGAGTCCTGCAGAGTGACCATGACCGTCGATTGCGGCAGGCCCTCGGCGGTGGTCAGGTGTTCCAGAATGAGCTGAGGGGCATCGGCCGCCGTAGCGATCGATGCCGTCAACAACCAACCTGCGATGATCAATGACGCCCGCCAGGCGCGCGTCAGCGGATTTGCGCTCACCTGCACAGCTTGCCCGACGGTTGCAAACGCAACCGCTGACTGGTTTGAGGAATCAACGCGTGCGGCGCAAGGACCGCACGACGCGCGTCACAGTCTTGGGAAATCCCGCATCACTCGTTGGGCACCCAGGAAGCGATGGACGCCGAGCGAGTGCCGGTGGCATAGCTCTGAGACATGGCTTCCCACCACGCCAGGCCCTTGCTCCAGGTATAACCCTTGCTCCAGGTGAAGCCTTTCGACCAGGTAAATCCCTTGCTCCAGGTATAGCCCTTCGACCAGGTGAAGCCTTTGCTCCAGGTATACCCTTCACTCCAAGCGTAGCCCTTGCTCCAGGTGTAACCCTTCGACCAGGTGTAACCGTCGGCATCGACCGTGTCGCCCCAGGCAGTGCCTTCCATATCCATGATCACGTAATTGCCGTGGTCATCGATGTTGGCCGGACCGCCAAAGTGCGCGCTACCGTCGAGATCGGCCTGCAGATTCAAGCCGCGGTTGGCGCACCCGGTCGCAGGGCTGTTGACCGCGGCGACCGCGTTGATCAAGCCCGCGCCCTGCTGAAACACGCTGTAGGCAAGCTTGCCCTGAGCAGTGATTGCCGGCCGCGTCGAGACCAGCAAACGGCACTTCACCGTGTCCGGGGTCAGGCTCGGGTCGCTCTGTAACATCAAGGCCACGACACCAGTCGTCACCGCCGCACCCTGCGACGTACCCGACATCGTGAACAGGTTGCTCGCCAGATTCATCGAGTCCTTATCCAGCGTCGCGAGATAACTGCTGCTCGGCATGGATGACGCGATGTGACCGCCCGGCGCCACCATTTCCGGCTTCACGAAGCCTTCATACGTCGGACCCGCCGACGAGAACGAAGCGAGACGATCGTCCGTCGGGTCGTACGGCGTGTTGCCATCGGTCAGCGCGCCGACCGTGATGACGTAGGGAACGTTGCCCGGCACCGAAATCGTCATCGGGCTCGGGCCTTCGTTGCCCGCCGAAACCACGACAACAATGCCCGCGCGCCACGCCGCCATGACGGCCTGGTTCAACGGATCATCCCAGTAGTACGACTGCGGGGACGCACCGAACGAAAGGTTGAGCACGCGAATCTTGTACTTGTCGCGATTGGCGACGATCCAATTCACGCCGGCGATCACATCGGTATAGCGGCCCGCGCCTTGGCCATTGAATGCGCGCACTAGCACGAGATTCGCCGACGGCGCGATACCGGAATAGCTGCCGTTGAGCGCTTTTGCGCGCCGCTAGCCGCGATTGCCGTCACATGCGTGCCATGACCATATGGGTCGCCCGCGATGGGACGATTCCCATTGGTCACGTCGACGGACGCCAGCACGCGATTGCCGTAGTTCTGACTCACGTCCTGCCAGAAACCAGTGTCGAGCACGGCGATGGTAACGCCCTTACCCGTGATGCCCGCAGAATGCAGCGAGTCCGCCCCGATCAATGCTGGATAGTTTGTTTCGTAGAGCAAGCCCAGCGTATTCAGACCCTTGCCGTCCTGCAGCTGTTGCTGAGCACTCAACCTGTCTCTTATACACATCTCCGAGCC
>NZ_LSRW01000121.1:0-48586 GCF_003104955.1 Steroidobacter cummioxidans | reverse complement strand
GCAGCGTCAGATGTGTATAAGAGACAGCCTCGTATTCCGGGTCGACGCAGCGCCTACGAGCGGGACCGCCAAAGCGACAGGATAAAAANGCGCCGGATTGCCCCGGTCGACAATGACCAGGGGGCCGCGCTGGCAACATCGGATGAAGACATTCCCCGATCGCTCCTCCCTGCCTCCATGGCTCGCGCCCGCCGTGCGTGCTCGCCCGGCCCTTGATTCCTTAGAAGGGCCTCATGAAGAGAATGTTAGTCAACGCGACTCAGGAAGAGGAGTTGCGGGTAGCACTGGTTGATGGACAACGAATTTACGACCTGGATGTAGAAGTCCCGTCACGGGAGCAGAAAAAAGCCAACGTTTATAAAGGACGCATTACCCGCGTCGAGCCCAGCCTGGAAGCCTGCTTCGTCGACTACGGCGCGGAGCGCCATGGCTTTCTGCCGCTGAAAGAGGTCTCGCGCGAGTACTTCAAGGATGGTCAGTCCCCCGGGGGACGCACCAACATCCGCGAGCTGCTCAACGAAGGCCAGGAAATCATCGTCCAGGTCGAAAAGGAAGAACGCGGCAACAAAGGCGCCGCGCTGACTACTTTCATCAGCCTCGCCGGCCGCTTCCTGGTCCTGATGCCGAACAACGCGCGCGCCGGCGGCGTGTCGCGTCGAATCGAAGGCGAAGATCGCGAGCAACTGCGCGAAGCGCTCGACCAGGTGCAGATTCCTGACGGCATGGGCGCCATCGTGCGCACCGCCGGTGTCGGCCGCTCTGCCGAAGAGTTGCAGTGGGACCTCGATAACCTGAAGGAAGTCTGGAACGCCGTGGCCGGCGCCGCCGAAGGCAAAGCCGCGCCCTTCCTGATCTATCAGGAATCCAAAGCCATCATCCGCGCGCTGCGCGACTACCTGTCCGACGACATCGGCGAGATCCTGATCGACAACCAGGAGATCTACACCGAGGCGCAGCAGTACATGCAGCGCTTCATGCCGGCGGGTCTGCGCAAGCTGAAGTTCTACGAAGACAGCGTGCCGCTGTTCACGCGTTTCCAGATCGAGAATCAGATCGAGTCGGCGCACTCCCACAAGGTCAACTTGCCCTCGGGCGGCTCGATCGTCATCGACCCGACCGAAGCGCTGGTGTCCATCGACATCAACTCGGCTCGCGCCACCCGCGGCGGCGATATCGAAACCACCGCGCTCAACACCAACCTCGAAGCAGCAGACGAGATCGCACGTCAGCTGCGGCTGCGCGATCTCGGCGGCCTGATCGTCATCGACTTCATCGACATGGAGTCGCAGAAGAATCAGCGCGCGGTCGAAGATCGCCTGCGCGACGCCGTGAAGCAGGATCGCGCCCGCATTCAGATCGGTCGCATCTCCCGCTTCGGCTTGCTGGAACTGTCACGCCAGCGCCTGCGCCCCTCGATCGGCGAGTCGGCCAGCATCAACTGCCCTCGCTGTAACGGTATGGGCTCGATCCGCAGCGTCGACTCGCTGGCGCTGGCGCTGTTGCGCCTCATCGGCGAAGAGGCTCGCAAAGACCGCACGGTCAAAGTCATTGCGCAGCTGCCGGTGGAAGTTGCCACCTACCTCATGAATGAGAAGCGCGAGTGGCTCAACAACATCGAGCACAAGAGCGCCGTTCAAGTGGTGATGGTGCCGAACAAGTACCTGGAAACGCCGGCGTACGAAATCCGTCGTGTGCGCGATGACGAGGCCGGCCTGCCGGAGAACTCGGCTATCAGCCACCAGATTCCGGTCGCTCCGCAGCCATCCGCCGAAGAGATCGCCAAGCGCGAGGAGCGCGCCGCAGCGGCTCAACCGGCAGTCGTAACGTCGACCGTGCCGTCGATTCCGCCGCCGCCGACCATCGCGATGGAAACCACCATCGCGCCGCCGCCGAAACCCGAAGCCGTCGAGCAGGTCGGCATCTTCGTGAAGCTGTGGCGTTATTTCTTCGGCACGGGCACGCCGCCCGCGCCGGTCGTTGAACCCGCGCGTCGCGACAGCCAGCGCCCTCGCACCGACAGTCATCGCCGAGATCGCGATCGTCATGGCCGGGATCGGGATCGTGATCGCGATCGTCAGGGCCGCGGCTCGCGCGATCGAGATCGGGATCGCGGCGGCAAGCAGGAACAGCGTTCCGAGAAGCCGGCGCAGGAAGGCCGTCGTGACGGTCAACAGCAACGTCAGGATCGCAAGCACGGCGCCGAAGGCGGTCGTAGCGAAGCGGCTCGTCCACAACAACAGCAGCGTCAGCAACAACAACCTCAGCGCGCACCCGCTGCTCCGGCAGCCGCGGCGCCAGCTGAAGGTGCAGCTCCGGCCGCAGCAGGAGCCGCCCCGGGCGGTGACGCTCAGCGCTCGGGCGAGCGTGGAGAACGAGGTGAGCGCGGCGGACGCGGTCGTCGTGGTCGCCGTCGTCGCGGTCGCGGCCGTGGCGGTGACGATCGCGGCGGCGACGATCGCGGCGGTGACGATGGACATGTCGGTGGCGGTCAGGGCGGCGAAGGCCAAGCCCACGGCGATGGCGCTTCTGCAGGCGCATCTTCGAGCGGTGCGTCTGGAGACCATGCTCCGTCCGCGCCTCGCGAATCGAGCTCGGGTGGTGGCAGTGATTTCAGCGGCGGCGCGCCAAGCCGGCCCGAGTCTCAGCCTCGATCCGAAGCCCCCCGCTCCGAAGCGCCTCGCGAACAACCGGCACCTCGTGAGCACGCGCCTCGTGAGCATGCTCATCATGAGCATTCGGGCGAGTCGTCCCCTGCTCCGGCTCCGAAGCCTCGCGAGCCCGAAGCACATGCACCGGCCGCCGCTTCGAACAGCAGTGAGAAATACACTGTGTGGAGCTCGTCGCCGTCGAGTGGCAGCAGCTCGTGGGGCGGCACGGGTACGCGTCGCGACGAGTAAGCGAGCGTCCCTGGATTGAAAGCAAAGGCCGGCGGGAAACCGCCGGCCTTTTTGTTTATCTGCGCAGGCTACGCAGCTCGGCCACCAGGCCCTGCGCTGCCTCTTGCAACAGATCCAGCACTTCCTCGAAGCCCTGCGCACCGCCGTAATACGGATCGGGCACATAGCGCGAGGCCGCATGCGGCGCGAACTCCATCATCAAACGAATGCGCTCGTGACGCGTCGTCGGTGCGCGACGCCGCAACTCCTGCAGATTCTCCTCGTCCATCGCCAGAATCAGATCGTAGCGATCGAAGTCTTCGGCAGCGACCATGCGCGCACGCAACTCCGACAGATCGATGCCTCGACGCCTGGCCGCTGCGATCGAACGCCGATCCGGCGGCGAGCCCACGTGATAATCGTGCGTGCCCGCCGAATCGATTTCGACCTGCAAGTCCGGGGCATCGGTCGACAGCACATGGCGAAACACGCCCTCCGCCGACGGCGAGCGGCAAATGTTTCCCATGCACACGAACAAGACTCGATAGTTGCTGCTCATGGGATCATCAATCGCACATTCCATGCCGGCCAGCAACCGCTGCGTGCTTTGCTGAAGCAGGCACTCGCATCTTCCCCTAATCGTAAGTGCGAATGGGCGCCCCCGCGGGGCGCACGTACAACGCATCGGCCGCCCACGGTCACAACAATTTAGATGATGCCGCTGCTATCCCGCTGCCCGAATCGCGCCATTCCCTGCTCTCTTGCATTCGCCACGGCTGCGGCTCATGTCCAAGTTGTCGCATAGCTTCGCGGAAGGCGATCGGGTCAGGGCGCCGCGCCGTCCCGAATTTCCTGACGGTACGGTCCTGAGATTGATGGACTTGGGTTATTTACTGATCCGCTGGGACAGCGATGTGCTGGAGACCGCGCATCACTCCGAGCTCACCAAGCTGGGCGACGATCGCCGCTAGCGATGTTTATCAGTTGGGGCTGGCGCCGAGCACCGCGCGCACTCGGGCGAGATCGCTTTCTGTATCCACGCCAGCCGGCGGCGGCACTGCAGCCACAGCGACGACGAGTTTCATCCCAGCTTGCAACGCGCGCAGTTGCTCCAGCTTCTCCGTGACTTCCAGCTCCGCTGGCGGCAACGCGGTCACCCGCTGCAGAGCTTCGACTCGGTAGGCATAGATGCCCAAGTGACGCTGCGCGCCGGCGAAGCTCACTTGGCTCGCCAATCCTTGCGCTGCTCCGTCACGCGTCCAGGGAATCGGTGCGCGACTGAAATACAGGGCCGTGCCGTCATTCGCCGTCACGACTTTCACCACATTGGGATCGAGGAATTCGTGCAAGCTGGTAACGGGCGTCGACAATGTCGCAATGTCGGCATCGGCGTGCTGGTCGAGTAGTCCGGCCACCTGTACCACCAATGCCGGCGGCAGCAATGGCTCATCGCCTTGGACATTCACGACGATGGTTCGCTGGTCCCAGCCGCGCCGACTCGCAACTTCGGCAATTCGATCCGTGCCGGAAGGATGATGCTCGCTGGTCATCACTGCGATCGACTGTTGCGAGCGCGGATCGATGGCAACGCCAGCAATTCGCGCGTCATCCGTCGCGACCAGCACCTCATCGGCACCGCTGCGCGCCGCCGCGGAGATCACCCACTGGATCATCGGACGGCCGCCGATATCCAACAGCGGCTTGGCCGGCAAGCGTGCCGACGCGTAACGCGCCGGGATGACGACTTTGAATGTCACATCAATCCTTCAGCAACGGATCCATGGGCTCGAGCGTGCGAGCCTCGTCTTCGAGCATGACGGGAATGCCGTCGCGAATGGGATAAGCGAGCCGATCGGCGCGGCAGATCAGCAATTGCTGTGCCTTCGCGTACTGCAAGGGGCCCTTGCACAGCGGACAGGCGAGGATGTCGAGCAATTTGGAGTCCATGGACGCTCCAATCATCAGTTGGCAGCCAGTACGCGATCGAGCAAACGATCGATGGCCTGCGCATCCGCCTCGCCGATCGCGACATCCAGGCGCACTGCCCAGCAATTCGCGAGGCGCGAAGCAGCAGCGCCGGGCGGGCATTTTACTGCATCCTTCTCGGTCATTAGCACTGGGGCGCCATCGGGGAAAGAAATGTCCGTCTCGGTCAGCCTGGCGTGATCCGGCAAAGGATGCGCATTCACCGTCAGGCCCAGCCCGGTCAGCGCGTCGAAGAACGCTTGTGGATTGCCGATGCCGGCGACTGCGTGCACTGGTGAGCCCACGAAACTCTGCAAAGCGCGGCGCTCGCCGGTCCCCAGCGACATGGCGTCGCCGAGCACGGGCGTGGTCACAATTGCATTGGGCAGCGGGTTGGCCGCTGGCGTCGGCTGAACGCGTCGGGTAAGGACCTTCAAATCCACGCTCTGCAAACGACTCGGCGGCTCCCGCAGCGGCCCCGAGGGCAACAGGCGGCGATTGCCCAATCCGCGTCGTTCATCGATGACTGCGATCTCGAGGTCGCGCGCCAGGCGGTAGTGCTGCAAACCGTCATCGCACACGATCACTCGAGCACCGCGCTCGATGGCCCGATTCGCGGCGGCGACTCGATCGGGCCCGGCGACCACCAACGCGCCCGTTCGGCGAGCGAGCAACACAGCTTCATCGCCAACTTCTTCAGCGGACGTTTCGTTAGTTACATCGCGCGGCCACTGCGGCGAAGTGCCGCCATATCCCCGCAGGACGATGCCCACCTGCACGCCTCGCGCGCGCAGCCGCTCGGCGAGCCAGATCGTCATGGGAGTTTTGCCGGTGCCGCCAACGGTAATGTTGCCGACGACGATCACCGGACGTGAGACGCGAAACGATCGCGACCAGCCGCGTCGATAAGCTGCACGGCGAACAGCAGCGACGGCAGCAAACAACCAGGACAGCGGCAGGAGCAGCAGCGAGAACCACTGCGATCGACGTTCGTACCAGACTCGTTGCAGGAAGGCGTCCATCTGCAGCGCCATCAACTGTCGCCACCGAAGGTGGCGGGTTTACGCAGTGATTGCTGCAAGCGGCATTGAACCTGGCGTCCAGCCACGCTCATGCGTTGAACTGCAGCGCATGCAGCGTCGCGTACTGTCCTTGTTTCGCGATCAGCTCGGCGTGCGTGCCGCTTTCGATGACTCGCCCGGCTTCCATGACCAGAATGCGGTCGGCTTTCTCCACCGTCGACAGGCGATGCGCGATGACCAGCGTCGTGCGGTTATGCATGAGCTCTTCGAGTGCCGCCTGAATGGAGCGCTCGGACTCGGTGTCCAGCGCCGAGGTGGCCTCATCCAGAATCAGGATGGGCGCATTCTTCAGCAGGGCGCGCGCAATCGAGATTCGCTGCCGCTGCCCGCCCGACAGCAACACGCCGCGGTCGCCAACCATCGTATCCAGCCCCGCCGGCAGCTCGCGCACGAAATCCATGACCAGCGCCGCTTGTGCAGCCCGCTCGATCTGCTCGTCGGAAGCTTTGCGCCCGAAGGCAATGTTGGCGCGGATCGTATCGTTGAACACCACGACATCCTGGCTGACGACCGCAATCTGCTCGCGCAGATTGTTCAGCTGATACTCGTGCAACTCATGACCGTCGACGCGAATCGTGCCCGCGTCCGGCTCATAGAAGCGCGGCAACAGGTTCACCAGTGTGGACTTGCCGCTGCCCGACCGGCCGACGATAGCGACCACCTCGCCGGCTGCGACGCTCAGATTCACATTGTGCAAGGCCGCGCCGCTACCTACCGGATACGTGAAAGAAATATTCTGGTATTCGATATCGCCGCGTACGCGCTCGGTCACCAGATTGCCACCCTCTGGCTCCGGCGCCTCATCCAGCAACTGAAAAATACTCTGACCGGCAGCGATGCCCTGCTGCAGCGGCCCCGACACGCCCACCAGCGCACGTAGCGGCTGAGCGATGCCGACCAACGCCACGAAGAACGCCAGCAGGTCGCCCATGCTGGTACGGCCGTTGATTGCGTCCGAGATCGCGATGGACAGCACGATGGCCGAGCCGGTCGCCGTGACCATCTGTACCACCGGATTCGACAAGCCTTTGGTGAGCACCAGGCGCATGTGCGAGCGGCGGTTGTGCTCGTTCACGCCTTCGAACTGCCCAGCCTGATAGCTCTCGGCGTTGTAGACCTTGACGACCCGCGGTGCTTCCAATGTTTCTTTGGCGATGCGCGTGATGTCGCCCATCGAATCCTGAATGCGGTGACTGTAGCGGCGGAACTTCTTGTTGATGATGCCGATCAGCCACGCCACCAGCGGGCCCATGATCAGTGCGACCGCCGCCAGCCGGGCATTGAAATAGAACAATGCGACGATCGAGCCGATGATGGTCAGCGCCTCGCGCAGCGTGATCAATACCGAGTCGGTGGCGGCCTGACCGATCTGCTCGGTGTTGTACGTGAGCTTGGTCAGCAGCACGCTGCTGGAGTTGCGGTCGAAGTACCCGACCGGCAGCTGCACGATGCGCTCGAAGATCTGGCCGCGCAGCCGCTTGACGATCTGCCGGCCGACGTAGCCCATGCAGTAGGTCTGGGTGAAATCGCCGAGGCCGCGCAACAGGAACAAGCCAACCAATGCCACTGGCAACCAGACGATGGTGCGCGGATCCCGGTTCTCGAACGTGCCGTCGCCGAACACTTTGGCGAACGCGGTAAAGCTCACCATGCTGATCGAGAACACGATCGCACCGAGCATGCCGAGCGCGAACATGCCCCGATGAGGCCGCAGGTAACCGATCAGGCGCTTGTAGGTCTGCCAGGCGTCGCCCGGCACGGAGGCCGTCGAGCCGCGATCGGAACGTGACATGGTGCCGGGGACGTGCTTGGGGGGGACGTCGCTATTGGGTTGAGCCCGAGTTGTTCTGATCGTTGACTGTGGCAATGCTGATAGCCTTGAATCCGAGGCGGCCGAGCACGTCCATGGCCGTCACCACCGACTGATGCGTACTGCGCGCATCGGCTCGAATGGTAACCGGCAGGTCGCGCCGCTCGCCAGCAAGCTTGGAGACCGCGGCCGACAATGTCGCGGGGCTGGTGTTGATCAACACCTGGCCGTTGACACGATACTCGCCGGTGGCGGTCACGGCCACCTCGATGGGATCCTTTTTCTGATTGGCCGCCGGCTCGTTGCTGGCCTGGGGCAGTTGCAGCTTGATGCGCGACTCGTCGACGAACGTGGTCGAGACCATGAAAAAGATGAGCAGCAGCAGCACCACGTCGATCAGCGACGTGAGGTTCATCTCCGGCTCTTCATGGTCCCTGGGCCGCAGGTTCATGCCGCTTCCCGCGCCTGGGCTTCCAGGGACTCGACCAGCTTGATGGCTTCCTTTTCCATCTGCACCACCAGCGTCTGCACGCGGCCGCGCAGGTATTTATAGGCCAGCAGCGCCGGAATGGCGACCGTAAGGCCCGCTGCGGTGGTGATCAGTGCCTCGGCGATGCCGCCGGCCAGGCTGGCCGGATTGCCGATGCCCGCGGTGGTGATGGCGTTGAAGGTGCGGATCATGCCGAACACGGTGCCCAGCAGGCCCATCAGCGGCGACAGCGAGGCGATGGTGCCGACCGTACCGATGAAGCGGTCCAGCTCGTGCACTACGTGCCGGCCCGTATCCTCGATGGCCTCGCGGATCACCACACGATCGCGATTGCGATTGGCCAGGCCCGCAGCCAGGATCTTGCCCAGCGGCGAGTTCTGCTGAAGCGCGGCGATGTGCTTGTCCTGAATCTGGCCCTGCTCCACCCAGCGCCACACCTTTTCGGTGAGCTCCGCGGGCAGCACCCGCTTGGTCTGCAAGGTCCAGAGGCGTTCCAGAAAAATGGCTGCGGTCACGATGGAGGCGAGGATGATGGGCCCCATCATGATGCCGCCGGCTTTCACGATTTCGAACATGACAGTGTTTGCTGTGACCGTGTATGGGGAGCCGGGTTATTCGCCGCATACTAACAGCTTTCATCGTAGCAGCATCATTACCGGCTCCAGTACCGTCGCTGTGTGTGACGTTGCTCGCGAACTTGCAAACCCGTAGCACCGAACGTGACGGTGATTGCGCCACTTGCGCCGGTGTCGTAACAGCGAGCGCCCGCCTCCTGCCAGCGCGCCACCACCGCCGGACGCGGGAAATTCCAGCGATTGCGATAGCCGGTGGAAAAAATTGTCACATCCGGTCGCACGGCGGCGACGAATAGCGAACTCGAGGAAGTGTCACTGCCGTGATGAGGTGCGACCACGACGGTAGCACGCGGCAATTCCTGTTCCAGCAGCCGACGCTCGGCGTCGGCCTCGATATCCCCGGTCAGCAACGCGGCGCCATGGTCGCCCTGGACCAGCAACACACATGAACCATTGTTGCGGCTTTCAGGGAGTGACTGCGCTTCGGAATGCGCTTTCGGATGAAGGACGGTGAACCACACGCCGTCCCATTGCCACTGCTGTCCGCGCTCGCACCCGACGCTGGTCGATGCTGCCGTGGCGACCGACGGGCCGATCGACAGGGCTCGAACAGGCAGTCCCGCCAGCAGCTCGGACAAGCCGCCGCTATGGTCCTGGTCGCCATGACTCACCATCAACGTATCGATGCTGCGCACATCGCTATGGCGCAGAAACGGCAGCACGGCCAGTTCCGCAGCGCTGCGACCCGAGGGATACACCGGCCCTGTGTCATACGCCAACGTGCGCGAGTGCGTTCGCACCACCGCCGCCAGCCCCTGCCCCACATCGAGCACCGTCAGTTCGAATGTGCCGGGCGGCGGCGTCGGTGCGCGATAGAACATCATCGGCAAGCACAGCAATGCGCCGCTCAGACGCACCGGCCAGATCGCCGGCAACATCAGTAACGACACGCCAGCCACCAGCGCGACGAAGACTGGCAGCGATGGCTGCGGCGCATGCCACACCGCCAACGGCTGCTGCGCGAGCCACTCCAGCACGGGCCAGCCCGCATCGAGCAACCATGCAGGAAGCTCGAGTAACGGCGCGCCGAGTGCAGGATGAATCATTGCGACCACCGTGCCGACCAACAGGCTCGGCACGATCAATAGCGTGAACAAAGGAATCGCCAGCGCGTTCGCGACCGGTGACACGACGGAAAGATTGCCGAACGCCATCAGCAACACAGGGACCAGTCCAACCGTCACGGCCCATTGCACGCGGCTGAAGCTCGCAATCATCGATTCGCGCGCGAGGCGGCCCGAGGTCGCCATGAGAATCACCAGCACCGCGATGAACGATAGCCACGCCCCCACCGCCAGCGTCGCAAACGGATCGACCAGCAGAATGGCGATCAGCGCCAGACTCAGCGATCGACCGATGGCCAGCGGACGTCGCCACCAGCGCAGACCGAAATAAATACACAGCATCACCAGAGTACGCTGCGTGGGAATAGACAGCCCCGCGAGCGCCGAATAGATCAGCGCGGCTGTCAGACCAGCGAGCACCCGACCGTGCATCGCCGTCAATCCCAGCGACTGCGCACGAGGCCAACGAACGATGCAACCACCCGCCCAAGCCGCGAGCATGGCCACCATGCCGATGTGCAGACCGGAGATCGCCATCAAATGAGTCGTGCCCGTCGCAGCGAACACTCGCCACTGCTGCGCTTGCATGGCACTGGTATCGCCGATCGCCAGGCCCTGCAGCACGCCGAGCATCCGATGCTCGCCTACCGCGCCGGCGAGCCGCGAACCTATCCAGGCCCGCGTTTGCTCGATGGGATATCGATGGGTCGCCGCACGCAAGCGCCGATTGCCGGGATCGTCGCGCACATAGCCAACGGCGCCGATGCCTTCGCGAAACAAATAACCTTCGTAGTCGAATCCGCCTGGATTGGCGAACCCGTTGCGACGTTTCAAACGAACGGTGAGTTGCCACTGCTCGCCCGGCCACGGCGCCGCTGGCGCGCGATACCAGGTCAGCCGCAAGCGCCGTGGAACGTCCGCTGGCGCATCGATCACATCGATGACGAATTGCGGGTCGCCTTGCGGATCGGGCAACGACGCGATGAAGCCACGTACTGTCAGGTCGCGCCCTTCGAGCAGCGGTGGCAGGTCGTTCGCCAGTCGCCAGGCTGCATGACCCCAGGCCCACACGCCCCCGAGCAACACCGCAGTGAATATCGTAGCAATACTGAAATTGCCTGCGTTACGCGCGGCGCGGTGTCTCCCTACGAGCAACATCGACACTGCAAGCACGACCGCGACCAGCCATATAAGGGCCGGCAGCCGAGGCAAACTGTGAATCAGGCAGTGGCCTGCCAGGAATCCGAGGGCAATCGCACCCATCGCGCCTCCTTGCGCGCAAATAAATCCGTCGCGGGCAGCGAGCGCGGCTGAGATAATCCGCGTTCGAGTCCCTGCCTCTACATTGAATGCCCCGACGCGTCTTCAAACCGCTCAGCCGCCAGCGCCATCGCTGGAAAGATCGCTGGTTCATGCGGCCGTTTCGCCTGCTGCTGGAGCATCCGGTGTACTGGAGCCTGAACCGGCGCAACGTGGCGCGTGCGTTCGCGCTCGGCCTGGCGATCGCCTTCGTGCCCATCCCCGTGCACTTTTTGCTCGCTACCGTGCTGGCGTTGAGCTTGCGCTTGAACGTGCCCGCCGCCATCTTCGGCACCTTTCTGGCCAATCCCTTGACCATGGTGCCCATGTACGTGGGCGCTTACTGGGTGGGCTGCCAACTGCTTCACGTCACCATTCACCCCATCGCGTTCGCCATGAGCTGGGAATGGCTGACCACGCAGCTGCTGCCGATCTGGAAGCCGTTCCTGCTGGGATGTCTGGTGCTCGGCGTGCTTGCGGCCCTGATCGGCTACGCGCTGCTCGGCGGCATCTGGCACCTCAGCCTGGTGCTCAAATATCACGAGCGCAAAGGCGCAAGCAGCTTGAAAGCGTCGGCGAAAGCCGAGAAATAACGCCTCGAACTACGATTATTCGTGCAGGCGCCCGTCGGTCAATGTCAGCGAGCGCTGCAGTTGCGCAGCCAGCTCCGGCGCGTGAGTCACGATGATCAGCGCCGTACCGAGCTCACGATTCAATTCCAACATCAGCTCGAAGACCTGGCGCGCATTCGCGCCATCGAGATTGCCCGTGGGCTCATCGGCCAATACGACCGGCGGACGCGTAACCAGCGCACGAGCTACGGCGGCGCGCTGACGCTCACCGCCGGATAACTGCCCCGGCCGATGCTCCAGACGCGCGCCCAAGCCCACACGCTCCAACAATTGGCGTGCTTGCGTGCGCGCCTCTTCGACCGACACGCGACGAATCAGCAACGGCATCGCGACGTTTTCCAATGCCGTGAACTCGGGCAGCAGGTGATGGAACTGATACACGAAGCCCAGCGCCCGATTGCGCAGATCGCCGCGCTCCTTGTCGGAAAGCTGGCTGATTTCCTGACCCGCGATCCGGACTGTGCCCGAGGTGGGCAGGTCCAAGCCGCCCAACAGCTGCAGCAACGTGGTCTTGCCCGAGCCGGACGCGCCCACGATGGCGACGCGCTCGCCGGGATGAATGGTGAGGTCGATGCCTTTGAGCACTTCCACGCGGGTGTCGCCCTGCTGGAAATGTTTGGTCAGATTGTCACAAGCCAGAACCGGATCGGACATGAAGCTCTCTTGGTTTGATTTCTAGCGAGGATCCGTCAGCTCAATCGTGCCGCAATGACTGCGCAGGCTGCGTGCGCGCCGCGCGCCAGGCCGGATACAACGTCGACAGCGAACATAGCAGGAAGGTGGTCACACTGATCTTGATCACATCGGGCCACTGCACCGTCGCCGGCAGATCGCTGATGTAATAGACCTTGGCATCCAGAAAGTGCACGCCGAGCACCGCTTCGAGGCCGTGGATCAACGTTTCCAGATTGACCGAGATCAGCACGCCGAGCGCGACGCCCGCGATCGTGCCGATGAACCCGATCGCCGTCCCTTGCGTCATGAAAATGCTCAGAATGCCGCGCGGCGCAGCGCCGATGGTGCGAAGAATCGCAATGTCGGTGCGCTTGTCTTTCACGACCATGACCAGCGTCGACACGATGTTGAATGCCGCGACCGCGACCACCAGCAGCAGGATCAGGAACATCGCCGATTTCGTGAGCTGGATGGAACGGAAGAAGTTGGCGTGCTTGCGCGTCCAGTCATCGATGTAATAGCCGCCGCCCAGCGACAGCGCCAGCTCGCGCACCAGGTGCGGCGCCTGGAACATATCATTGAGCTTCAGGCGCAGGCCGGTCACGTCATTCCCCATACGATACAGACGCGCCGCGTCCTGCAAATTCACATAGGCCAGATTGCGATCGAACTCGTACATGGCGGCATTGAAAATGCCGACCACCTTGAAGGCACGATAGACCGGCATGACGCCCACCGGCGTGGTCTTGCGCAGCGGCGTGACGACCACGACCCGATCGCCCAACGACACATTCAAGTTCTTCGCCAGCTCCACGCCGAGCACGATGCCGTAGCCGCCGGGCTTGAGCTCATCGAACGAGCCCTCCGCCATCTTCTCGGTGATCGAGGTGACCTTGCGCTCGTAATCGGGCAGCACGCCCGTGACCATTGCGCCGCTGCTCTTCGAACCAGCCATCAGTAACGCTTGCGCCTCGATGTAAGGGGCGGAGGCCACCACTTCGGGATGCTCGTCGATCTTCCCGGCAGTGCCCTGCCAATCCGACAGGCCCGAGCCGAACGCGCTGATGGTGGCGTGCGAGGTCAGACTCAGAATACGACCGCGCACCTCCTGCTCGAAGCCGTTCATCACCGACAGCACGACGATGAGCACCGCCACGCCGATGGCAATGCCGAGCATGGAGATGGTCGAGATGAAAGAAACGAATCGATTGCCCCGATTCGAGCGCAGGTAGCGGCGACCGATGAGGAATTCGTAACGCTTACTCATAGCGCAACGCTTCCGCCGGTTCGGTGGCCGCGCCCCGCAGCGACGGATAAATCGTCGCCACCACTGTGAGCACCAACGCCGTCAGGGTAATGCCGATGACCTGCGGCCACTGCACCTCCGAGGGCATGTCCGAAATCACGAACACCGTCGGATCGAACACCTTGGCGCCAAACAGCCCTTCGAGGAACGGCACGATGGTCGACACATTCAAGGCCAGCAACAGCCCCACGATCAAGCCGAGCAGCGCGCCAAACCAGCCGATCAACACCCCTTGCGTCATGAACACGCCAACCACAGCGCGCGGCGTCATGCCGACGGTGCGCAGGATGGCAATGTCGGTGCGCTTCTCGTTCACGACCATGACCAGCGCCGCGACGATGTTGAAAGCAGCCACGGCCACGATCAGCATCATGATCAACGTCATCATGGTCTTCTCGATGCGCACTGCCCGGAAGTAGCTGGCGTTCTCGATCGACCAGTCGCTCACCTTGAACTGGCCGCCCAGTGCCTGGTTGATCTGCGGGGTACGCACGGGTGCGGCGAAGATGTCGTTGAACTTCAGGCGCAGGCCGTTGGGCATGCCATGCGTACCCGCAAGCCCCGACGCATCCTGTAAATGAATCAGCGCGAGCACGTTGTCTTGCTCCTGAGCGCCGACTTCGAACACGCCGCTGACGATGAAGTTCTGAATGCGAGGCTTCAGATCGATGCCGCCGACCACCCCCTCGCCTTGCGCCGCCAGCGCCGGCACGAGCACGGTGATCTCATCGCCCACCCGCGCATCGAGCGCATAAGCGAGACCGGCCCCCAGGATGATGTGCTGCTCGCCCGCAATCAGGTCGCCGAAGTTGCCGACTTGCATGTGGGCGCCGATATCGGACACCTCCGGCTCCAGCTTGGGATCGACGCCGCGGATCAGCGCCGCCCGCATGTCCGCACCGCGCCCCAGCATGCCCTGCAGATCGATATAAGGAGCGACGCCGACGACCCCGTCTTGCTTGCGGATCCGATCCGCAAGCGCCGGCCAGTCCGCGAGCTGTTCAGGTTCGCCGGACAGGGTGGCATGGGAGGCCAGCAGCAGCAGACGCCCCCGCATCTCGCCTTCCAGCCCGTTCATGACCGAAATCACGGTAATCAGCGCCGCCACCCCGACGCAGATGCCCAGCATCGAAACCCAACTGATGAACGAGACGAAGAAGCCTTGGCTACGGCTGCGTACGTAACGCAGCCCGATGTAAAGCGGCAGGGGGTGGAACATGTCACTCCTTTCGGGCGGGCAAGGCTACCTTGGCCCGGCCCTGATGGAAACTGGCCCGGAAATGTGAACTGCGACAACAAATCGCGGTGCCGAGCTTGGCCCTTATGTAAGCCCTGCTATACAGTCCTGCCGGCCCTGGAGGGCCGGTATTCGAGGAGGGTGTATGAGCTTTCAGATTCGCCCCAAGCTGCGTTCCAAGCTGCCGCTGCTGGCGGCCCTGGCCGTATCCGCGGCCGCTACGGCCGTGCACGCCGATGAGCTGACCACTCCGGCCGCGCCGAGCGCCAGCCAGCAGGCCATGCCGGCCCGCGGTATGTCCATGGACAAGGTCGAAGCCCAGTTCGGCTCGCCCAGCGAGCGCCTGCCCGCCGTCGGCGAACCACCGATCACGCGCTGGAAATATCCCGGTTTCGAGGTCTATTTCGAGCATCAGCTGGTCATCCACACTGTCGTCATCGGCTGACGAAACCCACCCCGCCGCCGTCAGGTTCTCTCTGGTAGAGTCATCGCCCCTTCGGGGACGCCGCAAGGCGTCGGCCCGAGTGTTCGCTATTTGAACTGACTCCGACGCCCCCATTAAGGCGCAGCGATGACCGACCCCGACCGTCCGATTCTTCCCAGCCGAACGCAACTGCAGGTACGTTGGGGCCAACTCTATGGCTCCGCAACTGCGCTGTGGTTAGCGGAAGCCGCACGCAAGTCTTCTCAGCCGATGCTGGTGATCGCGCACGATGCGCGACAGGCCAGCCGTACCGAGGACGAACTGCGCTTCTTCTGCGAGCCCGGCACGCTCATTGAGACCTTTGCCGGCTGGGAAACGCTGCCCTACGACCTGTTCTCGCCGCATCCCGACATCGTTTCGCAACGGCTGCGCCTGCTGTCCACCCTGCCGCGGTTGACCAAGGGCATCGTCATCGTCGACTTGGAAACGATGCTGCAGCGATTGCCGCCGCAGGCTTACATCGATGCGCATGCCTTCGATCTCAAAGCCGGCGAAACTTTCGATGTCGCGGCGTTTCGCGATCGTCTGGCGGGCGCCGGTTACGTCTCGAGCTCACAGGTGATGGCGCCAGGCGAGTTCGCGGTACGCGGCTCGATCGTCGATCTGTATCCCATGGGCAGCGACACGCCCTATCGCCTCGACATGTTCGATGACGAAGTCGAGTCGATCCGCAAATTCGATCCGGAAACGCAACGCTCCGGCGACAAGGTGGCAGCGCTTCGTTTGCTGCCCGCGCGCGAGTTCCCGCTCACGGCTGAGGGCATCCAGAACTTCAAGCGTCGCTTCCGTAACCGTTTCCCCGGCGATCTGACGCGCATGTCGATCTATCGCGATATCGCCGAAGGTGCACCGCCGCCGGGCATCGAGTACTACCTGCCGCTGTTCTTCGACAAGACCTCGACGCTGCTCGACTATCTGCCGCCGAACACCATCATCGCCGTCGAGCGCGAGATCGAGTCGATGGCCGCGCAGGCGTTCACCGAAATCGAAACCCGCTACGAGCAACGCGGCCACGACGTCGATCGACCCATCCTGTTGCCGCGTGAAGTGTCCATGCCGGTCGCGGAGTTCATGCAACGCATGACTTCCTATCGGCGCATCGAGCTGTCGCGGGTCGAGTTGGATCCGCTGACGCAAACGCTGCCCTATCAGAACTTCGCCACGCGCGTGCCGCCGAGCCTGCGCGTCGATCAGCGCAGCGAAGAGCCCGCCCGCGAGCTGGTGAATTTCCTGAGCACGTTCCCGGGCCGCGTGTTACTCGCTGCCGAGTCCGCGGGTCGACGCGAGATGCTGTTGGATCTGCTCAACAAGAGTCATCAGAAGCCGCAGCTGGTGGAAAGCTGGTCGGCATTCGAGGCCAGCAACGATCGCCTCGCGATCACCGTATCGCCGATCTCGACCGGTCTGCAACTGGATGATCCGCCGCTCGCATTGATCGCCGAGGAACAATTGTTTGGCGAGCGCGCCAGACAGGAGCGTCGGCGGCGCCGCCCCGAGCGCGATCCGGAAAAGATCATTCGCGATCTCACCGACCTGCATCCAGGCTCGCCGGTGGTACACGAAGAATACGGCGTCGGCCGTTTCGTCGGACTGGCGACGCTGGACGTCGGCGGGCTCACCAGCGAGTTCCTGGTGCTGGAATATGCCGAAGGCGACAAGTTATATGTGCCGGTGCAGGCATTGGATCTGGTCAGCCGCTACACCGGCGCACCGGCAGACCAGGCGCCGCTGCACAAGCTCGGCGGCGATGCTTGGGAAAAAGCACGCAAGAAAGCCGCACAGCGCATTCGCGACACCGCGGCAGAATTGTTGGATTTGTATTCGCGACGCGCCGCACGCCAGGGCGAGCAACTGCTCGCCCCTGAAGACGATCTGCGCGCATTCGAAGCTGCGTTCAAGTTCGAAGAGACCGCTGACCAAGCGGCGGCCATTCGCTCCGTGGTCGAAGATCTGGGCAGCGGGCGACCGATGGATCGCGTCGTGTGCGGCGACGTGGGTTTCGGCAAAACCGAAGTCGCGCTGCGTGCGGCGTTCGTCGCCGTGCAAGCCGGCAAACAAGTCGTGGTGCTCGTGCCTACCACCCTGCTCGCTCAACAGCACTATCAAACATTTGCTGACCGCTTCGCTGACTGGCCGGTGCGCGTGGAATCTTTGTCGCGCTTCCGCACAGCCAAGGAAGTGAATCATGTGATGGCGACGCTGGAGTCCGGCCAGACCGACATCGTCGTCGGCACGCATCGGCTGCTGCAGTCGGGCGTGAAGTTCGCCCGCCTCGGCCTGCTCATCATCGACGAAGAACATCGGTTCGGCGTCAAAGACAAAGAGAAGCTGAAACAGCTGCGCGCGGAAGTGGATGTATTGACGCTCACAGCAACGCCGATTCCCCGCACGCTGAACATGGCCATGGGTGGGCTGCGCGAGTTGTCGTTGATCACGACGCCGCCCGTGTCTCGATTGTCGATCAAGACATTTGTGTCGCAGTGGGACACAGCAACCATCCGCGAGGCCTGTCTGCGCGAAATCCGCCGCGGCGGTCAGATCTATTTCCTGCACAACAGCGTCGACACCATCGAGAAAACGGCTCGCACGCTGGCGGAGCTCGTTCCCGAAGCACGCATCGCCATCGGCCATGGCCAGATGCGCGAGCGCGAGCTGGAACAAGTCATGCTGGATTTCTATCACCAGCGCTCAAATCTGCTGGTGTGTACGACCATCGTCGAGAGCGGCATCGACGTGCCGTCCGCGAACACCATCATCATCGACCGCGCCGATAAGCTCGGTCTCGCGCAGTTGCATCAGCTGCGTGGTCGCGTCGGTCGGTCGCATCACCAGGCGTACGCGTATTTGATGACGCCGCCGCGCAATTTGATGACGGCGGACGCGGTGAAACGCTTGGAAGCGATCGAGTCGCTCGAAGACCTGGGCGCGGGCTTCACGCTCGCGACTCACGATCTCGAGATTCGCGGTGCCGGTGAATTGCTCGGCGAAGGACAGAGCGGTCAGATTCAGGAGATTGGTTACGCGCTCTACATGGAAATGCTGGAGCGCGCGGTCAATGCGTTGAAGTCCGGCAAGGTGCCGCAGCTGGATCAGCCCATGCACCAGGGACCGGAAGTGGACCTGCATGCGCCGTCGCTGCTGCCGGACGAATATTTGCCCGACGTGCATTTGCGTCTGGTGCTGTACAAGCGCATCGCCGCTGCCAAGACCAATGAGGAATTGCGAGAGCTGCAGGTGGAGATGATCGACCGTTTCGGTCTGTTACCGCCGCCGGCGAAGAACTTGTTCCGTATCGCCGAGTTCAAACAAGCCGCCCGCGCGCTAGGGTTGCGCAAGGTCGACATTGGTCCGGGCGGAGGCTCAGTGACGTTCGAAAGCGATACCAATGTCGAGCCGGGCACATTGATCCGGTACGTACAGCGCAACTCCCGCACGCACCGGCTCGAAGGCGGCAACAAGCTGAAGTTCACCATGAACCTCGAACAGGAGGAGCTGCGCTTCACCCAGGCCGAACAGTTGCTGGCCGAACTGGCTAAGGCAACACCGACCGCAAGTGAGCTGGCGGCGGAAAAGGCCCGCGAAAAAGTCATCGCGGCGGCGGTGACGAAAGCGAATCCGCCGAAGGCTCCGCCGCCGAAACCGACGGTGAGCTACAAATCCACAAGCAAGCCGCAAAAATTCAGGCGATAGGCCCGTTACCGCCGACGTATCGGCGGTGGCTGTCGGGGGATGTGTTCTCCCGGCAGCTTTGCGGCACAGGGATGGGGCCGCAACAGCAGGGCTCATCATGGACGTGCGGTGAGGAGCGCAATGCGCTCCGGCCGGCGCCCGGTGCCGGGAGGACACATCCCCCGACAGCCACCGCGAGCCACCGCCCCGTCTGCTTCCGGCGGCAGGCGTGATGCCGCCACCAGCTGCTAAACTCAACGCATGAGCCATTCAGCTTTCTTCACTCGCCTCGGTGCCCGCCAGCGCAAGTTGGGTGTGGCGGTGTTGCTGACAGCCTTCATGTCTGTGAGCTCCGCGGTCGCCCAGCAAGCAACGCCCATCCAGACCTACGATGTCGAGCTGCTGATCTTTCGCAATCTCAGTGGGCGGGAGACGCCGGAGAGCTGGGGTGTCGAGGCGGCTGGCGACGAGCAGCAGAAGCTGGAGATTCCCGAGGATGACCTTGAACCGGCAGCGCCACCGCCCATCGTTGCGCCACCCGATGCCAGCTTCCCTCCTCTGCCCGCGGCAAAGATGAAACTGACCGCCATCGAGGACTCACTGCGCCGGAGCCGGGCTTATCAACCGGTGGCGCACATCGGCTGGACACAGCCGGGTTATGCACGGAACGCCGCAAAGTTCATCCCGGTCAACGCACTCGTGTCGGCGACCTCGGGATTGCAGGGGCAAATCGCGCTGTCACGCGGCCGCTATCTGCATCTCACATTGGATCTGGTACTGGATGGCGCAGCCACAGGTGATGGCTCGCGCTATGTGCTGCGACAGACGCGCCGCATGCGTAGCAATGAACGTCACTACATCGACAGCCCGAAATTTGGGGTGATCGCGGTCATTACCCCAAGCACGGGCTGAACGCAGAGATAGGTCAGTCCGCCTCGCGGCTGACCACGCGATTGCGCCCCAGCTCCTTGGCATCTTTCAGCGCCTGCAGCGCCATTTCATAAACGCGTTCAGGTGCCGCATCGTGCGGCGGCACCAGCGATACCACGCCCGCACTCGCAGTCACATAGCGCGACACGATGGAACGCGGATGATGAATGGCGAGATCGCGCACTCGCCCGAGCACGGCTTCAGCCAGCTTGGACGCCTGCGCCAGATCCAGCCCGGTGGTCACTGCGGCAATCTGATCTTCATCGAAGCGGCCGCACAGGTCGCTGGCGCGGCGGAAGCAGCCGCCAATCACCCGTGAAATGCGCTTGAACGATTGATCGGAGCCGTTCTTGCCGAACGTCTCCTTGTACGTGTAGTAACAATCCAGATCGAACAGCAGGAAGCTCAAGCGGCGCGACTCGCGCTGCGCGAGGCCCCAATCGCGCTTCACCAATTCATCGAAGTAGGTCCGGCGCAGCAGCCCGGTGAGCTTGTCGTCACGCAGGTAGGCCAGCATGGTCTGCGTGCTCAGGGTCGGATCGGTCTTCTCGCGCGACTCGCTGAGCCCTCGCAAGCGGTCGCCGCCCTCGCGGTGGAAACCTGCGAAGTGCGTCACATTGCCGTTGGCGTCGCGCAGCGGCTGAATGGTCAATTCGTTCCAGAACATCGTGCCGTCGCGGCGATAGTTGCGCAGCATGGTCTGGCACGACACGCCCTGCCGCAGCGCCGTCCGAATCTTTTCGATGCCTTCCTGCTCGTGATCCTCGCCCTGCAGAAAACGCAGGTTGCGGCCGCGGATGTAATCGGCGTCGTAGCCGGTGAGCTTCGCCATGGCGGCATTCACAAACACCACGGGGCGGTCCGCCGCCTTGGCATCGCAAATGACCACGCCATCCGGGGCGGATTCCACCAGGCTCTGCAGCAATGTTGCGTCGACGCTCATAATTTTATGAATTCAACCGAAGATCGGGCCGTTCCATGCATCCTTTGACTGCCCCTTCGCAGGTCTGCCACTGCCTCGAGGCGTGCAGCGCTTCCCGGGTCAATCCCGGCTTGCCGTGCAGGCGGGCCATGCGAACTTGACTTAAAGGATCTTCGCTCCCTCGCAAAGAATCGATGACCTGGAGCACACCTTGGCGATCGTTACATAGCGAAAGCACGTCACAACCCGCCGCGAGGGCCGCTTTGGCCCGGGCCGGCATATCGCCAATGACCTTGGCACCGGCCATCGACAGGTCGTCGGTAAAGATGGCGCCGTCGAAACCGAGGCGGCCGCGCAGCTCGCTTTGCAGCCAGCGAGGTGAAAATCCGGCCGGTTTATCGTCCACTTCGGTGAATACCACGTGGGCCGCCATGACCGCGGCCACGCCATTGTCGATCAGCCGGCGATACGGAGTGAGGTCTTCCTCCATGTCGATCAGCGGACGGCGGTCCACCGGCATCGCCACATGGGAATCGGGAACCACGAAGCCATGGCCGGGATAGTGTTTGGCGCAGGCCGCCATCCCTGCTTCCCGCATCCCGCCCATGAAGGCGATCGCGAGCTCCGAGACCACCTGCGGATCGCGATGGAAAGCGCGATCGCCGATCACGCTGCTGGCGCCGTAATCCAGATCCACGCACGGCGCGAAACTCAGATCGATGCCGACCGCACGCAGCTCGGCGGCCATCAGCCAGCCGCACTGGCGAGCCAGCAACCGACCGGCGACCGGGTCCTGGTCGTATTGCCGGCCGATGACTCGCATCGACGGCAACACGGTAAAGCCCGTGCGGAACCGCTGCACTCGCCCGCCTTCGTGATCGACCGTTACCAGCAACGGCGGCGAGCGCGCGGCGCGAATATCGGCGACCAGCTGCCGGAGCTGCTCGACGCTCTCGAAATTGCGTGTGAACAGGATCACGGCGCCGACCAGCGGATGGGCCAGCAACTCGCGATCCTCCTCGGTGAGGGTCTTGCCCTGCACGTCGATCATCAGCGGGCCGAGCGTCATAGGTAGGTGTGTTTTATGGCTTCACGAATAATGCAGCCGATTCCACGTGCGCTGTATGCGGGAACATATCCATCACGCCCGCGGACTGCAGCTTGTAACCATGCTCATGCACGAGAATACCTGCGTCGCGCGCGAGGCTGCCCGGATGACAGGAAATATACAACACGGTGTCGGCACCAGACTTAGCGACCACCGGCAGCACTTCTTTAGCACCGGCGCGTGGCGGATCGAGCAGCACCTTGTCGAACTTGCCGGCCCAGAGCGCCGAACCGATGCTCTCGTCGGCGAGATTGGCAGTGAAGAACTGGGCATTGCCCAGGCCATTGCGGGCAGCGTTATCCCGGGCTCGCGCCACGAGTCCGGCCTCGCCCTCCACGCCCACCACCTGCCCGGCACGGCGAGCCAGCGGCAATGAAAAATTGCCAAGGCCGCAGAACAGGTCGAGTACGCGGTCATGCGGCGTGAGTGCCAGCAGCTGCACGGCGCGATCGATCATCTGCAGATTCAGCGGACCGTTCACCTGAACGAAGTCCGTGGGCAGGAATCGCAGCGTGAGATCGAAGTTCGGCAGCCGATACTCCAGCGGGGCGCCCTCTTCCATTGGCGCGACCGTGTCGTAGCCGCCGGGCTGCAGGAACATCTGCACCGCATGCTCGCGACCGAAGCGGCGTAGCAGTTCCTGGTCGGCGTCCGTCAACGGCTCGAGCACGCGCACGACCAGCGCGACCGCGTTGTCCGCCACCGCAACTTCGATCTGTGGCACGCGGTTGCGAATACTGAGCGCCGTCACCAACTCGGACAGCGGCACGATGAGCCCATCGAGCGGTGCTTGCAGCACCTCGCAACGCTGCAGGTCCGTGATGTACGGCGTGCTGCGCTCACGAAAGCCGACGACGGTGCGATTCTTCTTCGGCACCCAGCGCGCCGCGAGACGTGCACGACGACGATAGTTCCAACTGCCCGCTTGCAGCGGCGGCAGGATTTCCTGCGGCGTGACCTTGCCGATGCGGGTCAACGAGTCCATCAGCTGCTTCTGTTTGAATTGCAGCTGCTGCTCCCCCGACAGGTGCTGCAACACGCAGCCGCCACACATGCCGAAATGGGCGCACCGAGGCTCAACGCGATCCGGCGACGGCTCGATCACTCGGAGCAAGCGGCCTTCATCGAAGTTGCGCCCTTGTTTGACACGCTGCCACTCCACCAGCTCGCCCGGCAGCGCATCGTCGATGAACACGGTCTTGCCGTCGACGTGCGCGACGCCGCGGCCTTCGTGTGACAGATCGGTGATCTGCGCGGTCTCAGGCTGGCGAGACACGCGGTTTCGAGCGCGGGCGTTCACGTGCACGGACCTTGCGAGATGACGTCCGGGGGCGGGCCCCAAGCCGCGAGGAACTCCTGGAAGTGAGGCTTGGCTTGTGCCGCCAGCACCTCACGCACTCGCGCTACCTCGGCATGATATTCATCGCGCATCAATCGACCGCGCATCAGCTCGAAACGCAAATAGATCAGGAAAGTATTCAAGACGTCGGTTTCACAGTAATTGCGGATGACCTCGAGCTGGCCGTCGAGGTATGCGTCCCAGACTTTGTCACCGCTCATGCCGAGCTTGCCCGGCAGTCCCAACAGCGTCGCGGCCGCTTGCAAACTCACGCGCGCGCGTCCCTGGAAGCTCGATAGCACGTCCATCAGATCCAGATGCCGCGAGTGATAGCGATTGAGATAGTTGTTGAAGCGGAACGACTGATCTTCCTCGCCCGACTCCCAGTAGCGTGGCGCAACGATGCCGTGACGGAGCGCGCGATAGTGCAGCACCGGCAGATCGAAGCCGCCGCCGTTCCAGGACACCAGATCGGGCGTGAACTTGTCGATGCCGTCGTAGAAGCGCTGGATGATCTCGGCTTCCGAGGCATTCTGATCGCCGAGCGACCACACTTTGAAGGTATCGCGCGTGCGCAGCGCCACGGAGATCGCGACGACGCGCTGCTGCTCATAGGAAAGAAACTCGGTGCCCGACTCCTCGCGACGCTTGGCCTGCATGACATAGCCGACCTGCTTGTCGCTCAGATCGCCCAGGTCGTAGATGCGTCGGCCGAGCTCGACGTCGGGGATGGTTTCTATATCGAAAACGAACACTGGCATGGTCGCACCTCAGGTGCGCAAAGATAAATTGGGTTGCATGGCTCGTCAGACCCGACGCATCAACACAGCTACGGCGACCACCAGGCCCGCCTCGTCGGTCAGCGTGATGTGGCCTTCGCCGATGCCGAGCTGCTCGCGCATGCGCTGGCCGCGCTCCGACCAGATGATGCCGGGCCGGCCAAACTCGTTCGCCGCCACACCCACATCGCGAATCCACAGGCCGTGGCGAAAGCCGGTGCCCATGGCTTTGACGATAGCCTCCTTGGCGGCGAAGCGCATGGCGAGAAAGCGGTCGGGACGCGTTTGCGCGCGATACGCATCGGCCTCGGCGGGCATCAGCAGCCGTTCGACGAAGCGCTCGCCGAACTTTTCGTGCAGGCGCTGGATGCGCTGGATCTGCACGACATCCGTGCCGATGCCGAAGATCATCTCCCGGCGCGGGCTTGCAGCATCAGGCGCTTCATCTCCGACACCGCCGTCGCCAGGCCATGAATCACGGCATGCGCGACGATGGCGTGCCCGATGTTCAATTCGACGATCTCGGCAATGGCGGCGATGGGCTGCACGTTGTGGTAGTGCAGTCCATGCCCCGCATGCACGGTCAGGCCGAGCTTCGCTGCATGTCGGGCCGCGACCTGGATGCGATTGAGTTCTTTGGCGCGCTGCTCGCCAATGGCTTCCGCATAAGCGCCGGTGTGCAACTCGACGACCGGTGCGCCGACGCGCACTGCGGCTTCCAGCTGCGCGGGCTCCGGATCGATGAACAGCGAGACCCGAATGCCCGCCTCTGCCAGCCGGGCGCAGACCTTCTGCAACGAGTCCTGCTGACCGAGCACGTCGAGGCCGCCTTCGGTCGTGATTTCGGTGCGTTTCTCCGGCACCAGACACACATCCGGGGGCCGCACTTCCAGTGCAATACGGACCATCTCATCGGTCGCGGCCATTTCCAGGTTCAAGCGTGTCTGCAGCGCGTCCTTGCACATACGCACGTCGCGGTCCTGAATATGCCGACGGTCTTCGCGCAGATGAATGGTGATGCTGTCCGCGCCCGCCTGCTCGGCGATCAACGCCGCAAACAGCGGATCAGGATAGGTAGTGCGCCGCGCCTGACGCAGCGTGGCCACGTGATCGACATTTACACCGAGGTGAAGCATTCGAGAATGCTGTCATTTTCCCTTTCTCAACGCCAGCATCACTTGCCGGGTGCGCAGCTCGCGGCCATCCAGGCAGCGGTCCAGAGCGGCGCGCAACAAACGGCGGGCATCGGCACAGACGGTTGGATCCGATAGTTCCTCGCGCCCCAGCGACAGCAGCGTTGCCCCCGAATAAACCACCGCGCTCTCGGCGATGCCTTCGACGCGCACCGGTCCCTGCTCCATTCGATAGTGATAGGAGGCGCCCGGGTCGAGGTGCGAGCCGTCGTGTGCATCCCGCTCCAGCAACAGCCCATAGCCGATGGCTTCGAGCAGGCGCTTCTCGAACAAGCGCAAAGGGCGGATCGCATCTTCACGCTTGAGCTGTTCCATCGTCTGGGCGTACAGCGCGAACACCTCGGGGTGGCTGTCATGCCGCGCGAACAGTTTCAGCAACAGCTCGTTCAAATAGAAGCCGTGCACCAGCCGATCGGCCGGCAAAGGCGTCATCGCACCATCGAACTCCGCCCCGGTGAGCTGGCCCGCTTCGCCGCGTCCGCTCCACGACACGAGCAAACGATTGAACGGTTGCAGAATGGGCAGCAGCGACGCGCCGGATTTGGTGCCGGCGCGCGCACCGCGTGCGAACACGGAGACTCGTCCGTGGTCTCTAGTGAACAGCTCCAGAATCCGGCTCGTATCCCGATACGGCCGGTGATGCAGCACATAGGCTGGCTGCAACTGAATGCGGCGCGCGTCGCTCAAGGCGCCTCACATCTCATATCCCAGCTGCTTCAGTGCCATCTCGTTGTCCGACCAGTTCTCCTTGACCTTCACCCACAGCTCCAGGTGCACGGGCTGGCCGAACAGATTGGACATTTCGATGCGCGCCGAGCGGCCCACTTCCTTCAACTGCTGGCCGCCCTGGCCGATGACGATGGCTTTCTGACCGGTGCGTTCGACCCAGATCACGGCATTGACCAGCAGCCGGCCATCCTCTTCCTTGAATTGCTCGAGGGCGACGGTCAGGCCGTACGGCAGCTCCTGCCGCAGACGCAATGTGAGTTTCTCGCGCACGATCTCGGCAGCCTGGAATTCGGGGCTGCGGTCAGTCACCTGATCCGGCGGGAAATGCGGCGGCGACAGCGGCAGATGCTTGGCGATGATCGACGGCAACTGTTCGAGATTGCTGTTCTTCAGCGCCGACAGCGGCACGACTTCGACGAAGTCGGCGCGCCGGTTGAGCTCCTGGATGAACGGCAGCAAGCGCTCGCGCGGCTGCACCTTGTCGACTTTGCTGAGCACGAGAATGATCGGGCGCTTCTGCTGTAGCAGCGCCTCGAGCACGCGCTGATCCTCTTCGCTCCAGCTCAACGACTCGACCACGAACAGGTTGATGTCGGCGTCCGCCAGCGATGACAGCGCGGCGCGGTTCATGTGACGGTTCATCGCGCGACGTGCCGCCGAATGAATACCCGGCGTGTCGACGAAAATGATCTGCTCCTCCGGCCGCGTCAGGATGCCGAGGATGCGATGACGCGTAGTCTGCGGCTTGGGACTGACGATGCTCACCTTGCGGTGGAGCAGCGCATTCAGCAGCGTCGACTTGCCGACGTTGGGCCGGCCTACGATGGCTGCGAAACCGCAGCGGTAGGTCTCGGGGACGTCGCTTGCGTCGGCCTCGTTGGCCTCATCGGCGTCGTCGAATTCAGGGGGATCCTCATGCATCGCGTTTACTCATCGATCGAAGGTCATCAGGGCCGAGGGGAGATTCCCTGGCTCTCGTGAAATGCAGTCAACAACAATTGCGCGGCGGCCTGCTCCGCGCGGCGGCGGCTTGCACCGCTCGCCGAAACTTTCAAACCCAGCGAGCTGACCGAACAGCGCACCTGGAACACTTGATTGTGCGCCTCGCCGGAGATGGATTCGACTGCGTATGAAGGCAAGGGTAGACCGCGGGCCTGCAGCGCCTCCTGCAGTCGCGTCTTGGGATCTTTGAGCTCGGCCGCGCTCGGCAGCTGGTCCAGCTTGGGCACCAGCAGCCGCTCGATCACCGCGGCCGCGGCGTCGAAGCCGCCGTCGAGATAGACCGCGCCGAACAGCGCCTCCAGGGCATCGGCCAGAATGGATTTGCGTCGGAAGCCGCCGGACTTCAGCTCGCCCGAGCCCAGCCGCAGCTGACTGCCCAGGTCGATCTCGGCAGCAATCACGGCCAGCGCCTCGCCGCTCACCAGGCTGGCGCGGAAACGGGACAGGTCGCCTTCGTCGGCGGTCGCGAATTCATGGAACACCAGCTTGGCGACCACGCAGTTGAGCACTGCGTCGCCGAGGAACTCGAGTCGCTCGTTGTGCGCACCGCCGGCACTACGATGGGTGAGCGCCGACTCGAGCAGGGCCGGGTCGCGGCACTCGTATCCAAGCTTGTCACGCAGCCATTGGGAAGCAGTCTTCAGGCTAAGTCCCCGCCAGCGCCGCCCCGCCGCCCGCCGTGACAGTCTTGTCGAAGTCGACGACCAGCGAGATATTCGAGACAAAAGGCGCTTCAGCACGATACCAGGCGCGCATGGTGTAGCCGCTGCCCACCCGCTTGATCTCGATATCTTTGGGACTGAGGCTCTTGATGTCCTCGACCGTCCAGCGCCGATCCAACGCAGCACGCATGCTCTGGGGTGAGCTCGCGCCCTCTTTCGCGGTCTGCTCCATGGCGCGGACCACCGCCACGTACTCCAAATACAGCGGCACCACCCGGATCACGCCGTAAAGGCCGAAACCCAGCACGGCAAGGATGGACACCATACCGAGGAATGTGGCGCCACGCTGACGAGAACGCATGCTCGGAACTCCGTTAACAGGCCAGAAACAGGCCAGCATGGCGCGAAAGATACTCCAATCAACGAATTGGAGCGCCGATTCGGTCCCAGATTGGCGCGTTCGGCAGGTCCCAATTGAGCCAGATCCGGACCGCCTTACCCACCAGATTGCGCTCCGGCACGAAGCCAACCTCGAAAAAGCGGCTGTCCTTACTGTTGTCGCGGTTGTCGCCCATGAAGAAGTAATGGCCGGCAGGCACCACCTGGTCGTAGTCCCGGCCCTCACCGTCCATCCGGCCCGGCAGATACAGCACATTGTGATCGACGCTGCCGAGGTGCTCGACTGCCAGCGTCGCACCGGTATGGCCGTGGCCCGCATAGGTGCCGACGATTTCGGTCTGGACGCGCTCGCCGTTGATGTACAGGTTCTGGCCGCGCACCACGATGTGGTCGCCCGGCAGTCCAACCAACCGCTTGATGTAGTTGGTCGCCGGATCGCGCGGCAGGCGGAACACGATCACGTCGCCCCGCTGCGGCTCGCCGATCGGCACGATCTTGCTGTTGACCACCGGCAGTCTCAGCCCATAGGAGAACTTGTTGACGAAGATGAAATCGCCGTTCAGCAGCGTCGGCATCATCGAATCGGAAGGAATACGGAACGGCTCGAACAGGAACGAGCGGATCAGCAGCACGATCAGGATGACGGGAAAGAACGAGCGCGCGTACTCGACCACCATCGGCTCGCGCACATTGTCCGGCGCCACACCCTTGGCGGTGGCCGCAGCCACCCGCTGCGGTTTGAAGGCCACCGAGTCGATACCCCAGATCAGGCCGGTCAGCAACGTTGCCGCGACCAGAATGAAAGAGAAGTCGAAGATCATGCTTTGTCCGTTTATTCTTTCTTGGCCTTGCCCACCTGCAGAACGGCGAGGAACGCCTCCTGCGGGATTTCGACCGAGCCCACCTGCTTCATCCGCTTCTTGCCTTCTTTCTGCTTCTCCAGCAGCTTGCGCTTACGCGAGATGTCGCCGCCGTAGCACTTGGCCAGAACGTTTTTACGCAGCGCCTTCACGGTCGCGCGCGCGACCACATGACTGCCGATCGCCGCCTGGACCGCGATCTCGAACTGCTGCCGGGGGATCAGCTCCTGCATCTTGTCGACCAGCTCGCGGCCGCGGTGATACGCGTTATCGCGATGCACGATCAAGGACAACGCATCGACCCGATCGCCGTTGATCAGCACGTCCAGCTTCACCAGCGGCGCGGTCTCGAAGCGGTTGAATTCGTAATCGAACGAAGCGTAGCCGCGGCTCACCGACTTGAGGCGATCGAAGAAGTCGAGCACCACTTCGGCCATCGGCATTTCGTATTGCAAAGAGACCTGGTTGCCGACGTACAGCATCTTGGTCTGCCTGCCGCGCTTTTCCGAGCACAGCGTGATCACCGCGCCGACGTACTCCGGCGGCAGCAGAATGTTCGCTGTGATGATGGGCTCACGCAGATCCTCGATCTCGTTGCTCGGCGGCAGCTTCGAAGGATTGTCGACGTTGATGACGGTGCCATCGGTCTTCAGGATCTCGTATACCACCGTGGGCGCGCTGGTGATGAGGTCCAGGTTGTACTCGCGTTCCAATCGCTCCTGCACGATATCCATGTGCAGCAGGCCCAGAAAGCCGATACGGAAGCCGAAGCCGAGCGCCGTCGAGACTTCCGGCTCGTAGTGCAGAGCCGAGTCATTGAGCTTGAGTTTGGCGAGCGCGTCTCTGAAATTTTCGTAATCGTCGGACTGCACCGGGAACAAGCCGGCGAACACGCGCGGCTGCACTTGTTTGAAACCGGCCAGCGGCTCGCTCGCCGGACGAGCGTCGAGCGTGATGGTGTCGCCCACCGGCGCGCCATTGATCTCCTTGATACCGGCGATGACGAAGCCGACTTCACCGGTCTCGAGCGTCTCGCTCGCCTTGGACTTGGGGGTGAAGCGGCCGAGCTTGTCGACGGTATGCGCGCGGCCCGTCGACCACATGCGAATCTTCTGGCCCATGCGCAACGAGCCGTTCACCACGCGCACCAGCGACACGACGCCGACGTAATTGTCGAACCACGAGTCGATGATCAACGCCTGTAGCGGCGCGTCCGGATCGCCCTTCGGCGGCGGAATGCGCGCGATCAAGTGCTCCAGCAGCTCAGGTACGTTCTCACCGGTTTTCGCGCTGACGCGCAGTGCATCGCCCGCCTCGATGCCGATGATTTCTTCGATCTCCTTGATGACGCGGTCCGGCTCGGCCGACGGCAGATCGATCTTGTTGAGCACCGGTACGACTTCGAGGCCTTGCTCGAGGGCCGTGTAGCAGTTCGCGACGCTCTGCGCCTCGACACCCTGCGCCGCATCCACGACCAGCAGCGCGCCCTCGCACGCGGCCAGGGAACGAGACACCTCGTAGGAAAAGTCCACGTGGCCCGGCGTATCGATCATGTTCAGCAGATACGTCTGACCGTCGCGCGCCTGGTAACGCAGCGACACGCTCGTCGCCTTGATGGTGATGCCCCGCTCGCGCTCCAGATCCATGGAGTCGAGCACCTGCGCCTCCATCTCGCGCTTTTCCAGGCCGCCGGTCAATTGAATGAAGCGGTCGGCGAGCGTGGACTTGCCGTGATCGATATGGGCAATGATCGAGAAGTTGCGGATCAGCTTCATCTGCAAAGGCTTGTAATTGCTGGCCGAGGACTGGCCGGCGGCGGCGGATTATAGCGGGGTTGCGGCCCGGCGGTGGGCGTATAGCACCAGGTGAGGCTGGCGCCCTAAGCCGTCAGCGGATCTGGCGGACCCGGTCCCGGTTCAGACGGTAATCGCAGACGAAGTCGCCGTCGGCCAGTAGAACGGGCACCCGGTGACCGTATTTGCGGGCCAGGTCCGGATCCCCGTCGACATCGACCACGCTGACCTGCGCGGCCTCGGCCGGGCTCAATTCTTCAGCCAGCTCCGTCAGTAATTGCTCGCACAGGCTGCATTCGGCCCGGCTGAGCACCGTCCAGGTCGTCATTACTGCTGGGGCGGCGGCGGACCCGCGGGATGCTGGTTCGGCAGTTGCGCCGCTGGCGGCGGAGCAGCCGGCGTCGCGGGCGCTGGGACCGTCCTGGCCTCGTCCTTGGTGACGCTGGCGGCGATCGCCTCCAGGGTGACCGGCGGCACTTCGCCTACCGCCGTGACCTGATGGCCGTCCATTGCACGCGAGAAGGCAAAGGCGGCGCCGACCTTGGCCAGCCCTCGCAGGGGCTGCGCCTGGGGGTCAGCCGGCTCGATGAACACCGACACCGACGCCAGGCCGTCCGAATACACCAGGTGCTGCACCGGGACATTGGAGCCGGCGATCAATTGAATGCGCCACGCCGTCAGCCGGAAGCCCGCGGGCAGGCGAATCACGCCCCACCCTCCGACCTGACCCGCAGCCAGTTGCGGCTGCACGTCCTGCCGGATCCAGCGAAAACCTTCGCCAGAAATCGATGGCTTGAGACTGTCGGCGGGAATACGGTCGCGGAAGTTCAGCTCCGCGAACAGGATCTGCTCGATGACCCTGCCCTCGCGATCGCACAGCTGCGACTTCAGCGGCATGGCCGTTTCATCGTCCAGCCACAGGCGATAGCCATAACGGAACTGGTCGCGCGGCGTGACATTGATCACCTGCGTACGACGCCCCAGCGCCTTGGTGAACGGGCCACGCTCGATGTTGTAGTGAGCTTCGAGCTCCTCGTTGTACGCCGGCACGGCGGCGAGCAGCGTGTTGTCGTCGGTGCGCTTTTCCACCAGCACCGTGCGCCGGTCCGGCAGATAGCAAACGACCTCACTCTGGTTGCGGATGATCTCGCGGCCGCTGCCGTCGAGGGACACCAGCCGCTCGGTCACTTTGCCCTTATCGACGCGGTGATAGATCCGCATCGCTTCGGAGCGCGAATCACGCAAGTGGAAGAAGCGGCCCTCGTAGTTGCGGGTGGCGAGCGCTTCCGACATGCGCTCGAGCCACTGGCGGGCTTCGCGGTCCCCGGCGTGCGCCGTGGATAGCACCGCGAGCAAGGCGGCGATCAGACCAACCGGCCATCTCATCATGGGGGCAGTGGCTCGCTGCACAGCCATCAGCGTTCCGGAGAGCCGTCGTCGATGGACATCTTGATCTCGGCTTCGCCGGACTCCAGAGCCTGGGCTTCTGCGTCATCGGCCAGCACGCCACTCAATACCGAGCGACGACCGAGCGGCGAGGAATATTCACTGTGCGCGACTACGTAGTTGGTGAGGCGAGTCGCGGGAATGAATGCGGACCTGGTAGTAGAGGTCGGCACCACGTAACTGGACGCAGGATCCGAGGAGACCATAGCCTCATTCGCAGCCGGCTGATTCGCTGCGATCAATGGCGCGCCCACCGGCGCGAGATCCGACTGACCCGTCGGCTGGATGGTGAACACTGCCACGGCGGCGACGCCGGCCGCGATGGCCATGCCGGCCGCGGGACGCAGATAACGAGCGGTAGCGGGAGAAATTCCAGAAGTGCGCGCGACGGCCGGTTGCTGAACGACCTTGGGTCGGACCATCGGCACCGGGGTCTCGGCTTGGACCGGCTCGGCGGCCACGGCGGCCATGACCTTGCTGGCGAAATCGGGGGACGCAACTGCCGGACGCTCGGCCCGCATCGCCTCGCCGATCAGGGAGTAGCGGCCGATGGCAGCACGCAGCTCAGCGCCACGCCCCACCCTCTTCAACAGCAGATCCAGCTCGGCCGGCGGCAATTCGCCGTCCAGGCAAGCAGAAAGCTGTTCGTTCAGAGCATCCGTCATGCTGTCACCACGATCGTCATCGCCCATCCAATTTGCCACAACTCGACACCTGCCGGACCGCTCAACGCCACTCAATCGAGTAGCGGCTTGAGCTTTTTGTCGATGGCCTCGCGCGCCCGGAAAATCCGGGATCGCACCGTACCCACCGGGCAATCCATCGCTTCGGCAATCTCCTCGTACGACAGCCCTTCCAACTCGCGCAGCACGATGGCCGTGCGCAGGTCTTCAGGCAGTTGCTCCATGGCCTCCTCGACCACGGCGCGAATCTCGTCGGTCAGCAGCACTCCCTCGGGAGTGTCCGCTTCCTTCAGTTTCGCCTGCCGGTCGTACTGGTCCGGATCCTGCAGATCCAGATCGAAGTCCACCGGCCGGCGGCGTTGCGACACCAGCGCGTTCTTCGCCGTGTTGATCGCGATCCGATACAACCATGTATAGAACGCACTGTCGCCGCGAAACGATGCCAGCGCCCGATACGCCTTGAGGAACGCCTCCTGGGCAACATCCTCGGCTTCGGCGGCGTCGTTCACGAAGCGCCCTACCAGCTTCAACACACGGTGCTGGTATTTCAGCACCAGCAGATTGAATGCCGTCTGGTCGCCCGCCTGTACGCGCCGGACCAGCTCCTGGTCGGTGTCATCCGGGTTGGTCGTCAAGCGCTCGCTCCCTGCCCGACCGGCGGAAGTGCGCTCATCGGCAACGCCACGACTGCCTCCATAGACTGGCGAACCGCGCGAAAGTTCTGCGGGACATAAGTGTTCCTGAACACTCGCTGAGCGATTGCGTGACCGCGTTCAAAAATCATCGTCACGCACCGATCAAACCAGTCCGGCAGACTGATTCCAGCCGTAGACGCACGCTCAGCCGACGCAGCTCCAGGGGTAGTACGTCGCCCGTCAGTATCAACATCGAGCGATTTCCGGCACCGGTGTGCCAGCGAAGCCACAACCAACGGCTCCCGGCGCGCGATTCGGCGGACAACGTTGCGGGAATATTTTTCCTGGTGGCGCTGGAGAGGATCCAGCGACCGTCGGACAACCAGCTGACAGTCGTCAACCGGCGGGCCCCGTCGAGCCATCCTTGCGACCATAGGCCAAGCCCGACCACGGCGGTAGCAACTACAAAAAAGAGTGCGGCGGATAACGCCGGCAGTGGCAGAAGCATGCTTGTCGCCGCGACTCCCAACAGCGCGAGCGCGCCCAGCCGCCGCTCGGAGCGACGGCCCCGAACGTCAAGCGTCAGCGCCCTGCTTGGCGGCTGGGTTGCGGAGTATGGCAATGACATGCGCCCAATCCGGATCGTCCGGGACCTCTCGTTGCACTACGTAGGCGAACAGCTGCGGGTCTGGCGCCTCGAGCAATGCTACGAAGGCCTGTTGTTCGGCAGCCGGGGCGGAAGGATACCGTTCCTGCAGATAGCGTTCGAGCAGCACGTCCAACTCGCGCATGCCCCGCCGGCAACGCCAGCGGAGCTGTCCCACGGTCGGATTATCGCTCATCAAATACGCCGCTCGGCCATCTTCTTCTTGATCTCGGCGATGGCCTTGGCCGGGTTCAGGTCCTTCGGACAGGCCTCGGTGCAGTTCATGATGGTATGGCAGCGATACAGCTTGAACGGGTCTTCCAGGTCATCCAGGCGTTCGCCGGTGGCCTCGTCGCGGGTATCCACGATCCACCGATAAGCCGCCAGCAGCGCCGCAGGCCCCAGGTAACGATCGCCGTTCCACCAGTAGCTCGGGCACGAGGTGGAGCAGCAGGCGCACAGAATACAGGCCGCCGGACGATCGATCTTTTCCTGATCTTCCTTCGACTGCAGCCGCTCGCGATCCGGCGGCGCCGGCGTGCGGGTCTGCAGCCAGGGCTTCACCGACGCGTACTGCGCGTAGAAATTCGTGAGATCCGGCACCAGATCCTTGATCACCGGCATGTGCGGCAGCGGGAAAATCTTCACCGTGCCCTTCACGTCCTCGGTGGCGCGCGTGCACGCCAGCGTATTCACGCCGTCGATGTTCATTGCGCACGAGCCGCAAATACCTTCGCGGCACGAACGGCGGAACGTCAGCGTTGGATCGATCTCGTTTTTGATCTTGATCAGCGCATCGAGCACCATCGGACCGCACGACGACATGTCCACTTCGTACGTGTCGTAGCGCGGGTTCTGACCGGACTCCGGATCGAAGCGGTAGATGCGGAAGCTCCGCACGTCTTTGGCACCCGCCGGCGCCGGGTAGGTCTTGCCGACACCGACAACCGAGTTCTTGGGAAGACGGAATTGCGCCATGGTCAGTACACCCTCGCCTTGGGCGGCACGACTTCTACGTCGTTGGTCAGTGTGTTCAAGTGCACCGGGCGGTAGTCGAGCGACACCTTGCCCTGCGGATCCACCCACGAGAGGGTGTGTTTCATCCAGTTGACGTCGTCACGCTCCGGATAGTCTTCGTGGGCGTGTGCGCCACGGCTTTCCTTGCGGTTCTCGGCGGAAACGATGGTCGCCACGGCCTGACTGCGCAGGTTGTCGAGCTCCAGCGTTTCGATCAGATCGGTGTTCCACACCATGCCGCGGTCGCTGACGTTGACTTCGTCGAACGACTTGAACACTTCCTGCATCTTCTGCACGCCCTCGACGAGCGATTCGGAAGTGCGGAACACGGCCGCGTGGTTCTGCATCACGCGCTGCATGTTCAGGCGAATGTCGGCCGTCTTGAGCGAGCCCTTGGCATGACGGAACTTGTCGATGCGGCTGAGCGCGAGGTCGCCTGCATCCTTCGGCAGCGGCCGATGCCGTGTATTCGGCTTGACGATCTCGGCGGCATGACGCGCCGCTTCGCGGCCGAACACCACCAGGTCGAGCAGCGAGTTCGAGCCCAGACGATTCGCGCCGTGCACGGACACGCACGCCGCCTCGCCCACCGCCATCAAGCCCGGCACGACCGAGTCGGGATTGCCGTTCTTCAGTGTCACGACTTCGCCGTGATAGTTCGCCGGGACGCCGCCCATGTTGTAGTGAACGGTCGGCAGCACGGGAATCGGCTGCTTGGTCACGTCGACGCCGGCGAAGATCTTCGCGGTCTCGGCGATGCCCGGCAGACGCTCGTGAATCACTTCGGCACCGAGGTGCTCGAGGTGCAGGAAGATGTGATCTTTGTGAGCACCGACGCCGCGGCCTTCGCGAATCTCCATGGTCATGGAGCGGCTGACCACGTCGCGTGACGCCAGGTCCTTCGCGTTCGGCGCATAACGTTCCATGAAACGCTCGCCCTGCGAGTTACGCAGAATGCCGCCTTCGCCACGCACGCCTTCGGTGATCAAACATCCGGCGCCGTAGATGCCGGTCGGATGGAACTGCACGAACTCCATGTCCTGCATCGGCAAGCCGGCGCGCAACACCATGCCGCCGCCGTCGCCCGTGCAAGTGTGAGCGGACGTACAAGAGAAGTACGCGCGGCCATAGCCGCCGGTCGCAAGAATCGTCTGATGACCGAGGAAGCGATGCAGCGTGCCGTCCGCCATGTTGATCGCGACGACGCCGCGGCACTCGCCATTCTCCATGATCAGATCGACAGCGAAATATTCGATGAAGAACTGCGCTTCGTGACGCAGTGCCTGCTGATACAACGTATGCAGCATCGCATGACCGGTGCGGTCCGCCGCTGCGCAAGTGCGCTGCGCGGTGCCCTTGCCGTAGTGCGTCGTCATGCCGCCGAACGGACGCTGATAAATGCGACCGTCATCGGTACGTGAGAACGGCACACCGTAGTGCTCCAGCTCGATCACCGCGCCGGGCGCCTCTTTGCACATGAACTCGATGGCGTCCTGGTCGCCGAGCCAGTCGGAGCCCTTGACGGTGTCATACATGTGCCAACGCCAATCGTCCTCGCCCATGTTGCCGAGCGCGGCGCTGATGCCGCCCTGTGCGGCCACCGTGTGGCTACGGGTCGGAAACACCTTGGTCAAACACGCGACCGACAAACCGGAATGCGCCAGACCGAAAGTGGCTCGCAGGCCAGCGCCGCCGGCGCCGACCACGACCACGTCGTAGTTGTGATCGATGAACTGATACGCGCTCATGCGGCGCTCCCGAAGGCAATGCGCAGCACGGAGAAAATGCCGAGAGCGCCGAGAAGGAAATGAATGAACTGCAGAACGATCTTGGTGGCGATCTTGGCACCGTGGCTGGCCACGTAATCCTCGACCACTTCGTTCACGCCCAGCATCGAGTGATACAGCATGGTGCCGACCAACAGCGACAACAGCACTGCGTTGACGGGCGCTGCGATCCAAGCCGTGACGGTCGCATAGCTCACATCAGGCATGCGCACCAATGCGAACACGAACCACAGACCGAGCAGCACCAGCGCCACCGACGAGACGCGCAGCGCCCACCAGTGACCGACGCCGTCGCCCGCCGCGCCCAGTCCCAGAACCCGTCCTACCGGACTGCGCAGACTCATACTTCACCCCGGCGCACGAGCACGACCCAGAACAACGCGGTCAACGCCACCGCTCCCAGGAACGCGACCCAGCCGCTGGTGCGCGCCTTCTTCTTCTCGAAGCCGTGGCCGGTGTCCCAGGCCAGGTGACGTACGCCGTTCAACAGGTGATAGAAGAACGCAAACGAAAAACCGACCAACGCGGTTTTGGTCAGCGGACTGGCGAACACCGCCTGCGCCGAGGCGTAGGCCTCAGGCCCGCTGGCAGCGGCGACCAGCCAATAGACAAACAGCAGCAAACCGACGGAGAGCGCACAGCCCGTGGCCCGGTGCAAGATCGACAGCGTATTGGTGTACTGCCATCGATACATCATGAACGGCGACAACGGCCGCTCGTACTTGGGATTGCTCATTGTGAGTAATGGCCTGAATTACGGACAAGGCGGATCAAAAATCGATGCAACGGCCGGCTTTTTCCCAATCGCCGAAGCGAGTCGGCTCCGGCCCGTCGCGGCCGCCGATCTCTTTGGGTGCCTGCTCGCCGGCGGCACCTGGCGCGCGCGGCTCGGTCCCTGTCTCGGTCGCAGCCGAAACATCCTGCCTTGGGCGCTCGGCCCCGGCGGGTGAATCTGGCCGCAAATTTGTATCTGGCATGGAACCGGACGATGATGTCAGTGACCGTTCAAACGGGCGGTAGTGTGCCAGAACCCCCCGGGGGCCGGAACGCTGCCCTTATCTTTTGTGGCGATGCTTGATTTCGGATTTCACGAATGTCTGTCCCTGTTTCCGCTGCGGCCCGCGCCGGCCTGCCTGTGAGCCCCCTGACAAGGCTCGACACGATTATGGTGAGCGGCGCCGACGCGCGCGCCTACTTGCAAGGTCAGCTGACGGCCGATCTGGACACGCTCGATTCGAATCGAGTGCAACTGACCTGCTGCAATTCCCCGCAGGGCCGCGTCCAAGCGGTGTTTTGGATGGTGGCGCGCACCGACGGCATTGCCTTGGTGCTGCCTGCGGCGCTCGTCGACAGCACGGTGCTGCGTCTACGCAAGTATGTGCTGCGGGCCAAAGCGAAGATCGAGCGTGCCCCCCATCTCCAGGTCGGCGTTGCGCCCCGCTCGGCTCTGCCCGCTGATGTGACTTTGGATGCAGCAGGGTCGCATCGAGAGATCGATGGTGTGAGTTACTTCACATTGCCCGGGGTGGCAGACGTGTTGGTGCTCGGTTCGCTGTCCGCCCCTTCCAATGCCGCGCACGAACATCAGTGGCATGTGGCTCAAGTACGAGCCGGACTGCCGCAGGTTTATCCCGAAACTCACGAAGCCTTCGTGGCGCAGATGCTGAATATCGATCTGCTCGGCGGGATCAGCTTTGAGAAAGGCTGCTACACCGGCCAGGAAATCATTGCCCGCACTCATTTCCGCGGAGCGGTCAAGCGACGGATGTTTCTATTTCACAGCGCGGCGGCGGCGCCTGCGCCCGGGACGCGTGTGTTAGCTGGGGAACAACACGCGGGCGATGTGGTGGATGCCGTCGCGACCGAGAACGGATCTGACGTGTTGGCGGTCATCAGCCTGGCGCAGCTGAATAGCGAGCTGCGCATCGATGGGCAGGATGCTGTGCTGGCGCGGGCGACGATGCCGTATTCGCCGACTGAGTAAGAGACAAGGCTGCGCGCGACGCGAAGCGTCGCGCGCTAGCAAGTCGCTCAGGTCTCAGGCCGCATGTACGGGAACAAGAGCACATCGCGAATCGACGGTGAGTTGGTAAACAACATCACCAACCGATCGATACCGATGCCCAAGCCCGCCGTCGGCGGCAAACCGTACTCCAGCGCGCGGATGTAATCGGCGTCGTACTGCATGGCCTCTTCATCGCCTGCGGTCTTGCGCGCCAACTGATCCTTGAACCGCTGCGCCTGATCCTCGGGATCGTTGAGCTCCGAGAAGCCGTTGGCGATCTCACGACCGCCGATGAAGAACTCGAACCGATCCGTGATGAACGGATCCGAGTCATTGCGCCGGGACAACGGCGACACCTCGGTCGGATAGCCATAAACGAACGTCGGCGCGAGCAGCCGATGCTCGGCCGTCTTCTCGAAGATCTCGATCTGCAGCTTGCCCGGGCCATCGCCCTGCCCGTACGGCACGCCGATGCTGTCGCAGTGAGCACGCAGGTATTCCAGGTCACGCAGCCTGGCGCGCTCGATCCCCGGATTGAAGTGCACGACCAGATCCTCGACCGTCACGCGACGGAACGGCTGGCCGAAGTCGAACACCTCGCCCTGATATTCGATCTGCCGCTTGCCAAGGATGGTGTCGCACAGGCCCTGACACATGCGCTCGACCAGGTTCATCAGATCGGTGTAGTCCGCGTACGCCTGATACAACTCCAGCATCGTGAACTCGGGATTGTGTCGCGTCGACACGCCCTCGTTACGGAAGTTGCGATTGATCTCATAGACGCGCTCGAAGCCACCGACCACCAGACGCTTCAGATAAAGCTCCGGCGCAATGCGCAGATACAAATCGATGTCGAGCTGGTTGTGATGTGTGACGAACGGCTTCGCCACCGCGCCGCCGGCGATCGCCTGCATCATCGGCGTCTCGACTTCGAGGAAGTCCAAGGCGTCGAGGAAGTCACGCAGATACTTCACCAACCGCGTGCGTGTCTTGAACGTCTGCCGGCTTTCCGGGCTGACGATGAGATCGACGTAGCGCTGCCGATAGCGCGTTTCCTGATCCGACAGACCGTGCCACTTGTCCGGCAGCGGTCGCAGCGACTTGGTGAGCAGACGCAGCTTCTCGACCTTCACCGACAGCTCGCCGGTCTTGGTGATGAACAGCGTGCCTTCCGCGCCGAGCACGTCGCCCACGTCCCAGGACTTGAACTCGTCATACGTCGGGCCGATGGCGGCGCTCTGCAGGAACAGCTGAATCTCACCGCTGCGATCGGCGATCTTGGCGAAGCTGGCCTTGCCCATGACGCGCTTGCTCATCATGCGGCCGCCGACCTTGACCCGCACCGTGTTCTGATCGAACCAGGTGGGCTCGCGATCGCCGTACGCCACCAGCAACTGATCGGCCAACGCATCGCGACGGAAATCGTTGGGAAAGCCGTTGGCCCCGGGGCCACGCAGCTTGTCGAGCTTGGCGCGCCGCTCGGCGATCAGCTTGTTCTCATCGACTGGCTCGGCAGCCGGCGCATGGGAGGTCTTGGTGTTTTCGGACATGTTTTACAGGCCCTGCTTCAGGCTGGCTTCCAGGAACGGGTCGAGGTCGCCGTCGAGCACCTTGTCGGTGGCGCCGATTTCAACGTTGGTGCGCAGATCTTTGATGCGCGACTGATCCAGCACGTACGAGCGAATCTGGTTGCCCCAGCTCACATCGGACTTGGCGTCCTCGAGCACCTTGGCAGCGGCGTTGCGCTTGTTCACTTCCAGCTCGTACAACTTCGCCTTCAGCATCTTCATCGCCTTGTCGCGGTTCTTGTGCTGACTGCGCTCGGCCTGACAGGCCACCACGATGCCGGTGGGCATGTGGGTGATACGCACGGCGGATTCGGTCTTGTTGACGTGCTGACCGCCGGCGCCGCTGGAGCGGTACACGTCGGTCTTCAGGTCCGCGGGATTGATATCGATCTGAATGTCATCGTCGATTTCCGGCGAGACGAACACCGACGCGAACGACGTGTGCCGCCGCGCGTTCGAATCGAACGGCGACTTGCGGACCAGGCGATGCACGCCCGTCTCGGTGCGCAGCCAGCCATAGGCATAGTCGCCGCTGAAGTTGATCGTGCAGCTCTTGATGCCCGCAACTTCGCCGTCGCTCACATCGACGACTTCGGTCTTGAAACCATGCTGATCGCCCCAGCGCAGGTACATTCGCATCAGCATGCTCGCCCAGTCCTGCGCCTCGGTGCCGCCGGCACCCGACTGAATGTCCAGGAAGCAGCTGTGCGGGTCCATCTGGCCCGGGAACATGCGCTGGAATTCCAGCTTCTTGAGGTGCGCATCGATGCCGGCGAGGTCACGCTCCACATCGGCAACGGCGCCAGGCTCGTTCTCGGCGATGGCCATCTCCAGCAGCTCGCTGGCGTCGGTCAGGCCCTGCGTGACCTTGTCCAACGTGCCGACCACCTGCTCCAGGCGCGCGCGCTCCTTGCCCAGTTCCTGGGCCCGGTCGGGCGTATTCCAGATGGCAGGGTCTTCCAGTTCGCGGCTTACTTCCGCGAGACGGTCGCTCTTGGTGTCGTAGTCAAAGAAACCTCCTGAGCGCCCCGCTGCGCTCGGTGAGGTCTTCGATGAAACGGCGAATGGGATTGGTTTCCATGTCTTGAGCGTGGCGTCGAGCGCGGGCAATTCAATTGCGGGAGGCGGATCCTAGCAAAAACCGACGCTCAAAGGACCCGCAAATACTCGACCACCAGCTGCAGGCGCTCCGAGCCGTTGAACCGGTTCACGTCCAGGCGATAGGCCAGCTCGACCCGGGAATCGGGCTGCACGTGCGGCGCGTCGTCGTGATCGAAGTGACGGAACGCAATCGCCTCGCAGCTCGCGGCAGCACCTACGGGCCCGTCGCCGGACACGCTCCTCACCTCCAGCTTCAAATGCCGCTCGCCGAGGATGCGCACGTGACGAACCTCGAAGCAGCCATCGAACAGCGGCTCGGGAAAGTTCTGGCCCCAAGGGCCGGCCTGCTGCAGCAGCCGCGCGACATCGAGCGTCAGCTCGTCCTGTTGCAGGCTGCCGTCGGAGTGCACGATGCCGATGGTGTCGTCGATGCTCATCCAGCGACGCACCTCGGCGTCGAACTCGGCGCGGAACACTTCGAGCGTCGCGGCCGGCAAGGTCAGCCCCGCCGCCATTGCGTGGCCGCCGAACTTCTCGATCAACCCAGGATGACGGGTCGCGACCGCATCGAGCACATCACGGATGTGAACGCCCGAGATCGAGCGCGCCGAGCCTTTCAACGTAGTCGCATCCGCACGCGCCAGCGCGATGACCGGGCGATTGACCCGCTCCTTCACGCGCGACGCCACCAGACCGACCACCCCCTGGTGCCACGACTCGTCGAACAAACATAGACCCAGCGGCAGCTGCGGATCTTCGGCGCGCATATCGGCAATCGCCATCAGCGCTTCCTGCTGCATCTGCAGCTCGAGCTCCTTGCGATCGCTGTTCAACTGCGTCAGCCGCGCCGCGAGCATGCGCGCCATGTTGGGATCGTCGGTCAGCAAACATTGAATGCCGATGGACATGTCGTCCAAGCGGCCGGCCGCATTCAAGCGAGGACCGATCTGGAAGCCGAGATGAGCAGCGACCACCTGCGACGGAACGCAATTCGCTGCTTCGGCCAAAGCGAGAATGCCCGCGACACAGCGGCCCGCACGAATGCGACGCAGTCCCTGATGCACCAGCACGCGATTGTTTCTATCGAGCGGCACGAGATCGGCAACCGTGCCGAGCGCGACCAGATCGAGCAGTTCGGCAATCGCTGGCGGATTCGCGCACAGCCCGCGGTCCTGCATGGCGCGGGTCAGTGCCGCCATCAAATAAAACGCCACGCCAACGCCGGCGAGCGCCTTGCTGGGAAACGTATCGCCCGGCGCATTGGGATTCACGATGGCGTTCGCGGCCGGCACCGTTTCGGGCGCGAGGTGATGATCGGTGATCAATGTTTCGATGCCCAGCGACGTGGCCGTAGCCACGCCGGCATGACTCGAAATGCCGTTGTCGACGGTGACGATCAATCCCGGCTTCGCTTCCGCCGCGAGCTGCACGATCCCGGGCGTCAGGCCATAGCCGTACTGAAAGCGATTGGGCACCAGGAAATCGACGTGCTTGAAACCGAGCCGTCGCATCTGACGCACCACCAGCGCCGTGCTGGTCGCGCCGTCGGCATCGAAATCTCCGACGACCACGATGCGACTGCCGCGACGGAAGTGTTCACAGAGCAAATCGACTGCGGCGTCGATGCCGCCGAGTCGACTCACCGGAATCAAGCGCGCGAGACCGAGATCGAGGTCGTCGGCTTCATTGACGCCGCGGTTCGCATATAAGCGTTTGAGCAGTGGATGCAGATCGCCGGGCAACGCAGCCAACCCGCCCGCCTCGCGGCGGCGAATAGTTCGGTTCAACATGCGGCCCAGTTCGCCGGTTGCAAATCACGACGCCACAGTTTGAACATGTCTGCGCGATGGGTGACGACCTGCCAGCCGTCGAATATCACCGTGAGTCTGGCTATGGCACCGCTCATCAATGCACGGCTCAGCGGCGCGAGCCACTGCGTATCGAGCGTCTCTGCATTCGTCACGTCGATCATTGCGACCGACGGGCCGCTGAGTTGCGACAGCAGCTCGCTGACATTCGTCGCAGCTGGTTTCACCGGCTGGCCGTGCAAACAATAGATACCACGCAAATAAACATCGTCGCCGCAGGCGGCGGGCAAAGCCAGTGCGCTTACATTTGCGCTCACGTCACTCAACATTCCTTCCCCATGCAACCAGATCGCATTCAGCGCCGGCAGCCCGCGCAGCTGGCGCTGCGTATTGACCGGATGCTCGTGTAACAACATCTGCAGCTCGGTCATCAAGCGTCGCAGTCCGCCCGCATCCCGGCCGTGCGGCAGAATGTCTTCCATAGGATTTGCAGCAGCAAAGTCGGGACTGACGGTCTGTACTTGCAGCGGCGCTTCGCTGCGCAGGAGCCATTCGCCCTGCGCCCCATCGTGCAACTCGAAACCCGTGGACTGTAGATGATCGACGAACGTCGGTGTCAACGACTTGCGTTCAGCAACGCTCATGCGCGCGTGCCCGTGCAGAGGCACCGTGGTCAGTCGATCCAGACCCGCGGCGAAGTGTATAGGCTGGGCACGCACCCAAAAACCGTCGGCACGTTCACCACCGAGGCCAGTGCGAATGACCGCCGCACTGGGATACTTATCGGCAACGCCGCGGAGTTGAAGTGCCTCGAGGATGGCCGCATGCAATGCGTCCTGGCGGGCATCGATCGGTCGCTTGCTCGCCGAGCCCCGGCCGGCGAGACGCGCCAGCTGCGGCCACTGAGCGGCACCTTGCTCGTCCCCGGGGCGTAAGGGATTCAATCCGGAAACGATCAGAGTCAGCGTCTTCAACATCTTCAGCGCAGCGGCTTTCGACCTGCGCTATGGTAGCCGAATGAAACTCACCGACGAGAAAATTGCTGGCATCAACCTGATCCGCTCCTACGCCCCCGGCGAGGTGCGTATCGGCGAGACCGTGATCCGCGGCAGCTGCCTGGTGAAAGCGGATCAGATCATCAGCGACTGGCGGCCGCGCAGCGTCGCCGAGCTGTCGCTCGACGATCTGCAGCCGGTGCTTGCGCTGCAGCCCGAAGTGATCGTGATCGGCTCGGGCGAGAAACAGGAATTCCCCTCGCCCGAAGTACTGGGGGCCGTGATGTCGCGAGGGATCGGCTGCGAAGTGATGGCTACAGGCGCGGCGTGCCGCACCTATAACATCCTGGCAAGCGAAGGACGCACCGTGGTGGCGGCGCTACTGTTGAATAACAGCTAGAAGAACATCTCCCGGTCACCCTGCCGAAGCAGGATGACCGGGAGAAGACGCGAGGGACTGAAGATCGTTCGACCCAACTCGCCCGGTGCGCTCCACTGGAGTCGTCGCCTGGACGGAATATTCTTATTATTTTGCTTTTGTTCTTCTTCGCGCTGTTTCCTCGAATCCCCCTCCGCCCCCGCGTCTTCTCCCTGTCACCCGGCTGGGTGGTTTTTGGGAGGACGCATTGGGGGCGGATTTAGACACACGCTAGCGTATTGCGCAACCCTTGTTCGCATCGCGAAAGTGCGGGGGGCCGAATGCAATGATTCGGCTGCAATGATCTGCAATGATCGGGCCAGCGCACAGCACGTTGTGCCGCTCACCGTTGCGGCAGCAATGTCAGCGGATTGCCCGGCGTGCCATTGATCCGAATCTCGAAATACAGCTGCGGCGAGCCCTGCGGACCGTTGCCCATGGTCGCGATCCGCTGCCCCGCCGTCACCGCGTCGCCTTCCTTGATCGCCACCGATTGCAGGTGCCCGTAGGCGCTCAGATATGTTTCGTTGTGCTTAACGATGATCAGCTGGCCATAACCCAGTAGCCCGGAACCCGTATAAACAACGCGGCCTGGACCTGCGGCGCGCACCTCATCGCCGAGTCGCCCTGCGATCATCAGCCCGTGACCACCGTTGGGTCGCGATGTGAGCGTTGCTGTTCCCTGGTTCACGGGCCATCGCCATGGCACGGGCGGCCCCTTCGGAATCGGCGCCTGTCGAGGTGTCGACGGTGTGGAGCGCTGTGCTTTCGGTGGAGGCGCTTTGCGCGCAGAGGTGGCCCCTGCTTTCGGGGCAGGCGATGCAGTGCGCGCACTGCTCGCACCAGGCGGAGACAGCCGCAGCGTCTGCCCCGGGTAAATCACATAATCCCGACCGATGCGGTTCCATCGCGCCAGATCTTTGTAATCGAGCTTGTGACGAAACGCGATGGAGTACAGCGTGTCGCCGCGCTTGACGGTATAGGTAGCGGCACGCTCCGGAGTGGACGCACAGCCCGCCAGCAGGGCCAGCACGAGCACGCCCAGCGTGAGCCACCGGGACGGCGCAGAAATCAGTTCAAACCCTTCAGCAGCGGCACGAAACTGACCAAGCCCAATGTCTCCTTGTGAAACTCCTCGCCGCGACGAGTGATGCGCACCAACTGCTGACGACCTTCCGGACCCACCGGCGCGATCAGTCGCCCGCCCTGCGCGAGCTGTTGAAACAACACGTCCGGAATCGCGAGCGGCGCGGCCGCCATCAGAATGGCGTCATACGGCGCGTGCCCGCTCCAGCCCTGAAAGCCGTCGCCGTGACGTAAATGGACATTGGATATATTCAGTTCCCGCAAGCGTTGCCGCGCGCGTTCCTGAAGGGCACCGATGCGCTCGATGCTATAGATGAACCGCACCAGCGGCGACATCACTGCGGTTTGATAACCGCAGCCAGTGCCGATCTCCAGCACTTTGCCTGGCGTGCCCGCTTCGATCATCGCTTCGGTCATGCGCGCGACGACGAAAGGTTGTGAGATCGTTTGGCCGTGTCCGATCGGTAACGCTGTATCTTCGTAGGCCCGCGTCGCGAGCGCTTCATCGACGAACAAGTGACGCGGCACATTGCGAATCTGATCGAGCACCGCTGCATTCACGATGCCCTGATCGCGCAGACGCTGCACCAAACGTTCGCGCGTGCGCGCCGATGTCATGCCGATGCCGGCACGATTACCACTGTTGTTCCTCGGTGGCGCCGGTGGCTTCATTCAGCCCGTCCCTGTAGCCAGTTGCGCATGTCATCGAGCATCGAATGACGCGTGAGATCGATCTGCAGCGGCGTCACCGACACATAGTTGTTCGCCACCGCATGGAAGTCCGTACCCGGCCCCGAATCCTGACTGCCACCGGCAGGACCGACCCAATACACCGGCCGACCCCGCGGATCCGCCATGCGAACGATGGGCTCGGAGCGATGACGGAATCCCAGGCGCGTCGCCTGATAGCCTCGCAACTGATCGTAGGGAACATCGGGCACGTTCACATTGAGGATGGTCGCCTGATGCAGCGGCGAGCGCTGCACGCGCATCACCAGTTCGGCGGCGACGCGCGCCGCGGTCTCGAAGTGATTGCCTGAGTCCGGCTGAATGACCAGCGACACGGCGATGGCCGGCAGGCCGAGAAAGCGCCCCTCGATGGCGGCCGCCACCGTGCCCGAATAGAGCACGTCATCCCCCAGGTTGGCGCCATCGTTGATGCCGGAGACCACCATGTCGTGGTCGCTCTCACCCTCGAACAGGCCGGAGATCGCCAGGTGCACGCAATCGGTGGGCGTCCCATTGACGACCAGATAGCGGCGCTCGTCGAATGGCTGCACGCGCAACGGCATGTCCAGCGTCAGTGAGTTACTGGCACCGCTACGGTTGCGGTCGGGCGCGACCACGGTAATGTCGGCAAGCGGCGTAAGCGCTTCATCGAGGGCACGCAGGCCCTCGGCGCGGTAGCCGTCGTCGTTGCTGAGAAGAATCTTCATGCATTCATGAATGGGGGCGGCGCGGAACTATACTGGAATCTAGTCGAACGCTGGGTGAGCCCGGATGCTTTTCGAGGCGAACGACAGTACACGGGGCCAACGCTCCAGGGATGGCTACTTGAGGTGACGCTGGGGTGAACGACGATCGGGATCATGACCAGACCTTTCGGGACGCGATGCGCGACGTACGCCGTTTGCGTGACACCAGCAAGCGTGCCCCGTCCCCGCCCAAACCGCCGCCGCGAGCGCGCTTTACCCGGGCGGATCAGCAGGAAGTCCTGAGAGAGAGCCTGCTGCCGCCCAGCGACGAGGCCATGCTCGCGACCGGCGACGAGCTCAGCTTTCGCCGCCCGCACGTGCCCGAGGCGGTGCTGGTCAAGCTGCGGCGGGGCCACTACACCGTCGACGCCGAGCTCGACCTGCACGGCATGACCGGCGCCGAAGCCAAGGCGGCCATGCGCGAATTCCTCACCGAAGCGGTGAACCGCCGCTCGAGCTGTGTCCGCATCATTCACGGCAAGGGTCGCGGCTCCGGCCCGCGGGGCCCGGTGCTGAAGAACGTCGTGAATCAGTGGCTGCAAAGGATCGACAACATCCAGGCCTTCGGCTCGGCTCGACAGGTGGACGGCGGCAGTGGCGCCGTCTACGTGCTGCTGCGAGTGAAGTGACCAATCAGACATCGGCTTCGGGGGTCTCGGCCTGAAATGCGTTGCTGATCAGCTCGTGCAGCACGGCCGTCGCGAACGAGCCGCGCTGCAGACGAAACTGCAGATGCACGTCGGCGCCCTCGATGCGCCACTTCAATTCTCGCACCGGCACGCGCAACGGCCGACGTTCGGGTTCCAGCCTGGCCTTGGACAACCCCGCTGCGAGCACCGCGTATCGCTGAGCAGCCTCGGTCTCCAGCGTCGCAGTCGCGCCCTTCGAGAGTAGTGCATCGCCGTGCCACATCGGCCCGGTGGGATGCACATCGAGCTGCTGGCAGCGATCACGAAGTGTGTCGTCGATGGTCTCC
>NZ_LSRW01000120.1:0-9769 GCF_003104955.1 Steroidobacter cummioxidans | reverse complement strand
GGCTCGGAGATGTGTATAAGAGACAGGCAATAATCTGCTTGGTGAAGGAGAGATGGGAATGCTTGCACTGCTCAGCGTGGCCGGGCTGGTCGCCGTCGCGGCCATCACGCNAGGACCGAACAATTTCGTGGTCATGCACGTCGCGGCCCGCGCAGGCATCGTCAGAGCGCTGCCCGTGATCGCCATGATCGTGCTGGGCTCGATCGTCTTGCTGACGCTGGCGACGACCGGCGCAGGTACCGTGCTCGAAGCGCGGCCGGCGCTTGCACGTGCCCTCACTATCGCCGGCTGTCTGTATCTATCGTGGATGGGGATATCGCTGCTGCTCGCGCGAGACCAGGCTCGCCCAGCCCTGCTACCCGAGCATCCGCTCTGGATCTTCGGTTTTCAGTTCGTCAATCCGAAGGCCTGGGTAATGGTCGTGACAGCAACCTCCGCCCTGCAGCCGCACATGGACGCACGCACAGCGCTGCTCACACTTGCGGTTGTCTTTGTTTCGATCACGACGCTCTGCCTGTTGCTGTGGTCTTTGCTCGGCGCGCGCCTGAGGAGTTGCCTCGAGCGTGGTGCTTGCAAAGTGTGGTTCGACCGCGTGATGGGCGCAATGCTCATCGCCTTCTCAGGATTGCTCACACTATGAACGTACTTGGCATTTGCGGAAGTCTGCGCCGCGACTCCTACAATCGGTCGCTACTGCGCGCGGCCGCCGAGCGGGCACCGGCCGGGATGACGATTCACCCGGACGACAGACTCAGCGCCATCCCGCTCTTCAATGAAGATCTCGAACACGACACCCCCGCAGCGGTACGCGACCTGCGTCGAGCGGTGGCGGCAGCCGATGGACTGCTGATCGCAACTCCCGAATACAACCAGTCGATTCCCGGGGTGTTGAAGAATGCGATCGATTGGCTCTCGAGACCCGCACCCGAAGAGGTTCTCGTCGGCAAGCCGGTGGCCGTCATCGGCGCGTCGGGCGGCCGCTGGGGAACGCGGCTTGCGCAGAACGCTCTGCGCCAGGCGCTGTTCGCGACCGAATCCGTGCCGCTGCCGAGCCCGGCATTGTTCGTACGCGAAGCGCAGAATGCATTCGATGCGGATGGCGGCCTGATCGACATCGCCATCGGCCAATCCCTGGATGCGCTGCTGGTCGAATTCGCCCGATGGATCGAAATCACGCACCGGCACCGGCCATGAGCGCAAGAGCGCTCGTCCGCTGCTAGCTAATATCCGACTGCCTTACCGCGCTCGTTGCGTCCATCGCTCGCGCCGAGTCGTTGGCCCGTGGCGAGATCGATCTGGATGCATTCGCCATCGCCGCCGAGACCGAAGCTGATCGTGTGGCCACGACCTTCGAGCAGCTTGATGGTGTCGGGCGAGAAGCGATTGCGCTCCATCGCGATCCGATCGGGAATCCATTGATGATGGAAACGCGGCGCGTTGACCGCCTGTTGAATGTCGAGCCCGAAATCGGCGACGCCGACCAGGATGTTCGCCACCGTCGTAATGATGGTCGGGCCGCCCGGCGAGCCGAGCACCAGCCACAGCTTGCCGTCCTTCAACACGATGGTCGGCGTCATGGCCGACAACGGGCGCTTGTTCGGCCCGACCAGATTGGCATCGCTCTGGATCAAGCCAAACATGTTCGGCACGCCGGCCTTGGATGAAAAGTCGTCCATCTCGTTATTGAGCAGGAAGCCCAGCGAGCCGATCGTCACTTTCGAGCCGTAGCTGCCGTTGAGAGTGGTGGTCACGGCGACCGCGTTGCCGTCTTTGTCGACCACCGAATAGTGCGTCGTCTGAGTGGACTCCGGTGCCGGGGCCTTCACTGGTTTTCGTTTCGCGTAGTCGGCCAGCGCTTGCGAAACTTTCGGTCGCTCCAGGCGTGCCGAAGCAGTGGCCCGTTGCGGGTTGATCGAAGCGCGCCACTCGTCGGCGTATTTCTTGTCGCTCAGCTCGATGACCGGCAGGCTGCTGAACTCCGGATCGCCCAGGAACTGCGCCCGATCGTAGAACGCGCGGCGATAGCTCTCCACGATCAGGTGAATCGCCTCGGCCGAGCCGAAGCCCGCCTTCGCGATGTCAAACCCTTCGAGAATATTGAGTGTCTCGATCAGCGCGATGCCGCCGGACGACGGTGGCGGTGCACTGATGATATCGAGGCCACGATACGTCCCTCGCACCGGCGTGCGATCGACGACTTCGTAGTTCTTCAGATCCTGCACAGTAATCAGGCCGCCGCCTTGCTGCATGAACTCCGCGATCTCGCGCGCCATCTTGCCGGTGTAGAACTCATCGGGATTGGCCACGATGCGCTCGAGCGTGCGCGCCAGCTCCGGCTGTTTCAGCACATCGCCCTGACGCCAGCCTTTGCCGTCGTTCTGGAAGATGCGCTTGGAATCCGGGAAGTTCGCCATGTTCTTGTCGTTGGTGAGCGAGCGTGCCTCGGCCCAGTCGAGCTCGAAGCCTTCTCGCGCCAGCTTGATCGCGGGCGCGACGACTTGCTGCAGCGTCAATTTGCCGTATTTCTTTTGCGCATGGACCATGCCTTTGACGGAGCCGGGAACGCCCACGGCCTTGTAGCCGACGCGGCTGAGCATCGGCACCACATTGCCTTGTGCGTCCTGATACATCGTCGAGGTGGCTTTACCCGGGGCTTTCTCTCGGAAATCGAGGAAGTGGGTTTCGCCCGAGCTCATACGCACGAGCATGAATCCGCCGCCGCCCAGGTTGCCTGCGGCCGGATGCACGACCGCGAGCGCAAATCCAGTCGCGACCGCTGCATCGATGGCGTTACCGCCCTCTTTCATCATTTCCACGCCGGCCTGCGAAGCCAGCTCGTGGACGCTCGCGACCATGCCGTGGTCGGCGCGCTCCGGCTGCATCCCGGCAGCCACGCACAAGGGTGCGACGAACAGGGTAAAAACGAACAGGAAACATCGAGCCTGGAGCTTCATACACGGGGCCTGTATGTCCGACATGCGGCCCATTGTGCCGCACAGATCGCATTCACGGCCACACTTCGCCCCGCGAGCCGCCATTCCCCCCAAGATTCCGCGTGATCCCGGCGCTCCGGTGGCGGGATTCAGCGATATTCGGCCCTTAGTCGTTGCTTATCGATCTTGCCCGTGGTCGCCAGCGGCATGCCGGCGACGCGCACGATGGCATCGGGCAGCCACCAGCTGGCGACACGCGATCGAAGTGCGTCCAGCAAGGCCTCGTCGGTGATGTGCGCGCCTTTGTGCGGCTCGACCACCAGTATCGGGCGTTCGCCCCATTTGGGATCCGCGCGGCCCACGACCGCGACCAGCGCGATCTCCGGCAATGCACCGATGATGGCCTCGATTTCGGCGGGATTGATCCACTCGCCGCCCGATTTGATCAGGTCCTTGGCCCGGCCGGTAATACTCACATTGCCATCGCGGTCGATGATGGCGAGATCGCCGGTATCGAACCAGCCCTCGGCGTCGACGGCAGATTCAACCTCGCCGAAGTAACGTTCGACCACGCTGGCGCCGCGCACGCGCAATCGTCCTTCGCGGCCACGCTGTTCCGGTAACGCCGCTCCGTCGGCATCGGTAAGTAACAAATCGACGCCGAGCGGCGGCCGTCCGGACTGAGTGGCCTTGCCCACCGGTGCCGTCGCGGGCGTGACCGTGCCGAGCGGTGACAATTCGGTCATGCCCCAACTGGTTTGAACACGGACGGCGAGACGCTGCTCCAACCGATCCATCAATGACTGTGGCACCGAGGCTCCGCCGAGCATGATCCGCTGCAGTGACGGTACTTCCCCACCGATTTTGTCCAGATGGTCCGCCAGCCCGAGCCACACCGTCGCGACGCCGGCCGCCACCGTCACGCCCTCTGTATTGATGAGATTCGCGAGACTGGCGCCGTCCTGATGACGGCCCGGCAACACCAGCTTCGCGCCGGCCGCCGGCCCGGAGAAAGGCAACCCCCAGCCATTGGCATGAAACATCGGCACGGCGACCAGGACGGAGTCGCGCGCCGTCAAGCCGCTCGCGTCCGCCTGCAACTGATGAATCGTATGAAGATAGTTCGATCGATGCGTGTACGTGACACCCTTCGGCCGGCCGGTGGTGCCCGAGGTGAAACACAGGCCCGCCGGCGTGTTCTCGTCGAATCCACCCCATGCAAGCGCCTGACCGCGTTGCTCCAACAGCTCTTCGTACCGCCATACACGCACGCGATCGCAGTCTGGCAGCACCGTCGGCGCGCCAGGCTCCTCGAGTACCACGAGATGCTTGATGGTTGGACACAGCGCGATCAGTTTCTCTGCCAGCGGCGTCAGATCCGCGCTGACCGCCAGCACACGATTGGCCGCCTGATGGATGATCCCGGCCAGATGCGTTGGTGACATTCGCGGGTTGAGGGTGTGACACACGACGCCAATGCCGACGGCGCCGTACCAGCACTCCATGTGCGATTGACTGTTCCAAGCAAGCAAACCGAGATGATCGCCCGGCGCGAGACCCAGCGATCGGAGCGCGCCAGACAGGCGCTGGCTTCGCTCACGCAGGGCTGAATACCCGATGCGGACGGTAGCACCGCCGCTGCCGCCCGTCACGACTTCGACGGCGCCGTGCCACTTGGCTGCGTGATCGATGAAGCGGTCCAGCGTGAGCGCATAGGGCTGCATTGCGCCGGCAGTCGAAGCAGTCGTCATCCAGTCCCTACTTCTTTTTCCTGCTCGCCTTCGTGGCCTGGCAGATGGCGTGAAAGCCGGCGGCCATGAACTTCGCCATGTGCCGTCGGATCGATTCGAAATCCGCGGACGAGCACAGCCCGTGCGACAGCTCGTCCAGTCGACCGGTGCGCGCCATGTTGTGAGTCATCGCACCCGAGACGAAGTGATAACCCCAGAAGATGGTTTCTTCGTCGCAATCCGGCATCGCCTTTTTGAGCAGATCGATCAGCGCCAGGACCACCGGATTGAAGTACTTGGTCATCTTCTCGGCACCCCAGCCGGCGGCACTGTTGGCCTGCGCAGCGATTTTGCCGAATGCGGCCCACTGTTCCGGATCTTCCAATTGCACGTTCAGGTCGGTATCGATCCAGGCATGCAAGGCCCCCTCGACCGTGACCTTGTCGCCGGCCTCTTCGGCATAGCGCCGCATCGCGTCCAGTCGATTGCGCGCCGAGATGGGCGCCCGCCGCGCCCAGACCGCTTCGAAGATGCTTTCCTTGCCTTTGAAGTGATAGTGAATCAGCGTCGAGCTGATACCGACGCGCGCGGCCACATCCTTCAAGGTGACGCCGTGATAGCCGAACTCGGCGAACAGTTGTTCGGCGGCATCGAGAATGCGGGAAATGGATGCTTCACGGACGCGCGCCTTGTGATTTGGAACACGAGTACGGCGTCCTGCTGATGGCGCGGTGCGCGGCTTCGTTTTGCTGATGGTGCTCATGGGTTGTCAGGCTGCCGAGCTGCAGCGGGATCGTCAACGCTGAAGGCTGAGAAGCCGATATCCAGCCGCCAGCCCCGCCCCTGCTGGCGCCGTGTCTGGATCAGCCGGTCGGCGAACGCAAAGGCGCCGGGATGCAGATCGCGGGCGGCGGACGGTTGTTCGTCGATATCGAGATAGCCGCGCTGCTCCGTGGTATACCGAGGCCAAGGCGGCATGTTCGATGCGGTGGGGATGCCGTCCCGAACGAACGACACCCAATAGCCCATCATGGCGTCGGCGAGCTGCGATTCCGCATTGGAGAACGGCGGCCGCGGCCAGTTCGGTCCAAGCGCCGCGGATTCGCCGACCTGACCGAAGATATAGGGCAGCTCGCTGGCATGAAACGCCGCCAGGTCGAGAGCTCGCTGCGACGGCGTGCTATGCCGGAAATAATAGAGATAGGACGGCAGCCCCGCCTCCGCCTGTCGCCGCACCAACGCCTGGGCGGTCCAGTCGCACGCACCGTCGCGAATCGAAGCCATCACGTCTTCCCTGGGATCGACGCCGGGGTACACGGCCAGGAAATCGTCGGCTTCGGCACCGAAGCGGCGCCGGACATCCGCTTCGTAGGCCGCCCGGTTGGCGGGAATGTCGCTCGGCATGAAGTACAGCAGAGAGCGGATTTCGCCTTCATTGAAGCCGGCAATGATCGGCACCTTCGCCTGCTCGCCGTGAGCAAATGTTTCGAACAGCTCCCGTGGCAACACCACGCCATCGATCACCGGCTCCGGTCCCCATTTGCTGGCGAGCCCCGCCATGAACAATTTCACGGGATCAGCGGCACGCAGCGCAGCTGCGGTCGAAACGCCGGCGGCCTTGGCCAATGCTTCGCCTTCGGCCTCGGCGGAACGAAGACCCAGTACGTCATCGCGCAGCGCACGGTTGGTCTGCATGTACGCGCTCTGCACGATCGCTCTGCCGAACAAGCCATGCGCGAGCGGACTGGCGAGCAAGGAGACTACACTCAGCCCGCCCGCCGACTCGCCCGCAATCGTCACTTGCGAGGGATCGCCTCCGAACTCGGCGATGTTGTCACGAACCCAACGCAGCGCCTCGATCTGATCGAGCAGGCCATAGTTGCCGGACACGCGTTGTGCCGACTCGGCACTCAGTGCCGGGTGCGCGAAAAAGCCCAGCAAGCCGAGTCGATAGTTGATCGACACGACGATGATTCCCTGCTGAGCCATCTTGCCGCCGTCGTACATGGGCTCCGAGCTGCCCCCTCGCAGCAGCCCGCCACCATGAATCCACACCATGACCGGCAGCTTCCGTGCACCGCTCGGCGCCCAAACATTGAGGGTCAAACAATCTTCGCTGGGCGAGGCGATGTCACCAAAGTACACGCTCGTCGGCGGGTACGGCGGCTGCAGGCAGGAGTGGCCGAATGAGCGAGCATCGCGCACGCCCTTCCATGCGGGCGCCGGTACTGGCGCCCGCCAGCGCAGATTGCCGATGGGCGGCTTGGCGTAAGGAATGCCCTTGTAGGCGTCGACCTTGGTCGCCGCTTCGGTCACTCCCTGCACGATGCCCGTGCGGATCTGGACTTGTGGACGTGGTTCACTCGCGACGGCAACCGTCGCGAGTGTGAGCCACAAGGACCCAGCGAACATTCGCAGTGTCATCCGCATGGGTGCCGGCTCAGAATTGATAACCGACACGCACGCCATACGTTCTCGGCCGCAGGATGGTGTAGCGGCTGTCGACGAAGGCCTCCGGATGGATGTACACGACCGCATCGCTGTTGCCGAGATTCTCCACGTACAGCGTGGCCGTCATCTTGTCGATGCCGAAGCCGGTCTGCAGATTGATGTACGTGTAATCATCGGTCATGCCGTACAGCGGATTGCGCACCCCAGGTCGGCCCGGCGTGTTCGGGAAGCCGTTGGGGAACGAGCTGACATGCGCGATCTGGAAGCTGCTGAAGCCGGTGACCGCGCCGCCAAGCTGGTAGTTGTATGTGCCGAAGAACGATCCCTGCACCCGCGGCGACGCCAGACGCGAATCCTGCTCCGCGCCGGAGATCGCGGCTTCCTGAGCAGTGAGCGCTTTGACTTCGGCCTGATTGAGTGCGAGGTTCAATCCAAACATCAGCCCACGCACGGGCTTGAAGGTAATTTCCGCTTCCAGGCCCTGGCTTGCGGCGCGCCCGACGTTGGTCGCGAACTGCACCGAATCCGACTGCCGGTTGGCTTGCACCTGGATATTGCGCCAATCGATGTAATACGCGGCCAGGTTGGTGGTCAGCTTGCCGTCCAGCCACAGCGCCTTCAGACCAATCTCATAGTTGGTGAGATCGTCCGAGCCGGCCCCGGCGGGAATGACCAGGTCACTCGAGTCGATGGTGCTGACGCTGCCCGCTCGCCCGTTGTAAACCGGCGTGCGGTATCCCGTCGACACTGTGACGTAGGTCATCAGGTCGCGCGACGGCTCATAGCTGAGGCTCGCCTTCCACGACGTCCTTTCGGCTGACTTGAAGCGCGAAGAGGTCGCGGCAACCGGTACTAACGGCAGCGCCCCCGGGATACCGAACAGCGCGTTGGTGAAGTACGCCGTGTTGAAACCTGCATCGGTGTCCAACGTTCCGCCATATTTCCCGTAGCGCAGGCCGCCGGTCAGCGTGAGCTTGTCCGTGAGGTGATAAGCGAGCTCACCGAAACCTGCGAGCTCGTAAGTCCGCGTGTCGCTGCCGAAGGCGTTGAAGGTTGCATCGGCCGGCAACCCCGTGATGCCGCGCGCGGCCAGGAATTCCGGACTCGATTGTTGCTTGCCGACCAGATCGAGGTCGCGATCCAGATAGAAGGCGCCCGCCACCCAATCGAACCGCTCGCCAGGATTGGACACCAGTCGCAGTTCCTGCACGAAGGTGTCCGTTTTGTACACGTCATCCAGATAGAAAGGGATGGCGCGCGCGAAGGTGCCGGCGAGGTCGACGGAAAAGTTGCCTTCGGCGATCGAGTAAGTCGACGAGCTGGTCAGATCCGCGCCGTCGAACCGGTAGTCCACGGTCGCGTTATAGATCTGCGTCTTCGAGGTGTAGAGGTCGGGACGCACGGAGTAACGTTTGCGCTCTCCCAAGGTCGGATTGCTCAAAGAGGCGTCTTCGGGCTGGCTGTCCTCGTAGGAGCCCATCAATCGCACACTCATGCGCTCGGTCGGCTCCCACAGCAGGATGGCGCGGCCGCCGGAGTCCTTGAGCGTATTGGAGTTCTTGACGCCGGTGCCAACGTTGTCGAGGAAGCCCTCCTCGTCACGGTGAAAGCCGACGACTCGCAGTGCGAGCTTATCCGTGACCAGGGGAATGTTGACCATCGCGTTATAGCGCTGACGCATGCCACCGCCGTCCGGCGTATGGCCCAAATCGACCAGCGCGGAGGCATCGTAGTTCGTCAGATCGGGACTCTTGGTCAGGATACGCAACGCGCCCGACAGCGAACCCGATCCGAACAGCGTGCCCTGCGGACCGCGCAGGAATTCGACGCGTTCGATGTCATAGAGGTTGGGATTGAGCGTCACCGTGTTGCCGATGGTGCTCAGAGGCAACTCATCCAGATAGATGGTGGTGGTGGTCTGCAAACCCGCGCCCCAACCGTTGGTTGAAATGCCGCGAGCAGTGAGGCGAACGTTGTTATCACTCGCCACGTTCAGCACGGCGCCCGGTGTCTCGCGCGCGATGCCCTCGAAGCCGACGATACCTTTCTGCGTCAGCTCGGTTTGTGACAACACCGAAATACTGAGCGGCACATCCTGCAGTCGTTCGCTACGGCGGGTCGCTGTGACGACGATCTCTTCGACCGCCATCGACTCTCGAGCGTTGGCTGCAGTTGATGAGTTCTGCGCGCCGACCGGAGTCGCTGCCGCCACCAGCGCGACAAGTGCCGCCGCTCTCTTGTCCAGATCCAGACGATTCATCCTATCCCCCTATTGGCCTGTGCCGCTTTTTTCGTGCCGCTGTTCGGGCATCGGGCGAGGCGTTCGCTTCGCCGTATCTTAGAATTAACATTGACTGACTCGGCAGTCAATATTAAGGTCGACCCCATGAGCTCACTATTGCTGTCCCGTCGTGACGTCGACTTTTTGTTGTTTGATTGGCTGGACGTGACGCGCCTGACCGAGCGCCCCGTGTTCGCCGATCATTCCCGGCAAACATTCGACGCCGCGCTCGATACTTATTCGCAGATTGCGCACGCCGAGTTCGCGCCACATAACAAGAAAGTGGATCGGGAGCCGCCAAAACTGGTCGGCGACACAGTGGTGTCGGCACCGGAACAGCGCTCGGCATTGCAGGCATTTGCCGCTGCCGGCCT
>NZ_LSRW01000119.1:0-18795 GCF_003104955.1 Steroidobacter cummioxidans | reverse complement strand
GCCAACCCCCTATTCCCGCCGGCGTTCTTCGCATTCCTGAAACGCGGCGGTCGGGCACTGATGTTGTTCAGTGAAAAGGACCGGCTGCAGTCCGAATACGAAGAAAAATTCGCCACCCCGTTTGCCGAACAGTTGCAGCCTTATCTGCCGCAGCTGCAACATCACGTCGTGGCCGAAGCCAATCACGTGCTGTCGTTCACGCCGTGGCAAAAGGAAATGGTCGCCGTCAGCCGCGGCTGGCTGGAAACCTTGCACGGAGCGAAGTGAGCATGAGCGACGCTCCCGACTATCAGCTCGATCATGTCTGCCTGGCCGTGCGGAAAATCGCGCCGGCGCGCGCCGTGCTCGAAAAGATGCTCGGCTACACGGCTCGAACCGAAGTCGTCACCAACACGCGCCAGCAGGTGAACGTGCAGTTCATGCGCAAGGCCGGCTCGATCGATATCAAACTGATCGAGCCGTCGTCGTTGTCGTCCCCGCTGGTGGAATTCATCAAGGAGCGCGGCGGCGGATTGCATCATCTGGCGTTCAAGACCCAACAGGTCGCCGCCGGCGTGCAGGACCTGCAAGCCAAAGGCGCCCGCGTGCTTGCCGCCCCGCAACCTGGCGAAGCGTTCGATGAAGCCGACATCGCCTTCGCCTTCCTGGGCGCGGGCTTGAACGTCGAGCTCATCGACACCGATCGGCGCCGTCTGGAAAAAGAATAACGACGCATCATGGCCGACCTACAATCCTCGATCCTGGTCCGCGCCGCGAAGAACTATCGCGAGTACCGGCGCCTGCGCCGTTTGCGCAATCAGCCGCTGGCCGTGGCGCCGCAAACGTATCCGGCGTACGTCATCAACCTCGAGCGCAGCCCGGAGCGTCGGCTGTACATCACCAGTCATTTGCGCAGCTTGGGCATCGAGCCCACCCTGGTGCCGGCCTTCGATGGCAAACAGCTCAGCCTCGATGCAGTGATCCAGGACGGGCGTTACAACGATGCAGTGTCGCGCCAGAGCTTCGATCGCTCGCTATCGATGGCCGAAATCGGCTGCGGCCTGAGCCACCTGTCGATCTATCAACGCATGGTTCGCGACGGCACGCCGTACGCGCTGGTGAGCGAGGATGATGCGCAGTTCGCGGCCGACGCCCGCGACCGCATCGAAGCCGCGCTGAAGGCCGCTCCGGCGGACTGGAGCGTGATCCAGCTGCGCTTCGATTGCCGCCATTTCGAGCCCGCCGTCGACGGGCTGGTGCGCTTCAAGTTCGGCGACTCCCTGCCCGTCGCCGCGACCGCCTATCTGATCAGCCAGCGCGCCGCTCAGGTGCTCGCGGCCAACACCTTGCCCATCCGCTATCCGGCCGACTCGCTGCTCGGCCGGGTCGATCAATGGGGTTTGCAGGCGCACGGCGTGTGGCCGGAACTGGTGGGCGTGAACAACGTGTTCCCCTCGGCGATTCAGGGCAATCGCAATTCCCGCTTCCGCGCCTCCAACTTCGTGAAGAACCTGTTGTTGAAAGTGTTCGGCTGAGCGCGCTCACTTCTTCAGCTTGAGCACCGTCTTGATCATGCCGACGTTCATCGGAATGTAGACCGCAGCGCCGATCAGGATCAGCCACAGAATCTTGATCTTGCTGTCGGGCAGGAACTGATCGCCGAGCCAGATCGCGGCGCCCGCGGCGATGGATTTCACCAGGGCCGGCAGCAGCGGCCGCAACACTTCGAGCTTGCCCGCCCCCATCACCTTGGTGACCTGGTACAGGCCGTACAGCAGGTTCAGCACCATCACGAAGCTCATGGCCGCTGCGGCACCCACCGTGCCCCCCAATTGGATCGCCGGCACGATCAGCACCAGGATGCACACCACGCGAATCACGGCGATGCGGAAACCGATGTCCGGCCGGCCGATGCCATTGAACATGTAACCATTGACGGTCACGATCGCGTGCAGTGCGCCGTAGATGCACAGGATACGAAACGGCCCGACTGCATTTTCCCAGCCCGCACCATAGAACGCGCCGATCATGGTGTCGGCGGCGGCGGCCATGCCTGCCATGACTGGCATCACCAGCGAGGCGATGACGTCGGTGACCTGAGCAAATGTCTTGCGCAACACCGGCAGGTCGTTCTGGATCTTGCTGTAGGCCGGGAACATGATGTTCGACAGCACGAACGCCACGTGCGTCGGTGGGAAATTCGCCAGCAGGAACGCCACCGAATAGTGACCGAGCTGGGTCACATCGAGCATCTTGCCGATCACCGCGCCGCCCGCTTCGGAGGCAATGAACATCAGGATGGTCGCGGCCGTGATGAACTTGCCGTAGTGGAGCAGCTCCAGCGCGACCTTACGGTCGATGTGAAACACCGGCCGGCCGGGAATGAGGAAGTAGGACATCGTGGTTTTGATCGCCGCCGCGGCCACGAAGCTTGCGACCAGGGCCCAGACCGAGCGCGTCCACCAGGCGATCGCAATGGCGATGACGAAGGACGCCAAGCCGACCACGTTCTCGATCACCGCGACCTTCTTGAAGTCCAGCTCACGAATGGTGCGCATCAGGTTGATGTTGGCCATGCCGGAGAACAGAAAGCTCACGCCAAGCACGCCGATCAGCGGGACCAGCTCGGACTTGCCATAGAACGCGGACATGCCATAGCCGACCGGCACCATCAGCAACGCAAGCAGCAGGCCGCGCAGTGCGAGCAACGTGAACGCGGTGTCCTTGGCGGAGTCCCAATCGCCCTGCCGCTGCACCATGGCGTTGCCGAAGCCGGTCTCGGTGATCAGCTGTGCGCCGCGGATGGCCATGAGGGACAGCGACATCAAGCCGAACGCCTCGGGAACCAGCAGGCGCGCGAGGACCGCGGACTTGGCGAAGGTCAGACCGTTGACGCCGATGGTCGCCAGGGCCTGCCAGAAGCCGGAGCGAAGGATTTTGCTTCTCAGCGACCCGTCAGTGCGGTTGAGAAAGCCGAACAGCTCGCCGGCGCGGGTGGAGAGTTTGCTGAGCATCCGCACAGGCTACATGGCCGACCGGGCCAGCGTCACGCGCCCAGTCGTCACTGCGGATGGATCGAGTGTCAATGAATTCGACGGCGGGCACCCTGCCCGCCGTCGCTGTTACAAACGTGTTACTGAACGCTGTTGAGCACCGGCGGATTCGGACGCACCGCGCCCGCATCGGGATCCGTCTCGGACAGCCGCCAGTTATCCCAGCGCTGCGTGCCGCTGGCCGTCGACTCCGTGACATAGTTCGACATGATCAGCTTGTTCGGCAGGACCGACACGTTTTCGCGCAGCTGCACGTTGGTGTGGTCGGCCTTGAGCACGCCGTTGACCCAGAAGCGCACGATGCCGTTCGCCTGGCCCAGCGTATTGGGCTTGACGTACAGCTTAAGCTTGTCCCACTGACCGTAACGCACCGTCGCCGGCGTGCCCACGTTCTGCGTGACGCTCGGCATGGTGCGATTGAAGCTGCCATCCGCGTTCCACTTCAGATGATCGATGAAATACGCGTTGGTCTGCGGCGTGACATTGATGATGATCTGGTAGCGACGCCGCCCATCGTTGACATCTTCCAGGTTGATGATGGCGATCTTGTGCACGGTCGCCCCGGTCGCGTAGCGAAAGCCGGTGTCGAAACGGCTGTCGAAGGTGAGCCACACGCCCTGAGTGGCGCCTTCGCCGCCGACGCGCCGGTTGTCACCAAACACGTATTCCTTGTAGTTGTCGGTCGAGCGGCCGGCCGTCATCACCGACTGCGTCGAATACCGGCCGTCCGAGGCCACCGAGGAGCTGATCGACATAGAAGAGTCGAGGCCGCCGTTCCACTCGCTGAAAGAACCGGTTTCGAAGCTGCTCGAGAACGGCAGGCGCGCGACCGCGCTGAGCGCGGGCTGAGCCGTGAAAGCCGCGCCAGCCAGACACAGCGCGGCGGCGAACGATGTTTTCGTGATACGTACCATTATTACTGCACCGAAAGCGAAGTCGGGGGATTCGGACGAGCCGAGGTGCCGGTGCGGAAACCCGCCGGCGGACCGATGTACCGATCGTTGACCACGATGTCATCGAGCATGAAGTAGTTCTCGGGATCGGCGCGGACGTTGCCCCAGTTCATGTAGCCGCCGATCAGATCGATATAGCTCCAGGTGCCGCCCGGGCCGGTGTCATCCATGTAACGCTCCACGTACAGGCCGGAGAGCGCACCGTCCTGCGTATCGATGTAGAGCTTGATCATGCCGGTGCGGGTATTGGCTTCCAGCTCGACGCTGATCCACTCATTGGAGCGCTTGCCGTTGCCCTGGGTGTTGTTGCCGAGGCGCAGCCGCTCGCGGCCGTTCGGCCACATGTCGCCGCCCTCGAAGCGGCACACCGTGCCGTCGCAGGCGCCCCAGCTTTCCCAATTGCCTGCCTGGTAGTCGGTGGCAATGACCATCGGACGGCCGCGATTGCCGGTGCGGTTGAGGATCATCAGCTTGCCGCCCGCCCCCAGCTCGTGCCACATGCGGCCCTGATAGACCAGCACGCGGATGTTGATCTGCTCGGGAATGGTCGGCATGCCGAAAATGAACTGACCCGCCGCCGAGTAGCCTTCGGCGTTCGGTCCGGTGAACTTGGCCGCGCCGCGCCCGTTATAGCCGGCGTTGGGCATCCAGGTCTGAGTCGCACCCTGGGTGGTCCAGACGATGTCGCTATAGTTGTTCGCGTCGAAGGTCTCGGTGAACGGTAGCGAGCGGATGGTGCGAGCCGCCGAAGCCGAGGTCGCGATACTCATACCGCCAGCAAACATGCACGCGAGCGCAAATGCCCGCCCCCATCGTCGTGCGCCCGCGAACGCGCGGTGCGGGACTTCATTCAACTGAGCCATTAGCTGCTACTCCTCAATCACTGCCCGGACGAAGCCAGGTTGTCGTGCAATCCCGCCGCCAGCGACGGGAGGGCCGGACCCGCATGCTCCTACAACCAGGAATATGTACTTATTACTGAATCGACCTACAATCCTACGAAAGCGAAATTACTCGATCGCGCTGTCGGCCTCGACACGGCTACCCTGCGCAACCGTCAATTCAATGCCGCTGTTGACGAGGCGCCGGCAAGATATCTGCACCTCGGCAAACCGCAAACCTGTCGCCAATCCGCATCGAACCGGCACGAACCAGGTTCCAGCGGCACTGTATGTAGGACACTCTGCATCGTCATCCAGCAGCTCCCTGAATAAACTCCGAGTGGCTTGCCCACGTAGCCACACGGCGACAGCGCAAGGGGAGCGCCAGATTTCCGACGCTGCTCGTTGCCGGTAGCACAGCCAATCAAACCCCCAACAGCGCAGCGCACACCGATGAGAACATTTTTTGCGCATCAATCCGTAGGCGCAAACATCCTTACAGGACTCCAAGAGCTCACCAGGCAGCGGCACCTGGACGTGCACGTATTGGACTTAACTCGGGCGCACGCCCCCCTGCCCACTCACGCTCTCCTCATCTTCCACGAAGCCGTTGGCACAAACCGAGAACCACTTACCAAGATTGCCGCCTTCGGCCAGCTGCTGAATGCGAAACATCGGCCGGAAATCGACGTGGCCATGCTCAAATTTTGCTATGTCGATATCGCCACGCAGGCCGCCGCCGAAAGCTTGTGGAAACATTACGAGACGGCGATTGAGCAGTTGTCGACAGATCAGCCCGGGGTGCAGTTGGTACATTGCACAGTCCCGCTGCGATCGTTGCCGCACGGCCCCTATGCGTGGCTGCGGCGCACGCTCGGGCACCGGCATCCCGCCATCATCGGCAATCGCGCCCGTGATTGGTTCAATCGGCAATTGCGCTCCCGTTATGGCGGGCACCAACTGTTCGATCTGGCAGCGGTACAATCACGCCGCCCCGACGGTCGCCCGTGCGAGCTCAGCGACGGCGGCATTTTGGTGCCGTCATTGGCGCGGGACTGGACTTATGACGGTGGCCACCTCAACGAGCCGGGCCGTACCATGGCCGCCGCCGCGTTTTTAGAATTTTTACAGACACTGCAGGACTCGAGAAAGCGCTGATGACAGTCGCCGTGGTTCCCCAAGCCGCCCTCGCCGCTGCCAGCGCGCCGCTCTCCATCGAGACCGCCAGCGCCGCGCACGCCGCCGAGTGGAATGCGTTTCTGCAGCAACAGCCGCAGGGCTCGTTCTATCACCTGTATGCGTGGAGCGGCATCAACCAGCAAGCACTGCGCAATCCCAGCTTCAATCTCATCGCGCGCGCTGGCGGCCAAATCTGCGGCGTGCTGCCGCTGACCCTGGTCGCAAGTCCGCTGTTCGGTCGAGTGCTGTGCTCGATGCCTTTCGTCAACTATGGCGGCCCGGTGGCTGTCGATGCGGCCGCGACCCAGGCACTGGTCAATGCGGCGCGCGAGCGGGCGAACGAGCTGAAGACGGACTACCTGGAATTGCGCTGCGCGTCAGCCGTCGACACCGACATGCCCGCCTCGATGCGCAAGATCAGCATGCACATCGAGCTCGCCCCCGATCCGGACACTCTGTGGAACAAGTTCACGTCCAAACATCGCACCAACATTCGGCGCGCGCAAAAGAACAATCTGGAAGTACGCAGCGGCGGCGAGGAGCTGTTGGACGTTTTCTACTCCGTGATGGAACAGTCGTGGCGCGCCCTGGGGACACCGTTCTACGCGCGCTCGTATTTCCGGGCGATCTTGAAAGCACTGCCTGATCACACACGCATCTTCGTTTGTTCACAGGGCACGACGCCGGTGGCGGTCGCTTTCAACGGTTACTTCAACGGCGTGGTCGAAGGCCTGTGGGCTGGCGGCACCGAGCTGTCGCGTCCACTGCAAGCGAACTACGTGCTCTATTGGGACATGATGCGCGATGCCTGCGTGCGCGGCTGCACTCGCTATCACCTCGGCCGGTCCACTGCCGATTCGGGCGCCGAGGATTTCAAGAAGAAGTGGAACGCCACCGCCAGCCAGCTGTATTGGTATTTCCATCGCCCGAGCGGTGGCGAGATGCCGCAGCTCAACGTCGACAATCCCAAGTACAAGCTCGCCATCCAGGTCTGGCAAAAGCTGCCGCTGTGGGTGACGCGACTGATCGGGCCGCCGCTGGCTCGGTCCATTCCGTAAGCGCTCCGCCATGGCATTCGTCGCACCGGCGGGCACGCCGATCTCGCCGCTCACCTTCGCCGTGAGTCTGGCCCGTGGGATGGGGTCTTCCGCGCAGATCGAGCTGGGTGAAGGACTCGCGGCGCACGCGGGGCATGGTCGCTACTGGCTCATATCGACTGGCCGCGCAGCCATGGTACTGGCGCTGCAAGCAATGCGCGACGTGACCAAAGATCCGCAGCGGATGGAAGTCATCGTCCCCGCTTACACGTGTTATTCCGTGCCGGCGTCGGTCATCAAGGCGGGCCTCAAGCCTCGCCTGTGCGATGTGGATCCCTCGTCGCTCAGCCTGGATCCGCAAGCGCTGCGCAAGGTCGACTTTTCACGAGTGCTGGCAGTCGTCACGGCCAACCTCTACGGCATTCCCAATCATCTGCGACAGATCGAAGCGATCGCCCGCGAGCACGGCGTTTGGATGTTGGATGACAGCGCTCAGGCGCTGGGCGCAACGCACGAGGGCCGACCCGTGGGTGGCTTCGGCGATGTCGGCCTGTACAGCTTCGACAAGGGCAAGAACATCACCAGCCTCGAAGGCGGCGCGTTGGTCGCAAGCCACCCGGAGCTGTCTGCCGCGCTGGATCGTCGACACTCGGCGCTGCTCGCCACGTCTGCGACACGGACCGCGACGACGATCGTCAAACTCGCCGCGTATGCGACGCTGCTGCGCCCTACCCTGTACGGTGTCGTGCGCAAATTGCCGGGGCTCGGCCTTGGACGCACGGTGTATGACGAGACGTATCCGGTCGAGCGTTACAGCGGCACCCTGGCCGGCTTTGCCGCAACGTTGTTGAAACGGTTGCCTGAGCTCACTCGAGGCCGGCGCGATAAGGCCGCCGCGTTACAGGCGGAGCTGCGCAACGTGCCCGGCGTACGATTGATCGACGTGCCGCAGGATTCGCAACCTGCTTACGCTCGCTACCCATTTCTCATGACGGACGCAGCCCAACGCGCAACGGTACTGGAGAAGCTGGAAGCTGCAGGCATCGGCGCCACAGCGTCGTATCCGAGCGCGCTGTGTGATGTTCCTGAAGTGGCGGCCTCGTTACCCGAATCGGACCGAGACATGCCGGGAGCACGCGAGGTTGCCAACACCATCGTCACACTGCCGACACATTCCTACAGTCCAACGAATCTGCCGAACCGCATTGGACACGTGTTGCGCGACGTATTGCGCTAGTTGTCGACCTACACGCCGATAGTCACCGTATCGCTGTCCACCACGCAGCCACGGCCACACGCCAAGGCAGCGTCGAGCAGCTGACGATTGAGCGCGCGAATGTCATAGCGCGTCTCGACGAAAGTGCGGCCCTGCGCACCCAGCTCGCGCAACTGCTCTTCAGACAATTCGGCCAGGGCCCGCAGACTTGGTACGGTTTGTAGGGGCTTGGAAAATGCTCAGCAATCGCCAGCAGCTTCAAGATGCCTTCTCCTCGGCGCCACGTTGACTAGTCAGCAACTCTCGGCCAACTACTCTAGCGCCGTCGGCACGCTTGCGCCGTGCGACCAAAGACATAGTCCTTCGGCTGCCGCGGTTGGAATGTCACCTATTTGACGAAATGCGCAGCGCGGACCTGGTCTCTTGCAATCAGTCCCGATTGAGCAACCATCGTTTCGCGGCCAACAGTGCCGGGCGCGGATCGCCCGAGCGCTCTAGCTCATATCTGGTGCGCGGCTGCCACAGCTTGAGAAAGCTCAACAGCGTTCGCCATCGGCCGGGATGCGCCTCGGGCAGGTTCAGTTGTGAGCGGCTGCGAAACAGCAGCGCCAGCATCGCATCGGTATCACCCCAGAACCAGCGGCAGCGCACGCCGACACGATAGTTGTCGATGGGCGTGGCCTGTCCCAGAGCGATCTCGGCAGCCAGGCGGGGAAAGTTGACGCCGGCATCGATCGCGAGCTGCAACGAGCCCCAGAAGCGTCCGTTGATCTCCATCAGCTTCAGGCTGCCGTCGCGCGAGTCCTGTTTGAACTCGACCATGGCGACGCCCCGCCAACCAATGCTCCGAAGCAGATGGATGGCATGCTCCTTGGCGACCGGATCGACCGGCGCACTCTCACACAGCACGCTCACTCCTCCTGACGGTGGTTTTTCACGCAGACGCCGGTGCGCGAAGGTCGCGAGCACCTGTGAATCCTGGCCACAACACACGAAGACGCCGACGCCGGGGCCTTGGATTCGCTCTTGGATCAACACAGGAAAGATGGCCGGATCCAGATTGTTGAGCCGCGCGCGCAGATCATCGGCAGTTCGTGAGTAAGCCGTGCCGCCCGAGATCCAGCGCTCTCCGTTCCAGGCACGCGATCGGGCCGGTTTGAATACGGCCGGGTATTCGACCCGCTGTAACACCGCTTCGATCTCGTCTGGCGATTCGACCACCAACGTCTTGGGAATTGGCACTCCAATTTCAGCCGCTAGCTGCAGCACCTTGGACTTATCGGCGGCCGTGGCGACGATATCGGCATCTGGAAACGGAATACGCACCGTCGGGGGCAACAGATCGCGTGCGCGCGTCAGCAAAATCGTCGTGATCTCGGTCATCGGCAGCAGCACATCGATCTGCCGGCGCGCAGCGATCGCAGCGACATCCTTCGCGAACTGATCCGGTGCGCGATAGGGGCTGCTGTAGGCGTCGAACCCGGCCGAATGTTTCGACACCGACGCCAGCGAAGGATGTGACTCCGAGGCCGTAAATACAGTGTGCCCGAGCTCGCCCAGCGAGCGAGTCGCTGCGAGCGCGGAGCGATTGTCGCTATCGGTAACGAGTATTCGAGCCACTAGAAAATTCCGGCGAGGCGCGCGAGAAATGCGCCCGGCGTGGCCGTGCCACGCTCGTGAATGTTGATTCTTTTCAGCGTGAACGCGTTGGCCGCGGGTGCCACGTGTCCCCGAATGGTAGTGAAGGCCGCGCGATAACCGCTGTCGCGCACGGCGGCCGCGATGTTCGAATCGTGATCCCCGTTGGGATACGCGATATCGCGCGTGTCGATACCGACGCGCTCCTGGATGACTCGTCGCGACCGCTGCAATTCTTCGCGCACCGCTTCAGCGCCCAGCTTGGTCAGCGGTGTATGCGAGCAGCAATGCGAGGCGATCGTAACGACGCCGCTGTCGTTGAGCTGCTTCACCTGCGCCCAGGTGAGAAACCGATCCGGGTGATTTTGCGGCAGCTCGACCTGCCACTGCTGTAACAGACCGTGCACGCGAGCCAGCAGAGCGTCGAGCTGAGCCTGCGGTTGTGACTTCAAGGAGTCGATCATGGCCCGAGTGGCCGCTCGCGCTTGATCGGGCGGCAGCTTGAGAACGTGCGCAATGCCCAGCTCGGTAAACAGCGGCGCACTACGATCCGGGACCGTCGCCGCGGCCGCCAGGTAACGCGCCAATGTTTCCTGCCAGAAGCAGCGTTCGGTGCCGATGTAGTCGGTCGCAACGAACAGCACTGCAGGGACGCCGCATTCCTGCAGGATGGGCAAGGCATGCTGCAGATTGTCCAGCCAGCCATCGTCGAAGGTCACGATGCACGCCCGGGCCGGCCACTGGCCACTGGCGAGCGCAGCCGAGAACTGCTCCGCGGTGAGCGGATTGAACGACTTGCGCAAGACCTGCATGTGATGCCGGAAGGTCTCGGGAGAGACCACGATGGCATCGGTAGAAAACGAGCGGGCGAGTTCCTGCTCTGGCAACACGCGATGGTACGTGAGCGCGACGGCACGCCCCCGTAGCTTGCGCCTGAGATACAAGCCCAGCAATCCCGTATGGTACGCGCTGGCGACCAGCGCGCTCTTCAGAAGTCGCTTGGCAATCACGTGGCGGGGACCTCGGGTTCGGCGCCTGCACGGATGCGCCGTATGCTCGGTCGCCTGGCGGTGGCGGACAGATTGGCCAACCCCGCCTCCTCTGCAATCACGCGCCGTAACGCGATGCACAGCCCCGCCATCACGAAGATGTGCGGGTAGTAGGTCACCGACAGAAACGCCCCTGCCACCGCCAGGCCCACGATGCTGGCGTTGAACGCATTGAGCGTGCGGATGTCGGCCGCGAACCGGGCCGGCTCCTTGAGTCGTTCTTGTTCCTGGGTGAGCCGTTTCCTCAGGCGCGCGTTACTGCGGAAATTGCCGAACACCAGCCTGAACAACAGCAGCAATCCCAGGAAACCCAGCTCGCCCAAGATCAGGAAATACATGGAATGCGCCGTCATCCAGCGATTCGGCGCATCCGGGGCGCGGTACTTCGGAAAGTTGTTGGGGAAATTGCCCGCGCCCACGCCGAACACGTGGTTCAGCGCCATCTTCGTGCCGGCGCGCCAGGCATGGATACGACCCTCCGCCGAGCCATCCTCTTGGGGGGCGGAAAGCGTGCCCATGCGCTCGAAGTACACCGCCGGTGCATACACCAGAATGCCTAGAACGGCGATCACGATCGCAACGATGCCCACTGCCTTGCGCGGACTGCGCCACCACATGTAGCCGAACACCGCGATCATGCCGAGCGTTGCCCCTCGGGATTGTGTGCCGATGATGGTCAGCATCAGCAGGCCCAGCAGCACCCAGCTCAGTATCTTTTTCAGCTTGGCCTGCTGATTGAACGCGATATTCAGCTGAAATCCGAGCAGGATGCACAGGGACATCGAGTAGTCGTTGCCGTCACCCAGGAAGGTCGCGCCGACGATGTAGTGTCGCGTGGTCGGCGCGAGCACCACCTCGGGATTCATGACCAGCAAAAACAGGTGCGAAACGATCAGGGTCAGCGCCACGCCGTTCACTCGCTCGCGAGTCGTGCAGATCCGCGCGATCATGATGAACAGGAACAGGTAGCCGAGCATGCGCTCGAAGATGATGATCGAGTAGCCGCCGACGTTTGCCCAGAACGACGACAGGAATACCACGGCGAGGAAAATGAACGGCCACTTGGCGAGCGCGTCGGCGAAGATTCGGTTCCACGGTCGCAGCCCGCTCGCGAAACAGGTGAACGCGAGCAGCAGCAGCGGGATCATGCTGTTCAGCGGGATGATGCCCAGCGGCTTCAAATAGCTCGCTGGCCGGGCGTATTCGAAAAACAAGGCAAGCAGCAGCCACCAGTAGAGGTACCCGGTTTTCTTCAGGGCCTCCTCGGGGCTCAGCGCCTTGGCTTGGCTCTTCACGAGTTCCCGCCCACGAGCTTTTCGTAGATCCGGGTCAGTTTCTCGGTGCGCACGTCGAACGAATAGTTCTCCAGAATGCCCTGGTGCGCCCGCTCCGCCATACGCACAAAGTCCTGCGGCCGCTCCAGGAACCGAGCGATGCCGTCAGTGAGCTGCTCCAGGGTGGGCTGGATGAGCCAGCCGGACGTCTGATGCGAGATGACCTCTGCGGTGCCACCCACCGCCGTCGCAACGATCGGCACGCGCAGATACGCAGCTTCCAGAATCACGTTGGGCAGGCCCTCGGTGAACGAGCTTTGCACGACCAGGTCGATGTCAGCATACAGGCGCGGCATATCCTTCACATAGCCGACGAATTCGACGCGCTCCTCGAGCCCAAGGTTCCGCGTCACCGTGCGAAGGTGCTCTTCGAGCGGCCCGATGCCCGCGAATTTCAAGCGCAGCTTCGGCCAGCGCGGCGTCAGTGCGTGCATCGCATTGAGCAGCATCTCCTGGCCCTTCTCTGGCGACAGACGACCGACATTCACCAGGGTGATTGCCCCATTCGGATCGATCGCAGGGCGCGGCTTGTTGACGGTCTCGCTGCCGTACGACTTGAGCACCAGTGCGTTACGCAGCACCGTCGCTTGCGAGTCCGGCAGCCACCATCGCGGCACGAGCGAACGCGTCGCCTCGGACACGATGATGACGTGATCGAAGCGCCGGAACATCATTTTGTCGAGCAGACGCACTACGCGTCGACGCAGCGTATTCGCGATCCAGCCGTGGGCAGTCGCGACCATGCGCAACCGCGGCCGGCGACGCTTGATGATCTGTGCGATCAGGCTGGAGCGAAACTCGCTGGTGTGCAGCAGATCGATCTGCCGGTCGTCGATGATCTGCAGAATGGGATCGATGAGGCTGCTGTCGAGCCGGCCATGATCGGCGATCGCCGTCACGCTGATGCCGCGCTGTCTGGCCGCGTCCACGAGTGGATGCTCGCCCTCGCGCTTCGCCACCAGCACGCCGATGTGAAATTCGACGCGGGCCGGATCGAGATGCGAGCCGGTCTCGAGAATCGTGCGGCCTGGGCCATCGATCCACGGCGAATCGCGTAGATGCAGGACGCGGATGGGTCGCGACGGTGCGCCGCCTACGCCGTGAGCAACCTCCAGCTCACCGTCAGACTGACGTTTCAGCTGCGTGCTCATGCTATTTCGGCCGCTGCGTCGGCTGCCACACTTCGACGCGACTGCCCACCAGCCACAAGGCGAGCGCCTTGAGTGCGGCTGCATTCACGAGGACGAAGAAGGCGCTCAGGCGTACCAACGTCAGGCGCGCCGCGAGCGTTGGCCACACCATGCCGGCGACTGCGGCCACATACAAAACGATCTGCACAACGAACAGCCCCAGGTACAACGGCTGTCCGCGCAAGATATACGCCGCCGCCAGACACCCGACCATCGGCAGCGGTGCCAGCCAGCGCATCAGCTTGTGCGACCAGAGAATGAACGAGAACGCGGGATGGCGGAACGGATTCAACAACCCCACATTGCCGAACAGCGCGGTGATACCGCGTAGGAACGTGCGCACCTTGCGAGTGAATTCGGCGCGCTGACTGGACGTGGCCGTCATCGAGCCACGCGCCAGAGGTTCGGCCAACGCGCGCTTGCCCTGACGAACGGTGTTGAGCACGGACAAAAAGTCCGGCGCCATGCCGGCGCGGAACGGCTCGCACAGCTCACGCCGCTGGCCGTAGAAACACCCGCTCGCACCGGCGATGGAATGCAGCCGCGCCTCTTCACGCCGCAGCAACAGTTCCAGCTTGCCGTACAGGCCTTCGGTTTCCGAGCCTTCGATGTAATCCTCGCCGGATACACAACCGATCGCAGGATCGGTGAAATGTCCGACCAGGTTACGCAGCGAGGGCCGATCGAGCAGGATGCCCGCGTCGGTGAAGACGACGATGTCGCCGGTGGCGCGCTCGAGGCCCGCATTCAAACCGGCGGCTTTACCGCCGCGACCTTCCAAAGGAATGACGCTAACGAGCCCCTGCCCTGCCGCCGTCGCACGCTCCAGACTGTCGTCGGTGCAGCCATCGCCAATGACCAGGATCTGCAGCTTCTCCCTCGGATAGTCGAGCGCGAGCAGATTGGCCACCTTCGCGCCGATGCGTCGTGCTTCGTTGTGCACCGGCATGATGATGGTGACGGTCGGCTCATGACGCACGTCGGCGACGTGCACGCGTCGCCCGCCGAGCCGGTTGAATGCAACCAGCAGCACGGGATAGATGGCGTACGGATACGCCACCAGCAACGCACAGATCCAGAACAACGCTTCCACGCAGTTTGTCTCGCCTTGGCCCTAAGCAAACAAGCGGCGCGGCCGCCGGCTCAGAGCTTCAGTTCCTTCACGTCCTCGACCAGCACCGGCTTCAGGTGCATGTAACGGGTCGCGCGACGCTTCGCTTCGATGTCGCGGAACACATTCTGCGCCTGCTGGACTGTCACGCCGATGACCGGTGCCAGTTCCTCGGCACTGTAGCCATTGTTGAGCGCGTACAGCGCCAGGTCCATCTGCGCATACGGCAACGCGAAGTAGAACTCGTCCTGGCCCTGCGCCAGGCTGTAAGTATCCGTGGTCGGGATCGCTTCGCAGATTTCCTTCGGTAGCTGCATGTGGCGCGCCAGCGCGTACACCTGCGACTTGTAGAGATGCGCGATCGGCTTCACATCGGCGCTGCCGTCGCCATTCTTCACGAAGAAGCCCTGGTCGTACTCCAGGCGGTTCGGCGTGCCGATGACCGCGTAGTTCAAACGATCGGCATGGAAATACTCGACCGTCTTGCGAATCCGCTGCTTGTGATTGGTAGCGGCGACGATCTGCAGATATTCCTTCAGGCCCAGGCGCTCCTGCCGGGTCTCGCCGCTCGGCGTCTGCACCACCAGCTGGAAGTGATTGATCTGACCTTCCAGACCGCCGCTGATGACGATCTTGTTCTTCCAGCCTGCGCCGTACTCGGGGAACACTTTACGGATCGCGTCGTCGCGCCACTTGTAACAACCGATGCCTTCGAGCGCCGGCGCGATGTCGAACACTTCGTACTTGATACCCAGGTGCTCGGCCAGCTGACGGCCACGCGCGGTGCTGAAGCCCGATGAGTCACGCTCCGGCAGCATCAAGCCGTACACGCGTTCCTTGCCGAGCGCCTTGACGCACAGCGCCGAGCTCACCGAGCTGTCGATACCGCCGGACATGGCGCACACGAAACCGCGACGGCCCACGTCCTTGGACAAAATGGAGCGCAAGCGCGTGACGATGTGCTCGATGACGGCATCGTTGTCCATCTCCAGGACTTTTGCATCGAGCGGTTTGCGAGCGGCCATGAACGATCCTCTTAAGCCAGTTTGAAACGTTGAACTTTGCCCGAGGACGTCCGCGGCAGCGCCGCGGCGAACTCGACGACTTTCGGCACTTTGTAGCTGGCCAGGTGCTGGCGGCAATGCGCCTTGATACCACGTAAATCCGCCGGCGCGCCCTCGCGCAGCACGATCACGGCTTTGATGGACTGACCCAGCACGTCATCGGCGATCCCGGTGACCGCTACTTCTTCGACGCCCGGGAAAGTTGCGAGCACCTCCTCGACTTCCTGCGGGCTGACGCGGAACGCGCCTACTTTGATCATCTCGACGGCGCGGCCGTCGATGTACAGAAAACCTTCGTTGTCGACGTGGCCGAGATCGCCGGTGTGCAACCAGCCGTCACGCAGCACTTGCGAGGTGAGCTCCGGCTCGCGCCAGTAGCCCAGCATGATGTTCGGTCCGCGCGCGCAGATCTCACCAACCTCGCCCTGCGGCACCACCTTACCTTCGCTGCGCACTTCGATGGCGACGCCGGGCAGCGGCATGCCGACTGAACCGAGTTTCGCCTCGAGATGTTCCGGTGCCAGATAGCTCAGACGCGCCGTTGCCTCGGTCTGGCCATACATGATGAAGACCTGCGTGTGCGGCAACTGCTGACGCAGCTTTTCGATCTGCGCGCGCGGCATTGAGCCACCGGCCTGTGTGAGATATCGCAGTTTGCTCAGATCGAAGTCGCTCAGCTGACAGCGGCCCAGTAACAAAGCAAACGTCGACGGCACGCCCGGAAAGCCGGTCACGCCCTCGTCCTGCATCTTGCGCAGTGTCTGCTGAGGGAACGCAAAGTTATCTTCCAACAGCAACTGCGCACCCGAGATCAGATTGCTGTTGAGCACAGAGCTGCCGTACGAGAAGTGAAACGGCAGACCGCACAGGACCTTGTCGTTCGGCGTGATCTGCAGATAAGCGGCAATCGCGCGAGCGTTGGCGACCAGATTGCCATTGCTCAACATCACACCCTTCGGGCGCGATGTCGTGCCCGAGGTGTAAATCATCATGGCCGGCTCATCGACCTGCCGCTCGGGCAGATTCAATTCCGGCTCAGCGGTGCCTTCGGTAGCAAGCGCCGCGCAGAACGCATCGCAGCCAGGGAGGCCCGGCTGCAAATCGAGCGTCACCGCCAAGGGCACGCTCGCCGCGATGGCTGCATTCAGCGCGCCCCACTCCGGATGCTGTGGATCGGCGATGACCGCGCCGCAGCCGGCGTGCTCGATCTGCCGCGACAGTACGGTGGCACGCTCTTGCACATTCAACGGCACCGCGACACAGCCAGCGGCGATGACACCAAAGTAACTCGCGACGTATTGAGGCGAGTTACGCACCAGCAAGGCCACGCGGGCGCCCGGCGCGATCCCATGGTGACGCAGCTTGCCCTGCATGCAGCCGACCGCACGACGCAGCTGAGCATAAGTCCACACGCCCCCGTGCCACGACAAAGCCGGCGCGTCCGGCATTTGCCGGGCGATCCAGTCGAAGTCATGAACCAGGGATGCACTCATGCAGGCGTCTCGCGTCGGATACGTCGCTCAGGCAGCCTGGCGCTTGGCAACGAACGCCGCGATCTTGTTCACGCCATCGAGGTTGTCCGGCACCATTTCCTCGTCCTTCACCTTCACGCCGAGCTGCTCTTCGATGAAGAAAATGATTTCCAGCATGCCGGTGGAATCGACGATGCCGCGCTCGAGCAGCGAGTCATCGAGTCCGAGGGCCGACTTGTCGTCGGTGAACAAATAGTTTTCCAGGATGAAACCGCGGATCTGTTCGCGCAGCGCATCGGTCATGAGTCATTCCTCGAGCAACGAAATAAAAGTGCAAAAAATCGACGTGCGAACCTGCGGACGCTCGGCGCCGGATTCGTCATTCAAACTTTTGGCCCGCGACGAATTGCGCGTGCCACAGCTGGGTGGACAGGATGCCCACGAAGGCCATGTTGTCGCGAGCCGCGGGGACCTTGGCCCGCTGCAGTTTCGTGACCAGGCGCGTGACCTTGTCGGGGTCGAAATAGCCAGTGCGGGACAAGCCCTGTGGACTCATCAATTCTCGCACATACTCAGGCGGCTGAGTGACCTGTCCAGGCGCTCCAAAGGGCCCGACGAACGCGGCCGCATCCGGTGCGCGATACGGCTGCTTGTGCCGCTGCAGGATCGCGGCCGGCAAGCGGTCCCGCATGGCCTGCTTGAGCAGATGCTTCTCCTTCAGCACGCGCATCTTGTAGCGCGGGTGCAGACGGTTCGCGAACTCGATCAGGCGATGATCCAGGAAGGGGAAGCGCCCCTCCACCGAGCTCGCCATCAGCATGCGGTCGCCCTGCGCCGACAGCAGATAGCTCGGCAGCAGCGTCTTCGCTTCCAGATATTCGCCGCGATTGAAGCGGTGCCACGTGCGCACCTGCGCCGGCAACGAGTCGCGGAACCGCTCCACCGCCGAGCCTTCGACCCGGCTGCGGAAGTCATCCGACCAAAACAGCTTGCACTGCGCAGTGGTCGCCCAGCGCGGCAGATGCGAGAAGCAGGGATCAGCCGGATTCTGCAGGCCGACCCCAAAGAATTCCTTGAGATACGCCGCACTCTGCGCCGAGGTCAGGTTCAGGTACGGGTACAGCCGCTTGAGCAGCGCCGGACGCCAGCTGGACTCCGGCTGCTGTGCCCAAAAATGGCGCACCTTGGCCTCTTTGAAAATATCGTAGCCGCCCAGCACCTCATCCGCGCCTTCACCGGTCAACACCACTTTCACGTTCGACCGGCGAACCAGCGCCGACAGCATCTGCATGGGCGCCGGCGCGGTGCGCAGGACGGGCATTTCGCTGTGACGGATGGTCCGCGGGAACGCATTGGCGATGTCCGCGGTCGAGCACTGCACGTGATTGTGAGAGGTTCGCAGATAGTCGACGACTGTACGTTGGTGCACAGACTCATCCAGACCGGCGTCGTCGAAACCAATGGAGAACGTGCGCAGGGTCTGCGGCACGCGCTCCTGTAACAAGGCGACCAACGATGAGGAATCGAGACCGCCGGAGAGATAAGCACCGACCGGCACATCCGCCCGCAGGCGCAGCCGCGTGGCATCGGACAACACCTCGCGCAGCTCCTGCTCGAGATCGGCTTGCGGCGCGTGGCG
>NZ_LSRW01000118.1:0-27389 GCF_003104955.1 Steroidobacter cummioxidans | reverse complement strand
AATGCTACGCACTGACGGCAACTACAAGACCTGGCGGACCTGGCTGGATGCCTGCGCCTCCCCATCGATGCGTGACTTTCGCGATCCCGACCTCTGAAACGGACCTTGAGCGCTGGTCGCTGCAGGTTGCCCGCGCAGTCCAACCACCAGTTGACTGGAGACGGAAACTTGACAGTTCCGTCCACGTCCTGGTCGAGATCGAACGTGCCGATCGTCCACAGAAGCTGTGCGCAAGCCTGTGGATAACGGACGGCTGCTCTATTCTTTCCCGAGAAAACCTGCGCGATTCTTGCGTGCTCAAGTTTTGGTCACCTGCAATGCTTCACAGGTGTTCGCCGCGCGTCAAGCACAAACTCGACTGCGTTCTACGCCTTCAGCGTCTATAGCTCATCGTCCGAATCGCCCTGGCTCCGAAACAGGTGCCGATGGAAACGCTCGGGTGCGTTGAGAAAGTCGCGAGTGAGCCGATAATGCTCGGTGTCCCGATAGCTGACTTCATTCAATCGCCCCTCCTCGATGCTCAGAACCCTAGCGCCTGGCAGGGTCAGAAGAATCGGCGAGTGCGTGGCAATGATGAACTGCGCCACCTTCTGGGATGCAAGGTGATGAAGAATACTAAGGAACGTGAGCTGCCGCCCTGGCGACAAGGCAGCTTCCGGCTCGTCGAGCAGGTATACGCCGTCTTCCATGCGATTTTCGAACAGAGCCAGAAAGCCCTCGCCGTGAGATTGTTCATGGAAGGATTTTCCGCCGTAGGCGAGAAATGTGCTGCCGACCTCTTCCAGATAGGTCGCGAAATTGAAGAAGGTCTCGGCGCGGAGGAAAAAGCCATCCGAGACGCGCTGCCGCCAACTCAGCTGGAGTGCACGCCCCAGCGCGTGACCATCCGCGCCTTCGGCATAGGAGCTATCCTTGTTACCTCCCTGTGCATTGAAGCCCAGTGCCCATGCCAACGCTTCCAGAAGCGTGGACTTTCCCGAACCGTTCTCGCCGACCAGGAATGTGACAGGGGTTGTGAGCGTGAGACCGAACCGCTCCTTCAACAACGGTATCGTGAATGGATGTACACCGGGTTGCACTCTGTCTTCGCGCAATGAGATTTGAGTCAGGAACGGACTTCCCAGTGTTCTGTGAATCGTCCGGCCCTTGGGCGGGGTCGCCATAGTAAACCGAGCTGCTTAGCGAAAGTTGAAGCCAGAGCCCTGTGGATCGTCGGGATCCAAGTACAACTCGTTGCGGCCCGTGATGTGCGCCGTGCCGCTCACTTCTGGAATGATGGCGGCGTGCGGGCCGAACGTCAGTTGCTCCACGGCGCGCACTGTCATCGTACTGCCCAGGATGCTTTCGATGGTGAGGGGCGTTCCGAGCGCAACATCACCGCGAGCGTGGTGCAAGGCCGCACGCGCGCTGACCCCGGAGCCGGTGGGCGAGCGATCGACCTCGCCGTCGGCGAAGATACAAACGTTTCGGCTGTGATGACCAGGCCGCTGCGCGGGCCCGGTGAAGATCGTGCCATAGAGGAAGCCGAGTTCCCGCTCGAAAGGATGCTCGATAGGCGTCGAGCTCATCACCGCATGCTTGATTCGCCGTCCGTAGTCGATCAAACGATTGAACTCGCGCGGTGCCAAGTCGAGCTTCAGATGCGTGGCATCGACGATCGCATAGAACGCGCCACCATAGGCGATATCGTAAGCGACACGACCGAGCCCCGGCACCTCGACCTGCTGATCACGCAGATAGACAAACGAAGGCACATTGCGAAATGCCACGTGCGAGACGCGCTCGCCCTCCATCACCGCGTGCGAAACAATCCGCCCCGCAGGCACGTTGATTTGAAGTTCCCGGCGCGCACCCGTTTGCTTTATCAAGCCCGTTTCGAAGGCAAGCGTGGTAATGGCGATGATGGCGTGCCCGCACATCGTGCTGTAACCCTCGTTGTGTAGAAAGAACACGTCCAGATCGGCATCGCGCGATGGCGTAATCACCGCACCATACATATCCGAGTGGCCGCGCGGCTCCCACATCGTGGCGGTACGAAGGCTATCGTAGTGACTGCTGAAATAACGCCGCTTCTCCAGCACGGTGTCGCCGGGAAGCGGCGGCAGGCCCGAGGTGAACACCCGCAGCGGCTCACCTCCCGTATGCATTTCCACCGTGGCGATGCGGCGCCAATGGGCCGGCGGCTGCCACTGCCAGTGGCCAAAGACGGGATCGATCGCACTCATAACGCCTACAAACGACAGCAACCGAAACGGAGCTTAACATGCTGATGCCGCCGCTCATGTGACTACGCGTTCATCGCGCAGGCATCAGAGCCATCGGAAGAATTCGTTCGATTGATCTCTCCTGGCGCTCTGCCCGGCCCAGCGCGCTGGAGAGCTCAGCGTGCGTTGTCCGGAATGTATTCGACCAACACGCCGTTGGTGCCCGCGATGAGCAGCGTCCAACCTTCCGCGGTGATGGTCATGACGACACGCCGCTGCGGATCGCCGGCGCTGGCAGTGGGCGACCACGATCGTATCGGCGTGACGGACGTGCCGGTGAGATCGTAGCTCGACAGCTGTCCGGTTGAATCGTAAGCATAGATGCGGGGCAGATTTGGCGAGAACACCGCGGCGATCGTGGTCGCGGGCAGCTGGCCCAGCAGCTGGAAATCGCGGTCGTACACGTGGGTATTGTTCAGCAGAATACGGCCGCCCGTTCGATCGAGCTGGATGGCGCCGGCCTGCATGACTTGATCGATCCTGCGCAACGTGCTCGTCGCCGAATCGTATTCATACATCTCGGCAGCCGCCGCCGAGCTGGCGATGAGCACACGCGAGCCGTCGCCAGCCGCGCCGGCCACGCCGTTGTCGAACCAACCGTCTTCCGATCCTGTCCCGAGAACGACCTGCTCGAGTGACGGCGAGCCCCAATATCCTTGCGAGTCCGTGACCGGTGAGAGACTCGAGTAGCGGTAGACCGGACGCCGCCCGCCACTGACCGCCGCGGACACCATCACTGCGCGGCCGTCGTTGGCCGCGGCGATGGAACTGATGAAGTTGTCCGTCCAGCCTCTGTGCAGTGTCGAGTAGCGGTCTCCACCCAGCTTCAAGTTCGACAAAGCCATCCCCGAGTGGGTCCCATCGGTGCCCGACCAGGTGGCGCCGGCTTCGCTGAGCAACAAGGTCTCGCCGTCGAGGGCGAGCGTCATCGCCTTGAGCGAGTTGTAACTCGTATAGGCATTCGCGCGTGCCCACGAGCCGACACCAATCGGTTGATACGTGTAACGGGCCACGAAATCCCGCGTGCCCTCTGGCTGATCTACCGCGACGAAAATGCGCTGACCGACCGCGTCGTAGGCAATCGCGCTAGGTTGCGCATTCGTAGCTGCGCCCGATGGTAACGGCAGGTGAGTCGAGACATAGGGTGCGGGCGCAACCACCTTGAAATTCGCATCCGAAAGGGCCGACGCTGCGTTACCCGTCAGCGTGATCGCGTGACTTCCGGTGCCGAGCGAGCCTGGCGTGGTGGCCCGGATCTCGCTGGCACTGACGATGTTGAAGGAGGTCGCATCGACGCCGCCGAACTGGACGCCGGTGACGTCGGCCGCATTGAAGTTGGCGCCGCGGACGATGACCTCGCGCTGTCCGAACAGCACTCCGAGGTACGGCGCCACTGTGTGGACCTCGGTTCGATCGATGTTGACGTTGACCGTGATGTACTTGGTCTGAGTCGGGCCGACCAACCTCAGCGTGGGGCGGTAAACCCCGTTCTTCAGCAAGCCTCCCGACTCGTCGACCACCACCTCGACAGGCATTGGATCCGCCGTGCTGCCGCTGGCACGGGACAGCGTCAACCAGGACTGAGCCGTATCGAGGAACCAGGTCTGCTCCGGATAACCGGTCACGGTGAACGAGCGCGTGCGCTCGATCGTGGAGGCGCCGTTACGCACTGTAAATTCCAGCGGCGACACCGAGACTTTCAAGCCACGCCGCTCATATGTGACGTTGACGATCTTCGGGCTGCCTTCGAGTTCCTGAGTACAGGCGACTTGCGCGCATGCCCGGATCGTGACGGTCGCCGAATACAGACCGGGGTCCAGTTGGTACGGCAGGATTGGCCTCACCTCCACCGATCCGTCCACGGTCAGGTAGGCTTCGATGGCGCTGCCGTCGACGACCGTCCGATAGTAAACCTCGTTCCGCTCCCTGCCCGTCACGTTCATCGTGATCGTCTGACTGGGCAGCGGCCGCCATTCGTCGTCCTCCATGGACACGAAGCTCAGCGATTCGCTCGAGACGGTGAATGAACCTGCGGATTCGCCGGGGGTGTTCGGATCGCCCGAAGGCGGCGGCGTGTCCGGGTTGCCCGAAGGCGGCGGTGTGTTCGGGTTGCCTGACGACGGTGGCGGCGTGACTTCTCCGCCACTTCCCCCGCCGCCCCCACCACAAGCACTCAGCAGAGAAACGTAAAGAATGCCGACAACCACAGACGACCAGCGCGCATGACACCGCATTTTTCAAGGCTCCGCCGAGCAATTCCGTTACGCCTTCGCCGCGAGTCTATTTGCATGTCTTTTCGGCGAGAGTCGGCTTTATAGCACGCTGCGCGCGGGGGCGATGGTCGCTCGGGAAAAAGCGCTTATGTCTTCTGTCAGCGCAGATCTGCAGCCAACGACACTACACTAGCCGCATCTGGTAGTAAGATTTCGCCCGAACAGAGCAATTCTAAACTCCAACGGTCGCATCTATGCGCTCTATTCTTTGCGGAGTACTGCTGTTATTCAGTACTTCGTTTACCGATGCCGCCGATGCACCCGTAGCGATCTACAGCGCCGACCCCAGCCATCTGTGGAACCGGCTCTATCGCGCGATGGCAATCCGCACGGTTGACGGCGTTTCCTACGGTGCCGACATTTCGGAGCCCTACTCCGACGATTTCGAGAGTCGTGAGGATTTGATTGCAACGCTCGGCGAATTCTTGAGAGCGAAGGCGGAAAGTAGCCTTCCAGGCGAGGCACGGCGCGCGCTTCTGCTCAACGACGTATGGACGGCGTTCGATATTTCGACGGTGCATGGCGACACCGAACTGCGCTCCCGACTCGCGCAAGTGATCGAACGCCTTCGCATGCCAACGTCGGGCATTGCGCGACTCGAGGATAACTATGCAGCAGCTGTGAGGACAGGACAGTTCCCGAAGGACTTCGATCCGACTCGCCCGGAAGCCCCTTTCCTCCCGCCCGATTTATTCGATCCTGCCGGGCCGTGGGTCCAGATCGGCGAGAGTGCACGCGGCCTGGCTGCGCCAACTCATGTTGAAATGGTCTCGGGTCGCTCCGCATTCTTCGTGTTCATTCGATGCCCCGGTGGAAGAGAGGCGACGCTCTCGTATCTGCGACGCCTGAATCTGTATCCGACGCCTTGGCAACCCAATGTCGAATCGGTCGGCACGCGCTATCCCGACAACCAGCCAGTGCGAGGGAATGTCCTCACACCGGATCACAAGACGCCGCAGTTTCCGGAAGGCACAACTGTGGCATTGGTGCGGCGGATGATGGTGATCGATGAAAACCTCGATCCTGTCGTCACGCCTATCACGCAAAAGATCCAATTTCGCGTCTACCGAAAGCTACAGCAACCGACGCAGGCGATCCGCGATGCCTTCCACCAGACGCAGAGCGTTTACGAATTCGTCTTGCGCCGAAAAGAACTGATAGCGCGAACGGACGGCGGGTTGCGTCCGGTGTCAGCAGATGAAAGGGAGTATCAGGCGCTGCAGGTGCCGATAGAAAGGAACAGCCAGTCCTATTTCACCGGGCCCATCGTGCTCCGCACCTGCGCCACGTGCCACGATGCGGAAGGTATCTTTTCCGTACGAAGCTATCTTGGAATGTTCGATCACAACCCTGCAAATCCGCAGCTCCTGCCCGCGGACCAGCCGGAATATCAAGGGCTGGCCACGGCGCGCTGGAAGAGAGCGCAGTTCAACTGGGGGATGTTGAAAGGACTTCTGCAGGCAGGACGGTGATGCAGCAGCCCCCCCTTTATCTGTTTGCGGAGGACAGCGGCTTATGGAACTGCCCCACTCAAGCCATTCAAGGCTTGAATGGGGCGCCCGGCGACTAGCTATGATCAGGGTGTGTAGATTCCAAGATCGCCAAGATCAATTTCATAGTCGTTCTGGACTTTCTCGTGTTCGCCTTCGAAGTATTCATCCAGATATGAATGCCCAAGGATGAATCTGTCCGGTTTCATCGCGCCGTAGTAGCCGCCATTGGCATTGCTCTGACTGTCGAACAGTACATAGCTTCCCTGCCATCCTGAACCGGACACGCCCCAGCTGATGATGTGATCGATATACGGGGCGAACTTGGTGAACAGTTTGTACATCAGCGCGTACTGATAACCAAGGGCGTCAGACTGCTTGACATTGAGCACCGCGGGAGCGGTCGCGCCACCGCCGGGCGCGTTGGTCGGCAACTTGAGATCCAATTCCGAGAAGGCAATGCCGGACAGAAGGCCTTGGTCAACGAGAGAGGCATAGAGGGCCATGGCATATTGGTTATTGCTGGCGAGCGTCTTGCCAACCGAATCGTGCCCCTGAATGCCGACGTCTTCGATAAGGGGTCTTCCGTCATACAGCGGATCGGAGAGCCATGCGGAGTTCATCGCGCGAACCATGTTGTACACGGTCCTCGCCTTGCTGCGGGTAGCGATGTCGTAGTCGTTGTAGGTCAGCTTCGGAGGATTCGCGACGATATAGGCGTCGATGCTGCCGTCGGCGTCGTGCCCGTCGAGCTTCATATACTCGGGAAGAGATGCGTAGTTCGCTTTGTAAGCCGCCGCCATCCGGGCATTGGGGGCCGCGATATGCGCGTGTTTGAACAGCAAGTAAATGTAGTGCTGGGTGATATCGCCGCCGATGAGCTCATCCGACATTGCCACGAGCCAGTTGGTGTGTTTGAGGCTCGTTCTCCAGTTGTTCGGATCCGTCGGGATGAGCTCGCTGTGGCGGCTTTCGTGGACCTCTTCGTTGAGTACGTCCCATGAGTTGAAGGGGATGACGCCGCGGGACACGCTCGAGCCGTATTTCGTATCCGTGGTCAGGAAGTGCCGCATCACGTACATCGTGTGATTGAACTGCACTCTTCTGACCGTTTCTTTGTCGACGCGAACCTGCGTTGTAACGCCATTGCCCAATCCGTAGAAATCGGTGGTGCCGTTGTATCCGGAAGGAAGGTTCGCGGGGACGATCTGTCTCATCCATGCAGGGGCCTGGTTGTACCAGGCCAGGACATGGCCGTGAGCCTTGTACTGTCCCGGAGCTCCGGAATCGCGGATCGCCAAATAAGAATTGGTCGGGAAATTGTATTCCCCCGTGCCAGGGGCGGTGGTTGCGCCGCTCAGGGCCGCGCCAGTAACGCTTCTTAGCCAGTTCGGGCCGCGCGGATGCGTGCCATCGGCCTTCAGATTGTTGCCATCGACGAAGATTTCATAGTGACGAGCTCTGGTTCCGGTGACTGAGCCGGTGCCGATCGCGCCGACCATGAACAGGCCATTTTCCTTGTTGTAAACGCTCTTCAAAGGAGCCACAACACTCTGGTTTTCCCTGTTGATTACGTTGGGAAGCGGAATGCCGTTGGGATCGGGAGCGGTGATCTTGATGTTGGCGACAAGGAGCATCCCAGTTTCTGCGGGACGACCCGTCTCGCCATGGAGCTCGAGAATGAAGTTCGAGGACGCGCCGGCTGAGGCGTTGATGCTGTGGTGAGCCATCAACCACGTATCGCCGTTGTAGCTGCCAACCCAGTCGGGATTGAGGTTGTTGTATTCGTAACTTCTGAGGTAGCTATCGAGATCGGCGTTGGTATTTCTGACTCTCCACCTCATGAATCTGCCCTGCGCGCTCTTCGGATAGTAGACATCGAACTCGATGGTTGCGCCCGCGGGGACGTTCACACTTGGGGACAACGCAGATTGCATCGTGATTCCGCCGAACGTGCTGGTCCCGTTATGGATGTAATTGATCTGGAGCACATCGGCTTTGCCTTCGCGATCCGCGAAAGGATACGGAATCACCTGGAATGTACCGCCCGCAAAGTCGGCGGGGACACGGCTGTCGAGCGGGGTTCTCGAGCTCCAGACATTGGTGGGCTCGGTCACTGTCACAGGCAACCTGCCCGGGCCCGGATCCAGACGGAAATAGGGATCTGAACCGTCCGCTTTGATCCTGCCACTGAGATCCGCCATTGCGTCCTCGAGGCGAACCATGGCTTCGGCGGCCCAGACGACGGGTGCATTGCGCGCATACTCGAGCGCGTCATCGATAGCTTTGACCTCATTGGCGTACACCCAGGGGAAAGCTCCGTTCACATCGGATCCGTCGTCCGTACGGCTGATCTGGAGCGGGAATTCCTGGTTGCCGGCTCTCAAACCTTCGGCTTGCGTGATGAGCTCGTTCAGTTCAACCATGATTTCGGGATACGGCACGCTGCCGAGAGGAACCAGAAGCGCCTCATCGATGAAAGCCATGTTGATGCTCTTGCCGGACGCTACGTCGTCAAGCAAGTACACAAAGCCACCGTCGCTGGTCCTTTGCTGACCAGATACGGGAGCAACCAGGTAATCCGTGTAGGCGTTAGCCGCCTTGGTGGTTATCGTGAAACTCGCAAACTTCCTGAATACTTTGGGATGGACTTTCAAAAAGCCTCGGTCCCGCTCTTTTGCGTCGAAAATGAAGTAGATGCCGGGAAAGGCGTCGCTATTGGCGTTAGATGTAATCTTCGCTCCGGAAGCGTTGACGCGAGTTGTGTTCGCATGACCTCCGACTTGCATGGCGACACGTTTGTCGGCGTCGCCATTCCAGACAAGTCTCAGTTCGCCTGCGGCCGCGGCGGCCGGGCCGGAGGCTAACGCGAATACGGAAAACAGCGTGATGACTGCGAGGAGGCGGACATCGATTGAGAGTTTCATCTTGGCTTTGCCCCTTGAGGCAACCTCTAAACTCTCGTTTAGAGTCGCCCAATTTTGGTTCGGAATTTGTTTATAAAAATGACAATCACACGGAACACACGTGACCTGAACTGAGCTCTGATGGTGGCGACAGCAAGTGAGTCAGTGTCGTTGCCCTCCTCCAAATGGTTGGACTATCTAACGATGGCGGATGTCACAGGTGGCCCGAAGTAACTCTCCGGCAGCTCGCGATCGCTAATGCCGGCATCCGGGATTGTTACCGCTACCTCATCACGGCGATAACCGACGGAGAGCTTTCTCGGCTTGGACATCGTTCCCCCAACATCTGGTCAATCGAAGCCCGTACCGCATCCGGTTGCGGTTTTCGGCGGCTAACTGGTCCGGCCAGATCTAATAATCTGTCAGACCATACATCGGTAAGTGGTCTTACCGCAAGTCCTCGTGCTAGCGCTACTCATGCCGAATTTGGCTTGGCCGCCGCGCTCTCACGATTTAGGAGTGAGCGCATGATGCGCTCTCCTAGGCTGATGGCACAACGCGGGATAAGTACGAACACAACCACGAGCCAGCTGATGTAATCAGACTGGTCTGACCACTCGAGATGACGTTCCGAGCCGAGTCGCGTCTAAGCGCGCGGCCACGCCGAAGTGTTCAAGAAACCAGTCGACGTAGCGCGTGGTGGCGTCAAGCACTTCTGAAAACGAACGGCCACCGGGCCAACAACCCATAGCCGCGCACCATGGGAGATCGCAGAAAAGCCATTCGTGCCCGTAACGGCGCACGGCTAGCATGCCTCACGGGATGAATGTCTGAGGACGTGCGGTCGGTATGAGAGTCATCGTCATCGGAGCCGGTGTTGTCGGCGCCGCTACGGCTTATTTTCTTGCTCGAGGCGAGCACGAAGTCACGGTGCTCGATCGGCACGGGCGACCTGGCCAGGGGGCGTCCTTCGGCAACGCCGGGCAGCTCTCGTACTCCTATACGGACACGCTGGCCGATGTCGGAATGTTACGCCGCCTGCCCGGCATGCTGCTGGGCCGGGACCGCGGCATGCGCATTCAGCTGGATCTGCCGTTGCTGCCGTGGGGCGTGCGTTTTCTGTGGCGCTGTACGCGACGGCGTGCCGATGCGGCCACGGTCCAGCTCCTGCACCTGGCTGCCAGATCTGCGAACGCCCTCGAGTCGCTGCTGAAGGATGTGCCGCTCGACTTTGGGTATCGCGCCGCTGGCAAGCTCATGATCACCGCGTCGGGGCAGACGCTCGCCGGGCTGCGGCGTCGCGCCGACTTGAAGCGTCAGCACGGCGTGCGTGTGGATATCGTCGATGCGAAAGACAGCCTCGCAATCGAACCGGCGCTCGAAGCATGGCGCAGCCCGATTGCCGGTGCAGCCTACGCCCGAAACGACAGCGCCGGCGATGCGGAGACCTTCACTCGCAGCCTGTGCAATCACTTGATCACGCACGGCCTGGCGCGCGTCATCACTGAAACCGAAGTGCAGAGTCTCGTGCGCCATCGTGGCCGAATCATTGGCGTGCAGACAGCATCGGGGCTGCTCGAAGGCGATGCCGTCGTCATTTGCGCCGGCATTGGCGCGCGCCGGTTGGTTCGTGGGCTGCCGTTGTGTCTCCCGATCTACCCACTGAAGGGCTATAGCCTCACTGCAGCTCCAGGCCCTCGCGCACCGACCGTGAGCTTGACCGACCTCGATCGACGCATCGTCTTCGCCAGTCTCGCAGGTCGCCTGCGCTTGGCCGGCCTCGCCGACTGCGTCGGTGACGACGACAGCATCGACGCTCAGCGCGTGGCGGAGCTGATCCGTCTGGGCAGCGAAGTGTTGCCCGAAGCCGCCCAGTTCGAGGCCGCGCAGCCGTGGGCGGGATTGCGACCAGCAACGCCAAGTAGCTTGCCGCTGGTCGGCCGCACGCGCGTTCCCGGCTTGTTCTTGAACGTCGGTCACGGCGCGCTCGGCTGGACGTTGGCGTGTGGCACGGCTCAACAGCTTGCCGAGCAACTCAACCCATAGCCTCAGGCTGTGCTCTGCGCAGCGATTCGAATGCCTGCCCGGCGCAAGCCCTCCCTATACTCAAATCGGCTCGATCTCTGGGGAAACAATCAATGAAAAAACGTGCGCTGCTGATTCCGTCTTCGCTGGTCACCTTGTGCTGGACGCCGTTCGCTTCGACTCAGGCCGCCGACGCCGGCGCGCCGCAGCTCGAAGAAATCGTGGTGATCGGCTCGAATATTCGCAACGCGGACGCGGATCGGACCTTGCCCGTGACGCTGCTCGATGCCGAAGCCTTGCGCAGCATCGCACCGTCGACGGCCGAGGATTTGATTCAAGCCCTGCCCTTCTCCGGCGCGATGGAATTCAACTCGAGCACACCCAGCCCGAACAAAGCGCGAGGCGATGTTGCCGCCGTCAACCTGCGCGGCCTCGGCTCGGGCAATACATTGGTGCTGTTGAACGGTCGTCGGCTGGCACGCAGCCCCGCCGGCCAACTGATCGACGACGTGCCGGTGCAATCGGTCAACGTCAACGTGATTCCGGTCGGCGGCCTGCAGCGCGTCGAAGTGCTGCGCGATGGCGCCGCCGCGCTGTATGGCTCCGACGCGGTAGCGGGCGTGATGAACTTCGTCACCGATCGCAATTTCGAAGGCTTGTCGCTGAGCGGACAGTTCCTCGACAGCGAGCACACCAGCCAGCAGGAAACCAGCGTCGACGCCCTGTGGGGCACGAGCTTCAACGACGGACGCACGCGACTGACGATCGGCGCGAACTGGTTCAACCGCAAGGCAATGAAGAATTCCGAAACAGCCATCACCGCGAGCGCCGACCGTCGTGCGCTCGCGCCGCGCGGCTTCGAGAACGACGCGCAGTTGAACAACAGCTCCGCGGGCACCCCCTACGGCGAATATCAGGCAGGACGTTTCCTGGGCACCAACTTCGCGCCCGCCTCCGTACGTCGCAATGGCGCGCTGCTGACCACCAGCACCGGCATCTTCCACGTGCAACCGGCGTCCGAATCCGGAGCGCTGGCACCCACGGCGCAGAGCGGCATCTCCATCGACGACGGCAGCCAGACCTTGCGCTATGACTTCACCGCGAACGCGCAGATCGTGCCGGACTCGGATCGATTCAACTTGAGCGCGGGCTTCACGCACGACTTCGATGCCGGCGTCACGTTGTTCGCCGACGCGCTGTTCTACCGCTCGCAATCCGAAAACTACGACGCCGAACAATCCTTCGACAATGGCAACGCCTTCGTCGTGGTGCCGGCCAGCAACTACTGGAATCCCTTCGGCGCGGCGACACTGCCCGATGGCTCGCCAAACCCGAACCGGATCGGCGGATTGAATGCACCGGCCGGCGGCCTCGATGTGCTGGTCCGTCAGTTCCGCGTGCTCGAACTCGGCTCACGCACGATCGAAGTCGATTCGAATCAGCACCACCTCGTGTTCGGGTTGCGCGGCGACAGTGGCGAGTGGAGCTGGGAGACGGCCGGCGTCGTCAGCGAAGCCGAGCACGAAGATCGTCAATACAACCGAGCCTCGAAGACCGCACTCGTCGCGGCCCTCGCCAATTCCACACCCTCGGCACTCAACGTCTTCGGCGGACCGAACGTCAACAACGCTGCGACGCTCGATGCCATTCGCGTCACCGAAGTCAATCGCTTCGAGACTGCGCTGTACAGCTTCGATGCGCGTGCATCGAATGCGTCGCTGTTCGGCATGTGGGGCGGCGACGCGGGCCTCGCCGCAGGCGCCGAGTGGCGACGCGAAGAATTGGTCGAGGATCGCGACCCGCGCCGCGACGGCACGATCACCTTCATCGATCCGACTTTCGGCATCACCGACGGCAGCGACATCGCCGGACTGCCGGCGGTCGCCGACGCAAAAGGGTCGCGCAACATCATCTCCGCCTACTCAGAGCTCGCGCTGCCGCTGGTCGGCGAGCCGAATCGGGTCGCTGGCGTGTATTCGCTGGAAATGCAACTCGCCGCTCGCTTCGAGGACTACAGCGACTTCGGCAGCCTGGTGAAGCCCAAGCTCAGCCTCGCATGGCGCCCGATCGAATCGCTGTTGGTGCGCGCCTCCGCCTCGGAAGGTTTCCAGGCACCCAACCTGTTGCTCACCAGCCGCGGCGAGACGATCACTTCGCGCTCCGGCTTGAATGACGTGTATCGCTCGCAGGTCACAGGCGATCCCGAAGATGCCGGCAACGGCTTCTTCCGCCAGGGCGTGAATCTGGGCAATGACCTGCTCGAGCCGGAGGAATCCGAAAGCTACGCGGTCGGCCTGCAATGGCGGCCATTCGATTCGGTCGAGATCTCGGTGGATCGCTGGTGGGTCAAGACCGACGATGCGATCGCGACGCTGGGCTATCAAACACAGCTCGACCTCGATGCCTCGCTGCGCGCCGCGGGCAGCTCGAATCCGAACGTGATCCGCGACGATTTCATTTCGCCCGAGGACCTGGCCTTGTTCGCCGACCCAGTGCGCAACCCGACGGGCCGCGCGGCGGTGGGTCGTCTGGTCCAGGTCGTCGATCCGTACATCAATGCCGATCGTCGTAACGCTGAAGGTTGGGACCTGGCGGCGAGCTGGCGCATCGACACCGACAATCTGGGCCGCTTTACCTTGCGCGCCGATGCCATGCATCTCACCAAGATCGAGCTGATCAAGGGCGCCCTGGTGCTCGATCGCCTGCGCTTCAACGGCAATCCGGAATGGAAAGTCAGCAGCAGCGTGAGTTGGAATCGTGGCGACTTCGGCGCCACGCTGTTTGCGCGTTGGGTGAGCAGCTTCAGCGAGGACACCGTCAATCAAGACACCACCAATGCCCTGATGACCGTCGAGGACTGGCTCACCGTCGACGCCTCGGTCGACTACCAGATACTCGATTCCTTGCAGTTGCGCCTCGGCGCGAAGAACATCTTCGACGAAGATCCCCCGATCGCCGACGACACCAACACCGGCTACTTCGCGGAATATCACAATCCGCTCGGACGCCTTTACTATCTGCGACTGCAGTATCAATTCAACTAAGGAGCGGCGATGAGCCGACGGATTCGTATCGCGGTGTGGGCCACCTGCATGCTGGCGGCCCACTCAACCCTCGCTGCGCCGTCGGCCACCGCGCCGCCGGCCAACGGCCCGGTCATCGACTTCTACGACAGCGGCATCGTCGAATATAGTGCCGTCTTCCATCCAGTCATCGCACGCGAAGCGATGGTCGCCACTCAGAACGACCTGGCTTCCCACATCGGCCTGGAAGTGCTGGAACGCGGCGGCAATGCGGTGGATGCAGCCGTCGCGGTGGGCTTCGCGCTCGCCGTCGTGCTGCCGCGCGCCGGCAATCTCGGTGGCGGCGGTTTCATGGTGCTGCACATGCCGGAAGACAAGCTCACGACGTCTTTCGACTATCGTGAGACCGCGCCGTCAAACGTGAAGGCGCAGGATTTCCTCGGCCCGGATGGCAAGATCACTGAAGCTGCCAAGGTTTCGTGGCCAGCGGCGGCGGTACCCGGCACGGTTGCCGGCCTGCATCTGGCGTGGTCTCGCTACGGCTCGCGTCCGTGGGCAGAGCTCGTTCAACCGGCAATTCGACTCGCCGAGCGCGGCTTCCCCATCAGTTATGACTTCGCCGGTCTGCTGGAGCTGAAGAAATCCTGGTTGCAGGAAGACGATGCGGTCAAGCGTGCTTACTACCGCACCGACGGCACGGGCTATCGTGCCGGCGAGATCCTTCGCCAACCCGATCTGGCCCGCACGCTGCGTCGTATTGCCCGCTCCGGTCCGCAGGATTTCTATAAAGGTGAAACTGCACGCCGCATCGTTGCGGATATGCAGCAGTTCGGCGGCGGCATTACGGCCGAGGATCTGGCTTCGTACCGCGCGATCGAGCGCCAGCCGATCTCCGGTGAATATCGAGGCTATCGCATCGTCGGCATGGCGCCGCCGAGCTCCGGTGGCATCGGCGTCATTCAAACATTGAACGTGCTGGAACAGTTTCCCGTCGCGGACTGGGGTGCTTCTTCAGCGAAAGCCCTGCACGTCTTGGCCGAAGCCTCGCGATATGTGAGCGCGGACCGTGGCCGGTTTCTCGCCGATGCGGATTTCGTGCCCGTGCCGACCGAGCGGCTCATTTCACGACAACACGCGGAGGAAATCGCGGCACGCATTTCTCCGACCAAGGCGGGATCGGGCGCAGAGATCCGCTCGTTCGTCGGCTCGGGTCTCGACTCGCCTTCGACCACGCACTACTCCATCGTCGATAAACATCGCAACGTGGTATCGAACACGTACACGCTCGGCTTTTCGTTCGGCAACGGACACATGATTCGCGGCACCGGCGTGCTGCTCAACAATTCGACCACGACGTTCTCGATGAGCACGGCACCGGGCCGTTCGCCCCGCCCCAACGATCTGCAAGCGGGCAAGCGCGCGTTGAGCACGCAGGCGCCGACGCTGGTCTTCAAAGATGAGAAGCCCTATCTCGTAACCGGCAGCCCAGGCGGCGCACGCATCATCAGCGCCGTCGCGCAGGTCATCGACAACGTACTGACCCATCATATGAACATTGCAGAAGCCAGCGCCGAGCGGCGCGTGCACGCCGATCTGGATCGCGATGTATTGATGCTCGAGCCCGGCTTCAATCGCGACACCGCCGCGGCGTTACAGGGCCTGGGACATCGCATCGAATGGGCCTACGCGTTCGGCAGCACACAGTCGATCATGATCCAAGGCGACTATTTGTATGGTGCCTCCGATCCGCGCCGGCCGGATGCACTGAGCGCGGGCAAGTAATCGCCGCGCTCACTTCAGGAAGTTGAGGAACGCGGTAATCACCAGCGCATTGGTGAAATCGAGGAAGAACGCGCCCACCAGAGGCGCGACCAGGAACGCACGAGGCGCCGCACCGAACCGTTCGACCAGCGTGCGCATGACGGCCATGGCATTGGCCGTCGTGCCCAGCATGAAGCCGAGGAATCCACCCGCCGTCACGGCGGCATCGTAGTCGCGGCCCATCAACGGAAACACCGGCCACAGCGAGAGCATCGCAACCAGCACGACTTGCACGAGCAGCATCACGATGAGCGGTCCCGCCATCGAGGCGAGCTTGGTGAGATCGAGCGTCATCAGTGCCATCACCAGGAAGAACGACAATGCCACCGCGCCGAGCAGATCCAGCGCCGTGTGCGAGAGCTTCAGCCAACGAGTGCGATCGTCGATGTTACGCAGAATGGCGGCCGCCAGCATGGCGCCGATGTATTCCGGCAATGTCACTCCGAGCGAAGTGATGCCGGCGCTGATCGCCGTGCCGGCCCACATGGCGATGAGCACGGCCGCGACCGTCTTGAGCGCGGTGTGAACCTGCAACGAGTCGTCGCCCAGCGGTTCGGGTTCGGATGCAGGAAGATCGGTGGAGAGTTGCGTCGGCGCCTGCGCCGCTGCATCCGACTGCGCACCGCGCAGCCCGTGGCGCGCAATCAACAGGGATCCGATCGGACCTCCCACCAATCCGCCCAGCACGATGCCCCCCATGGCGGTTGCTACGGCAATCGTGGCCGCACTCTCGATGCCTGCGGCTTCGAACAACGGCGCGAACGCCAGTCCTGTCGCGGGTCCGCCGGTAAGTGTGACCGATCCTGTCAGCACGCCCAGCGCCGGCGGCAATCCGAAACCGAGCGCGAGCGCGATACCCACCAGGTTCTGCACGATGGCGAAGCCTGTCACGAGCGCCAACAGCACGACCACCTGCATGCCGCCCGCACGCAGCAGTGCCAGGCTCGCCGAGAAGCCGAGTGTCGTGAAGAACGCAACCAGCAGCGGGCGCTGTAACGTGGTATCGAACGTCGCCTCCGGCCAATCGTTGGTGCGCGCTACGACGATCGCCAGCGCCGCCAGCAAACCGCCGATCACCGGCGCTGGGATATTGAGGCGCGCGAGCCCGGGAATCGTGTGCTGTAAGAAATATCCAAGGAACAACAGGCAGGCGCACAGCGCCAGTGTTTCCACCAATCCGAATGTCATGGACCGACCACCACGCTGCTGACTGTACCTTCGCGTCTCGAATCGGCCGCACCGAGCATCGTTCCATCGGCCTGTCGCCACAATCCATGCAGGCCCGATTCCTCACCTTTCGGAGGACGAAGCTCGAGACCGAGCTTCGCAAGTTGCTCCACGACGCCTGGCGCGAACTTGTCTTTCTCCGCCACGACTTCGCCACCACGCGCGATCAGATTCGGCAGTTCGACCGCAGATCGAAGATCCATGCCCCAAGCCAACGTCGCGAGCAAGGTCTTGCCGTTGTAGGCGGGAATCGCATTGCCACCCGGAGAACCGAGCGCCGCGACGAACTGCCCCTGAAGGTCGAGCACGACGATGGGCGCCATCGAAGAACGAGGCCGTTTGCCGCCCGCCACGGCGTTGGCGGCTGGCCGCTCGCCATCGCGTGGATTCAGCGAGAAGTCGGTCATCTGGTTGTTGAGCACGAAGCCGCCAACGGTGCGACCCGAGCCGAAATAGGTCTCGACGGTCGTGGTCATGGAGACCACCATGCCGCTGGCATCGCTAATGACGAAATGGCTCGTGCCCGCCGCCTCCCGAGTTGCATCGTCACCGACTCGACCCGCCAGAAACTCACCGGCGGCTGGCATCACACTCACATCGCGATCGATCAATCGTGCACGCGACGCGATGTAGTCGGGCGCCAGCAGCTCGCTCACAGGCACATCGACAAAGCGAGGATCGGCCACGTAGCGATCGCGATCCGAGTACATCAACCGGCTCGCCTGCGCGAACAGCAGCCATGCGCGCGGATCATTCGGGCCGCGTTGCTCGATATCGGTACGTTCGAGCAAGGCCAGCAGTTGCAAAACGCCGATGCCGCTCGACGGCGGTGGCGGCACGCAGACTTGATGCGCCCAGACGATTCGACACAACGGCGCGACTTCCTCGACCGTATAGTTCGCCAGATCAGCCTCGGTCATGGCACCGCCGAGCGGCTCGGCTCGGGTGCGAGCAACGATCTGCTTCGCCAATGGTCCTTCATACAAGGCATCGGCGCCGGTCGTTGCGAGCGTTTGCAGCGTACTCACGTAAGCGGGATTGCGAAAGCGATCACCCGCTTGCAACGCAGTGCCGTCCGGCCTCGCAAACAATTTGCGCACGTCGGCCGTCTGCACCTGCGGATACGAGCCGTTCAAGTAACGCGCCATGCGAGGCGAGACTTCGAACCCTTCGCCGGCGAGACGGATGGCGGGCTCGAATGTTTCAGCCCAAGGTCGCCGCCCGAACTTGCCGTGCGCGCGTTCCAGCAAACGCATCACTCCCGGCACCCCGGTCGCTCGTCCGGAAAGCACCGCAGATGCGCGCGGCAGCGTTGTATCTGCCGTCGACATGAACATGTCGGCCTGCGCCGCCGCTGGTGCCGTTTCCCGACCGTTGAACGCGCTCACCTGACGCGTGCTCGGGTCATACACCAGTAGAAAAGCGCCACCGCCAATGCCTGAGCTTTGCGGCTCGGTGAGCCCCAGCATCACCTGGACTGCGATGGCGGCATCTACCGCACTCCCACCGTTACGCAGAACCTCGAGCCCGGCCGCGACCGCATGCGGATTCGCGGCCGCGACCCAGCCTGCTCCAGTCGTGGACGCCGATGGCTTCGCGACCGATGAGGCACAGGAGGCAAGCACGACGGCCAGGCACGCCGTCGACAGGGCACGGAGCGCGAAGCTCATGGATCTAGATGACAGTCGCATTCCTCGCATCATCGCCAAGCCTGGCGCGAGCGTCCAAGTCCGATCCACTCATGCGCCATAGCGTGAGGCTATGCCCGCTGGGTTTCGGCCAGCACGGTTTGCAGCGTGGCCATGAACCGCCCAGCCATCACCGACAGCGGCCGATCCTCCAGATGTACCGCGTGGATGTTGAAGCGCAACGCCGGCTCCAGTGCGCGAAAGTCCAGTGCGTCCGGACCAGCCTGCGAAGCACTGGCACGCGCCGTCAGCTCATCGACAACAGCAATGGCCGCGCCGAAACGCACCAGCGCCGCGGCCAGATAGAACGTTTGCACGGACACGACTTCCTGCACGCGCAGATTCCGCTGCGCCAACGCCGCCCCGAACAGGTCGCCGACTGGACCACTGGCCGACAATCCCACGATGTCTCGATTGCGCAGCCACGACAGTTCCAACCGGGGCGGCAGCGCGGGAAACTGCTCGCGCCGATACAAGATCACCACTTCGCCCTGGCCGATGGTGGTCGACTTCAATTGCGGATGCGGCGGCAGATCGTAGGCGAACGCAGCCTCGCAGCTACGCTCGAACAAAGCCCGCTCCACGTCATTGTGGTGCAGGGTCATGATCTCGAATGTCACTTCCGGGTGTTGCTCGCGGAACCGCGAGATCGCCGCCGGCGCAATTCCCAATCCCAGCGCCGGCAGCACCGCCAGTCGCAGATGGCCGCTCTTGCCACCGCGCAGATTGCGAGCCGTGCGCCGCATGGAGCCGAGGCGTTGCTGAATATCAGCGGCCTCGCGAAACAATACATGCGCATCGTCGGTCGGCACGAGCCGACCTTTCACCCGTTTGAACAAGACGAACCCGAGCTGGTCCTCGGCGTGCTTCAGCAATTTGCTGAGCGAAGGCTGCGAGATGCTGAGCGCACGCGCGGCCGTGCTGATCGACCCGTTGACGTAGATGGCATGGAAGGCTTCGATGTGGCGTGCGCGCATGGATCGAAAGCATAGCTCAACGGACCGATCAGCCGCGGTAACTCCTTCAGATCAGGGTCATGGATCCGGTGACTGCACCATGGCGCTGCCACCACCGCGACGCCAGGCTTCCGAAACTGCACGCACCTTGTTGTTCGGCAGGAACTCCACCGCATTCACCGCACCGGTGCCGTAGGTGAGTCCGCTGATGTCGAACAGCTGACCGCGATCGAGCAGATCGTCGTACTCGGGGATCAGCGCGAACTCCGGCTCCACCAGCGTGTGGCCGAACGCGCTGGTATTTCGCTGCGTGGCACGAGGGGACTCCACTGCGACCGGCAGGCTCATCCCGAAGTCGAGCCGGTTGAGCAGGACCTGCAGCACTGTCGTGATAATGGTCTCGCCGCCGGGCGAGCCGATCGCCAGCACCGGATTGCCGTTTTGGAACACCATGGTCGGCGACATGCTGCTCAAGGGACGCATGCCCGGGCGCGGCCCGTTCGGATGCCCCACTGGAGACTTGGAGGGCACGCGCGTGTTGAGCTCGTTATTGAGAATGAAGCCGTAGCCCGGCACGACCGCGCCATTGCCGCCGATGGAGTTGAGCGTGTGCGTGTAGGCGACGATGTTGCCGTCGCTATCGGCCGTGGTGAGATGGATCGTCGACGAGCCGTCGTCGCCACCGCCGCCGCCGCTTTCCATGACATCGAGGTCGTACACCGCGAGATCGTCGATATCGAACGAGCCACCCGTTACGCCTGTGCCGCCAGTGTTCTCCAACGCGCCGATCAGCAGCTTGCCCGGTGCAGTCACGTCGGCATTGGACAGCTCGCCGAGCCAGGTCAGCGGCTCAGGAGAACCATCAGCCCAGATGCGCACTTTCATCGTCGCGCCTTCCACGCGGAATCGCAGCCATTGCCACGCGCTCGTGCGTGTATGCGCCAGCGTGCGAAGCGCAAAGGCACCGTTACTCTGCCTCACACGAAACATCCGCACTTGATCCACGTCGGACTGGATCTCGATGCCATAACCATTGTGCGGCGAGCCGAGTGAATTCCAGCTGTCGGCGCGCAACCAGAAGCGCAGGCTGCGATCGTCGGTGAGATCGTTCATGCGGAAGCGTACCAATAGCTCGCTGCTGGTCAGCGGCGCCATGTCGGCCGTAGCGCGTGCGTATGCGTACTGCGTCTTGTCGAGATAGATACGCCCCGCATTGGATTGCACATTGATCGAGGCGCCGACGCCCGGATTGCTGTTGCCCGTGCCGAACTGCGTCGTGAACTGTCCGGTCGAATCCCAGGTCGCACCATTGGACGCGGTGAAATTGCTCGAGAACGCGACCGGCTTCAGGTCCGTTACAAACATGTCGTCGACACGGAATCCTCCGCCGCTCGTCGCTGTGTTGCCGAGCTCGATCAGCGCCGTGAGGAATCCGCCCGGGGCAGTCACCGATGTGTCCGTCATCGTGTGGGTCCAGGTGTGGCGCGGCTCATTGTCGCCTTCATCCCAGAAGCGAACGCTGAGCTGGTCGCCTTCGACACGGAACCGCAGCCACTGCCAATCCAGCGAGCGTGCATGCGTAAACGAAGCAAGCGCGAACACTGCGTTGCCGTTGCGCGTGCGGATGATGCGCACCGTGTCGCTCGATGAGCTGATCTCGACGGCATAACCGTTGAACGGCGACGTCGTTGCGTTCCAACCGTCGGCACGCAGCCAGAAGCGCAGGCGACGATCTCCCGTCAGGCTGTCCGGCTGGAATCGCACCAGCAGCTCGGTGTCCGGCGCGGCATCCATCTGCGAGGCAGCGCGGACATAGGAAAACTGCGCTGAGGTGATTTGCATATCACCGCTCTGATCCAACACCTCGATCGACTCGCTCGCGGAGCGCGTTTCGGACACGAACTGGCCACCGGAATCCCACGAAGCACCGTTGGTCAGACCCGTGAAATCGAATGTGACCGCGCCGGCGCCATCAGCTGGCAACGGCCTGGCTTTGAGCAACGGGTTGGCATGGAAGGGCCATGGATCGGACGCAGCGACGAAGCGCTGCGTGCCTCGATCCTGGATGTGCTGACGAACGTGCTCCGCATAGTTCTCCGAGAGCAGGCCGGCGACCGGCATTGGGTTGGCGTAGGTCAGCGGATCGCCCAGGTAAGCCGAGCGATCGGCGAACGCGCGCCGCGACGTTTCGAGGTAGTAATGCAACGCCTGCTCGCGCGGCAAACTAGCCATTGGATAGCCTTCGAGCACGTTGAGCATTTCACCGATCGTCGTGCCGCCGGAAGAGGACGGTGGCGGGCCATACACGTCGTAACCGCGATAGTTGACGCGCAGCGCTGCGTACTCCGGAACGGAATAGCTGCTCAGATCGGAGGTGAGCATGTTGCCGGGCTGCACGTAGAACGGAATGGGCGCGCCCGTCGTGCGCACCGGCGGCGAATTCACAGTGGCAACGATCGCACTCGCAACCGCGCCGCTGTAGAACGCGCTGCTGCCGCTGGTCGCGATCAGCTGATACATATCGGCCAGATCCTGATTGGTCACCAGCGTACCGACCGCCGGCACACTGCAATCGGAATTCAAGTAGATGGCGATGGTCGAGGTGAACGCGCACAGGCGCTGCTGATTCTCGGTGACCTCGCGGATGTAATTGGCGTCCGCATAGAAGCCGTCCTCGGCCACGTCGATGGCGGGCTGCAGAATCTGCGCCAGTGTCACCGATCCCGAGCCATACAGCGTGACCGCCTTCTCCCACGCCTTGACGACGCCGGGCACGCCGACTGCAGCGCCGCTGTTGTTACGCACGGCCTCGCCGTATTCCTCGCCGCTGACCGGATCGATAAATGTTTCCTCGTCAAACGAGGCCGGCGCGCTGCTGCGATGATCCAGCACCAACACGCGATCGTCATCGGCCAGGTAGATTTGCATGTAGCCGCCGCCACCGATGCCCCCGGAGAATGGCCGGACCACGCCTTGAACCGCGGAGGCTGCGACAGCCGCGTCTACCGCGTTTCCGCCTGCGTTAAGAATCGTGATTGCCGCTTGCGTGGCCAGCGGATGTTCGGTCGCGACCGCGCCGCCGGAGCCGGTCGCAGTTGGCGACTGCGAATACCAAGGTAGTCGATCCGCACTGGCGGTACTAGCAAAGCTCGCCAGCGTCATCGCCAGCGAGATTGCCAGGGTCGAACGAGATAGGTGCCTGCTCCTCATTTCGCGTGCTCCCTGACTGATGATGCGGGAGCCTCGCGCACGGACGCGGAATCCGTCCAATTCGAAGATGCGGGAACGGTATGGGGTCAGGCTATGGGGGTCATGGGATCGCGGCGATGACGGCGATCTCGACGAGGCACTCGGGCCGTGCAAGCCGCGCCTCGACCGTCGCCCTCGCCGGCGCACAGCCGCTCGCAACCCAGGCGTCCCACATCTCATTCATCTCCGCGAATGCCTCAATGTCTGCGAGCCAGATGGATGCCGACAGCAAGTGCTCTTTGTTCGTCCCCGCCTCGGCCAGGAGCCGATCGATCTGCTCTAGGACGAATCGGGTTTGTTCACCGACCGTCCGTTCGGTCGCGCCCACGGGCACGACCTGACCGGCTAGATACGCGATTCCGCCATGCGTTACGACCTGACTCATGCGCCGACCGCTTTGGATACGTTTGATCGTCATCGATGTCTCCTCCCGAAAGTCACGGATAGTCTGCGCGACAGCTCCGCGCCCTGCGATTCGGGCCGTGCGCGCACGCGAGCAGAGTTGCGCGTGCTGCGTGATGCGGTCCAATTCAAATACTCCGATCGGGTATAGGGACAGGCTATGGCAGCGAGCCCGTAGCCCGCACGCGATCGGTGTAGCCACGCTGATACTGCTGCTGCTCGCAGGTTACGGCATCGCTCGCACGCAGCGACTTGGGCGCGCTGGCGTCTACATAGAAACGATCTGCCTTCGACCTGAGACGTGTTCTTCAAATGCCGCTCGCGGTAAGCAGTTTCCGCACACATGGCGCCGAGGCGCGATGGAAACTCAGGGAGGGGGACCGAAAATCCTCGTGACCCAGTCTTAACCGCCGCTCACAAAAATTCCGGGCCTATGCGCGATTCCTCTGCAAACCGACGCCTCGTCGACTGGTTCAACCAGTGGCGTTCGCCTTTGCGTAAGTTCTTGATTCGGCGGAACGCTCGGTCGCGTGCTGAGGTCGACGACATCTCCCAGGAAGTGTTCCTGAGGCTGCTTCGCTACAACCAGGCCGAGCTGGTCCAGCATCCCCAGGCCTACCTTTTCAAGATGGCCTCGAACGTCGCCGCCGAGTGGTCGATCGCGGCCCGCTCCCGCCGGCCGCACGACTCGAAGTGGCTTGCGGAGCTGCATACCGGCGACCTTCCCGAAGACGCCGCGGCTCGGGCCAAAGCCGAAGAGGAGATGGAGCGAGCCATCAACACGCTGCCGCCCCGTCAGCGGGAAGTCCTGAAGCTGCAATTTTACGAGGGCTTGGGCTACGCGGAGATCGCCGAACGACTCGGCATCACGCCGCGCGCCGTCAAGCGCAGTGTCATCAAGAGCTACCAGAAATTGAGAAGCGAGCTGAATCCGGAATATTTGAGAGCAGGCAGTTATGGACGCGATTGAACGACGAAGACGCGCCGGCAAGGAGGCGGCCGAATGGTGGACGGAAATGCAGTCGGCCGACATGTCGCTGGAGCGTCGCGAAGCCTTCGTCGAATGGCTGCGCGAATCGGCGCTGCACGTGTCCGAGATGCTGCACGTCGTGGAAATGCACGACGGGCTCGCACATTTCAAGCGCTGGAGCCACATCGGCACCGCAGGCTCCGAGCAGGACGACGACAGCGATACGGTGGTCGAGTTCTCCTCTATCGCCGCCCGTCCGACCGCATCGTCCAGCCGATACGAAACGACGCAGACGGACAAGAGGCATTGGTTGCAGCGTGCGCCGTATGTCGCCGGCATCGCCGCATCGTCGCTGCTGGTACTCGGCATCAGCCTGTGGCTGAGCATGAGCGGACAGACGATCGAGACCGAGCGCGGCGAACGCCGTGAGCTGGCGCTTTCCGACGGCAGCGTGTTGCAAGTGGACCCCGAGACCAAGATGCGAGTGAAGCTGCATGACAGCTCGCGACGCCTCGTCATCCTGGAGCACGGTCGCGCGCTGTTCCGGGTAGCGAAGGATCCCGAACGCCCCTTCATGGTTCGAGCGAACGGCACGATCGCTCGCGCGGTCGGCACCTCCTTCGCCGTCGAGACACAGATGCAGGACGTGATCGTCACCGTCGCCGAAGGCAAGGTCGCGGTCTCCGTTCCGCCCCTGCCCGGCTCCGACAACGTCGAACCCGAGATCGCGGCGATGCTGATTGCCGATCAGCAGTTGACGGTGGGCGGCTCCGGCGCGTCGCCGAGCGTGCGTAAAGTCGATAGCGAGCGCGAGCTGGCATGGGCCAGCGGGCGCCTGGTGTTCGAGCACACGCCCCTGCCGCGCGTGTTGCACGAGTTCAATCGTTACAACCGCGTCCAGATGCGCGTCGACGACGCCGAGCTGGCGCAACGGCGCATCAGCGGCACGTTCAACGCCTCCGATCCGGATTCTTTTCTGGCCTTCATCCGCACCGTGGCCAAAGTCGATGTGGTCCGCGACAACGCACGCAACCTCGTCATCACGCCGGGCGGATGATCTTTACTGAACCGCTAACGAAGGAGGTCACGCACTCACCACCGTACGAGGCACATGGACGGCTGTGGCCACGGCCTGCACCGAGGGGGAAATCAAGCAGCGCCGAGGTCTGTTGAACCCAATGATTTGGAGACGAAGTAATGACGCGATCCTCTGATAATCCAAAATCGCTGCCTCCCTTCGCGACCATGCGCGCCTTCGAGGCCGTCGGCCGGCTTTGCGGGGTGAGGCGCGCTGCCCAGGCCTTGAAACTGGATCACGCCGTCGTGAGTCGCCACGTACGCACGCTCGAAGAATGGGCCGGGGTGCGTCTGATCCATCGGGTCGATGGCAAGACCGTGCTGACCGAGGAAGGTGCCCGCTATCACGCGCGCATTTCCACCGCACTGGCCGAACTCAACGATGCCAGCAACGAGCTCCTGCTTCGCAACGACGAGTCGAGCCTGAGCATCTGCTGTGTGCCGGGGTTTGCGTTCGAGTGGCTGATCCCGCGCCTGGGCGCCTTCCAGGCCGCCAATCCCAACGTGAAGCTGGAGCTGCACGCGACCGATGAAGGCCCGGACTTCTCTCGTTACGAAGCGAACGTCGATATCCGCTACGTGCCCGGCGACCAGCCGGCGACACGAACCAGTGTGAGCGGCGTGCGCAGCTTCGAAATCTCCCGGCCGCCCGTGTTTGCGGTGGCCAGTCCGGAATGTGCCGCACGACTGTCGTATGTGAGCACGCCAGCGAGCTTGCTCGACGCGCCGCTGCTGCACGAAGAGAACGAGAGCCAGTGGCACTTGTGGTTCTCGGAGCACGGTGTCGCTACGAACGACCTCGCACTCTCGGGCCCGCGACTGTGGCATGCCCACATGACGTTGCAAGCCGCACGTCGCGGCCAGGGCGTGGCGCTCGCAAACCCGTTCCTGCTCGGCGACGACTTGAACGCCGGCCGGCTGGTGCGCCTGCCTGCGGACTACGATCGCGAAGTGACTTTGGGAAGTTATGTTTTTCTGGCGCGCGCCGACCAGTGGCAAACGCCCGCGGTGGTCCGCTTCCGGTTGTGGTTGAAAGATGCCGCCATCATCAGTCATCTGGGCAGGGCGACGCTAGCCTTGCGAGCCACGCGGGAACCGACAGCGATCGCCGTCTAACGTCGCTTTCACTCAACGGTCGTACCCACGCAGTCAGGGTGCGACCGTTTTTTCTTTCATGGCCGCTTTATCAAGGATTGACCTCGAGTGTCACGCGGCCGAGCTCGGTCTTGCCTTCCACCGTGCTCTGCACCTTGAGCGTCGCGGGCCACTCGAAAGGAATGCGCAACAACTCGCGGCCGCCGTTCTCACGCGCCGCTTCCAGCGTCAGGTTGTATTTGCCGGGGGCCAATGTGCCGAGCGGCGCCGCCCCGGCTTTGAAGATCAGCCTGTGTTCGCCAACGGGTCGCGTCGCGCCGGTGACGGCATCGATCGGCATGGCCGGCGCTACTCGTAAGCTCGAAGGGCTCGATCCCGTGCGGGTCGCACCGGTGTACGCAGCGATCGGTGTCGCCGCTTCCTTGCCGCCACGGCGCCACCATTGCCGCAGATCCTTCAGCCACTGGGTTCCATCGTCTTTCTCGGGATCGATCTGGTACCACACCGCCAGATTGCGCAGGACCCTCTGCTCCTCGGCTTTCTCGATCCAGATGACCACGAACGGCCGGTGATACTCCGCCACTGCGATGCGCGGAATGCGGACCTTCACGGTGAGGTCGGCGCTGTGAGCCAGCCCGGCGAGCAGCCCCAACATCAGCAGCAGGAACTTGGTCATCGGATCACGCTGTACTCAGAATTGATAAGTGAGCCCGGCTCGCAGGACGCGGCCGAGCTTGTCCCATCGTCCGTTCTGCGAGCGCGAATACACATAGCCCAGCCCCGACGTGCCCGATCTGCGGCGTTCAGCTCGGGGGTTCTTTTTCGTTTGAAACAGGTTCCTGACATTTGAAGAACAGGCGGGCGTCGCCGCGACCGCCGAGCAAGCCGCTCAGTCGATAGGAGATCGAAGCGTCGAAATAGGT
>NZ_LSRW01000117.1:0-40189 GCF_003104955.1 Steroidobacter cummioxidans | reverse complement strand
GCAGCGTCAGATGTGTATAAGAGACAGCAACGGATCATCCCAGTAGTACGACTGCGGGGACGCACCGAACGAAAGGTTGAGCACGCGAATCTTGTACTTGTCGCGATTGGCGACGATCCAATTCACGCCGGCGATCACATCGGTATAGCGGCCCGCGCCTTGGCCATTGAATGCGCGCACTAGCACGAGATTCGCCGACGGCGCGATACCGGAATAGCTGCCGTTGAGCGCTTGCGCGCCGCTAGCCGCGATTGCCGTCACATGCGTGCCATGACCATATGGGTCGCCCGCGATGGGACGATTCCCATTGGTCACGTCGACGGACGCCAGCACGCGATTGCCGTAGTTCTGACTCACGTCCTGCCAGAAACCAGTGTCGAGCACGGCGATGGTAACGCCCTTACCCGTGATGCCCGCAGAATGCAGCGAGTCCGCCCCGATCAATGCTGGATAGTTTGTTTCGTAGAGCAAGCCCAGCGTATTCAGACCCTTGCCGTCCTGCAGCTGTTGCTGAGCACTCAACTGCTTCACCAGCGGCGAAGTGAGCGAGCTCGTCAGATAACTTTGCAGTACTGGCGACACGATCGGTGTCGTCACCTGCTGAGTGAGCTTGATGAGAGAGTTGCTGCCCAGCACGCCGCCCAGCGAATCGAACAATCCGCCACGCGGGCTCACTTCACGATCGTCGAACACGCGTACGTTCGAGTCGGCGCGCAAAGCGGCGAGTTGCTCCGGGGTGAGATACGCCGCGACGGCGTTGATGACATCCAACTCACGCTCCGCCTCGACGCCCGCCGAGCGCAAGCGCTGAGACGCGGCATCGGCCGACTTGCTCTGAACGATGTACAACGAACGAGTCGGTGCATCCGCCAGCGCGGTTCCGGCAGCAACCAATGCCGTCAGGATCAATGCAGTCGAGCGCATTCGCATGTGTGACTCACGAGTGCGGGACGGGTGTCCCGTAGAGTCATTTCACTCGAATGCAGCAAGGATCGCGTCGGAGTAGTCGCGCGAAACTGCCGGGTACTTGCGACGCAGTTCGCATAATGCGGTGTCAAATTCCGCGCCGTTCCTGCTTCTGTCAGATCGCGGAAAAAAGGTCGCCACTGCCGTAACGGCAGCCCATTTCCACCAGCGCGTCGCGCAGTTCTTCGCTATCGACGCCCGCTGCGATCGGCGCAAGGCCGAGTGCATGAGCGATACCCATCGTGGCACGAGAGACTTTGCGGGCCGTCTCGTCTTGTAACAGTGCAGTCGTCCAGGACCGGTCCAGCTGCAAGCCCGAGATAGGCGCACTCGCCAAGGAGGGCAACGACGCGACGGCGCGCGCCGCTTCATCCACGACGATCTGCACTCCTCGTCTATGTAACGCGTGCAGAGCATGGACCTCGCGGGCAACGAAAGCCTTCTCGGCGATACGCAGCTCGAGTCGCTCCGGCGGCAAGACATTTCTTGCGAGCACGCGCTCGACGTCGGCAACGAATTGCTCGTGAAAAATATGATCGCGCAGCGGGCCGAAGGACACTCTCACATTCGACGGGGAGTGCCGCGACCGCGCCGCAAACTCATCCACGATCGAATCCAGCGCCATTCGGGATAGATCCACCGCGAGACCAGTGGCGACCGCGATGCGCAGGAACTCGGCAGGCGAAATCTCACCACGCAGCGGATGGTGCCAGTGGAGATACGCGACGTCTGCCACTCGCTCGCCAGTAACCAAGTCATGCCGACCGACATAGCGAAAACGAATGTCACGATTGGCGATGGCGTCGCGCAGCTCGCGCCCCAGGTCGAGCCGCGACAACGAGCGCACCTGCATGGCTTCGCTATAGAACGACGGCCGCGTCGTTGCCGCCCGTCGCGCTTCCTCGACGGCGGTGCGAGCGTGCTCGAGCAAAGCTTCGGCTGACGATGCATCCACCGCAGACAACGCCACGCCGATGTGCGGCGTCAGCCTGAACTCCACGTCGCCTGACGGGATCGGCGTTCGCAACTGCCTGGTCAGCTCTTCAAGGCTTGCTTCGATCGCCGCGTGATCCGTTGTGTTTAGAACGATTGCGAGCTCGTTTTCGCGCAACTGACCGGAATAGTTGGTCTCGGAGGCACCGAGCCGCTCGTTGACCCGGGTCATGATCGTGCTCATGACCTCTTCGGACACCCGCACACCTAGCGTGCGTGCAATCTCCGATATTCCTTCGAGATGAAGGACCGCGCAGGCGATGGGCATTTCACGCAGCACCGACGTGGCCAGCGAGTCATTCAAACGACGCAGGAAGCCGCGCCGATCCAAACCCAGCCAGCGCGGCTCGTCGGCGGCCGCTTCGGTTTCGCGGCTCGGTTCGAACAACACCGCACGAATTACCCCGATAGCGCGACTCGGGCCCTGCGGAGAGATGCGCAACTCGTAGCTGCGCCCGTGCTCCTGAAAGCGGGTTTCCATCGCAGCGCGATTGGCAATGCTCCGCCGCAACAATCGCTTGATGAGCGCAGCTGTGGTGGGAGACCAGATCTGCTCGACCTTGTCGCCTGCATCCATGCTCTCACGACGGAAGTCGGGAACGGCCTGGCCGCCGACATGCGCCACGACCGTGCCGTCACGACGCATCAGGAACACCAGATCTGGGAGCAACTCGATTAGTACAGCGGACATGTGCGCACGTTAACGTCGCACCTCGACGTCCGACGTGATCTGCCTCTAGGGCAAAGGTCGCCCGCTCGGAATCCTTTCGAAAAAGGGAACTACGTCCGAACCAAGTGACATAAGTGGAGCTCGCGTCAACCGACGGAGACAGTCGATGCGACCTGCACGCCCTGCACGATCGCGAGTGTCACTGGCGTGCGCTCAATGATGTAGGCAAGTCTTGCACGCTGCTCTTCACTGATCTCGGCTGATACCGAGACGTCGCGCTTGATGCTGGGCGGCGCATCCTTTTGACGCCGATACTCGAGCGTCACGGTGACGTTCCCTAAATCCCAACCCTTGCGGTCCGCGTACATGCGCAGCGTGATCGAGGTGCACGAGCCAAGTGCGGCCAGCAAATAATCGAAAGGTGCGGGCCCCGCGTCGCCTCCTCCGCGATCGGTGGGCTCATCCGAAGTCAGCTGGGCCGAACCGCAAGTGACTTGCTGCACGTACTGCGGGTCGCCGGCTTTGCCAACGATCGTGACCTGAGAAATGATCATGCTCGCTCCTTCGCTTCAGTCAGCTCGATGGGCCGAATCTTCGGCCGCTTCTTTTTCTGCGCGTGCCACAGATCGTAAGTCACCTGCATCCGCATCCACGTCTCCGCGGAGCCGCCAAGCGCCGCGGCGAGCCGGATCGCAAGCTCCGCACTGACCGCCGCGCGGCCGTTCACGACACGCGAGAGCGCAACGCGAGAAACACTCAGCCGCTTCGCCAGCTCCGTAACGCTCATTCCGCGAAGCACCGTGTCTTCCAGAATCTCACCCGGGTGCGGAGGATCATGCATTTGCGACATAGTGACCTCAGTGGTAGTCCTGGTAATCGACCAACTCGGCGTGGCTGTCATCGAATGTGAAGGTCAGGCGCCAATTCTCATCGACCCATACAGCGAAATATTCGTTCAGTCCGCCCTTGAGCGGATGGAATCTCCAGCCCGGCCGATCCATGTCGTACGGCACCATCGCAGCATCGAGCTGACCCAACTGAAGCCGCAAGCGCGCGGCGTGCTTCGGTTGAATCCCGGCTTTCGAACCGGACAGAAAGAAGCTTTCGAGCCCAGCATGGCGGAAACTCTTAATCATGGAGTGTATCTCTATGCGATACAGATGGCAATCATGTCATCCAGGCACAGCATCGCGCCTGTCAGACTGTCCGCCCGATTAGACGGCCGGCCACGGAGGTCGACGCGCCCAATATCTGGGCGAAACCTTTGCTGAAGCCGCTGTTCTTTTCTGGAATCTGTGAGTGGCGGGAATTTTCTGCAGCCCTCGCGCGCGAGAACTGCCATCGAATACCATTGAGGGATGCTCCAGGCCACCTCCCCTGCCGATGACACGCCGCCCGTGTCGGCGCTGTCGTCGTTCCGGTTTCCGGTGTTCCGGTCGATCTGGTTCGCGAGCGTGGCTTCCAATCTGGGTGGGTTGATTCAGACGGTAGGTGCGTCATGGATGATGACGTCCATCGCGAAATCGGCCGACATGGTGGCGCTGGTGCAGACCTCGGTGGCGCTGCCCATCGTGTTGCTGTCGCTGTTCGCCGGCGCCATGGCGGACAACCTGGATCGCCGCAAGGTGATGCTGGGTGCGCAGATTTTTATGATCGTCGTATCCACGGCCCTCACGGTTTGCGCATGGCTGGGAATCATCACGCCCTGGCTGCTGCTGATGTTCACGTTTCTGATCGGCTGCGGAGCCGCGTTCAACGGACCGGCCTGGCAGGCGTCGGTGGGCGACATGGTGCCGAGGGCGCATCTGGCCGGCGCGGTCGCCATCAACAGCATGGGCTTCAACATTGCTCGTAGCGTCGGCCCGGCGATCGGTGGCGCAATCGTCGCCGCGGCAGGCGCGGCCGCCGCGTTTGCGGTGAACGCCGCAAGTTACATCGCGCTGATCGTCGTGCTGTCACGATGGCGCCCGGTACGCCCTCCTCAGCTGTTGCCCCGGGAAACGCTCGGAATCGCCGTCGCGGCGGGCCTTCGTTACGTGGCCATGTCACCGTCCATTCGACGCGTATTGCTGCGGGGCGCGGTATTCGGCATGGGCGCCAGCTCGGTCATGGCCCTGCTGCCGCTCGTTGCGAAAGATTTACTCACTGGCGGTCCACTGACTTACGGCCTGCTGTTGGGAGCGTTCGGTGTCGGTGCAGTGGGTGGAGCGCTGAGCAGCGCTCGCTTGCGCGAGCGACTTTCATCTGAGGGACTGACTCGTGCCGCCTGCGTGGCATTTGCGGTCGCGGCGGCTGTCACAGGCGTGAGCAGAATCACACCGCTGACCGTAACGATGATGATGATCGCCGGCGCCTCGTGGGTGCTGACACTTTCGACCTTCAACGTCTCGGTCCAGCTCTCGACACCTCGCTGGGTCGTGGCGCGCGCGTTGTCGTTGTACCAAGTAACAACCTTCGGCGGCATGGCCGTCGGCAGCTGGCTGTGGGGCGTGGTCTCCGAAAGCGACGGCGTGCGCCTCGCCCTGTTCGCTGCTGCCCTGGTCATGCTGATCTGCTCGGCGATCGGTCTGCGCTTGCCGCTGTCGGAAACGGCCGATCTGAACTTAGATCCCCTGCGTCGATGGCAGGCGCCGGAAACTGCCGTGCCCGTCGAGTCGCGCACCGGGCCTGTCGTCGTCACCATCGAATATCGGATTCGCGAGGAGGACGTGCTGGAATTTCTCGCCGTGATGTCCGAGCGTCGACGGATCCGCAAACGAGACGGCGCCATGGATTGGATGTTACTGCGCGATCTCGCCGATGCCTCCGTCTGGGTGGAGCGCTACACCACACCGACCTGGCTCGAATACATCCGTCACAACAATCGCCTGACGCAAGATGATGCAAACATTCCGCAGCGTCTGCGCGAACTGCATCAAGGACCCGGCCTTCCTACAGTCCACCGCATGATCGAGCGACAGACCGGAGCATTGCCGGCCGGCCATGTCTCGACCCCGCACGACCTGGCCGAGCCTCTGACCGATCCGTCGCGCTCATCCTGAAGCACAGGCCGCGTAGGCCAAACCCTTAAGCGACTCAAACGGCGACCGCCGCGCTTGTATGTCGCCGCCCGACCCGCTATCTTGCGCTCCGTCACTGGGGAGTAGCCGCCTTACGCAACGTAAGGAGCCGACGTCAACAGACTTGGTCGAAGACCATGGCGTCGGCGGCATCAGCTAGGCGAGACCTTTGACTTTGCGACCACGGCCTGGGCCGGCGGTGGCTGCAAAGTCATTGGTATTAGCGCCGCTGGCCCCCGGGAGTCTCGTTTCGTGGAAGCCTTTCTCAGCTCGCTCGGCATCGTCGCATTCGCCGAGATGGGCGATAAAACCCAGCTGCTGTCGTTCGTTCTTGCCGCTCGATTCCGTGGCCAGCAGTGGCCCATCATCGCCGGCATCTTCGTTGCCACCATCGTCAATCACGCCCTTGCCGCACTGGCCGGCGATTGGGTGGCGATGAAAGTCAGTCCCGATGTAATGCGCTGGGTGCTCGGCCTCGCCTTCCTCGCCTTCGCTGCGTGGGCACTGATTCCCGATACGCTCGATGAGACGAACGAGAGCAAGACCAAGCACGGCGCGTTCCTCACCACGCTGGTGATGTTCTTTCTCGCCGAGATGGGCGACAAGACGCAGCTGGCAACCGTCGCACTCGGCGCTCAGTTCGGCAATCTGCTTGCAGTCACGGCGGGCACTACGCTCGGCATGATGGCAGCGAACGTTCCCGCAGTGCTGATCGGCGAGAGGCTCGCGCAGCGCTTCCCTCTGAGCAAGATGAGATTCATCGCCGCCGCGCTGTTCGCGATCTTCGGCGCGCTCATCCTGCTCAAGGTGAACTTCGGCCTGGGGCTGGGCGGTCTTTGATGTCGCCGTCGACATAAAACCAGCGGCCGCTTTCTTTCAGGAAGCGGCTGCGTTCATGCAGTCGCGCGGCCGAGCCGCCGCCGACTCGAAAGCGCGCGATGAACTCGACTTCCGCCGTGTCCGGCCCCGTGACGCACGCGTCTACAATCTTCAGGCCCAGCCACTTTTGATTGGGATCGAACTCGATCGACTTGGGGCGGCCGGTGCCATGCCAGGTGGCGAGCAGATACGGCTCGTTGCACATCACGAACGCCGAGTATCGCGATCGCATCAACGACTCTGCGTCAGGCGCCGGCACGCCGGCATGCCAGCGCCCACAGCAGCGCTCATAGGCCAATGCCGAGCCGCACGGACACTTCGTTTCTGTCGGACGCTTCATCGCGATATCGCACTCTTCAATTCGCTGGTGCCGGTGCGCTCCTGAAAGCGCCGAACCGCCGCATCGATGGTGAAAAAGAAATGATCGCCGCCGAGCGTGCTATACAGCCCCGAGCGCCGCATGACCTCGCGCACCGGCGCCTTCACGCCGGCAATATAGAACGTGATGCCCTTCTTCTTGAACTCATCGCAGAGCTGATGAAGTGCGGTGTCGGCGGACGAGTCGAGATCGTTCACCGCACTGGCATCGAGGATCAATGCCTGCAACTCGCCCTCATACCGTCGGCAGATCTCATGCAAGCGCTCCTTCAGGAACACAACGTTCGCGAAATACAGCGATGCATCGATGCGCAGAATAACCAGACCGGGAATGGTCTGCGCTTCCGGGAAATGCTCGACGTTGCGAAAGATGTTGGTATTGGGCAGCCGCCCCAGGATGGCCGTGTTGGGCCGCGTATTCAACGTGATGAATAGCAGGATCGACGCGACGATACCAAGCAACAGCCCGGGCATCACGCCGAACACCAGCGTCGCGACAAACGTGAACGCCAGCAGCAGTCCTTCCGTGATCTTCACATTGAACAGATATTTGATCTCGTGCGTATCGATCAGCCGCAGCGACGACACGACGATGATGGCCGCCAACGTGACGTCGGGCAGATACGTAAACACGGGCGTCAGGAACAACGCGATCAGCAAGATGCAAAGCGCCGTCACGATGGCGGCAATCGGCGTCTTCGCACCCGCCGTCGCGTTCAGCGCCGAGCGTCCGAGACTGCCGGAGACGGTATAGCCCTGCGATACGCTCGCGCTGATATTGGCCAGCCCCAAAGCGGTCAGCTCGCGGTTCGCGTCGATGTCGTAGCCATACTTGTTGCCCAGCGACTTGCCCACCGAAACGGTTTGCGCAAATCCCACCAGCGCCATGGTCAACGCCAACGGCAACAGCTGTTGGATCTGTCCCCAGTCGAATTCAGGAACACTGAAATGTGGCAGGCCGCGCGGCACCTGGCCGAGCACATCGACGCCGTGCTGATCGAGCCGGAACGCGAACGACAGCACCGTGCACACCACGACCATGGTCAAAGGTCCGGGCGCTTTCGGTGAGAGCTTCCTGAAGCCCCACAACAGCAAGATGCAGCTGATGCCGATCGCGAGCGTTGCGAGGTTTGCCTGATCGACGCGCGTCACCACGTCGAGCACTGCTTCATACAAAAACGGGAACTGGTGTTGAGGGATTCCCAACAGGTGATGCAGCTGTCCCAGGACGGTGATGATCGCAATGCCCGAGGTGAAGCCCGCCAGCACCGGATAAGAAAGGAAGTTCACCAGGAACCCGAGCCGCAGCGCGCCCATCAGCAGCTGCGAGACGCCCACAATCGCAGTGAGCAATATGGCAAGCGCAATGTAAGTGGCTGTACCGGCTGTTGCGATCGTGCTCAACCCTAACACCAGCATCAGCGAGTCGACAGTCACAGGGCCCGTCGACGTCTGTCTGCCGCTGCCCGTGAGCGCGTACATGATCATGGGCAGAATGGACGCGTACAACCCCATGACGGGCGGCAATCCTGCAAGCAATGCATATGCAATGCCCTGCGGCACCAGCAACGCCGCGACTGTGATGCCCGCCATTACTTCCGTGCGCAGCTGAAACTTTCCATACACCGCCTCGGCGTCCATGAGCGGGAATAAACGTTTCAGGAACGTGTGCCAGTCGCGCACCTCAGGGGTCTCTTTGGCAACCGCCCCCGCCTCCTGGACGGCGCGTTGCACGCTCGCGTCCTGCGCTTGTTCATGGTGCTGAACATAATGATCGGCGGCAGCGAACAAGGTGCGCTCGCTGGCGGAATTCGGCGACGGCACCTGCACGGCTTGCAACATCAACTCGTACGGACCGATCTTGATGCGCTCCCCCGGATGCACCACGTGTCGCTGGATCCGGTGCGGGCCGACGAAGGTGCCGTTGGAGCTGCCCAGGTCCTCGAGGATGCAGCCGCTCGCATCGCTGATGAGCACAGCGTGCTTCCAGCTGACCTGCGAGTCTTTCAAAGGAATGCCGCTGGCGGGATCGCGCCCGATGACGATGGAACCGGCAGTCAATGCATAGTCGCGGTGGGAGCCATCGACGCCTCGCACAGTGACCTTGTTCACACCCGCTCTCGTTATTTTTACTTGCTCTGAATGATACGCCGGGCCCCGGCGACGTGACTACGGGATCTTGAATGGCCCGCAGTTCCAGCGCCAATCACAAACCCTCAGTGCGCCTTGCGGATTCGCCTTATTGATCGTCATGCAGACGACTTGCGTAATGTTGCCAAAGGCCTCATGGTGCATACGTAGGGGCGCCGCTGTGGAGCTTTCCCCGACGGGAACAACTCAACGGCCGTCCGAGTAGTTTCAATAGGCCAATTAAAGGCTTATGGGTCGAAGGAAGCTCGCATGCAGGTACAAGTGAATCACGATAACCGCGTCCGCCTCGCCGAAGACACCGCCGAGCGGCTGTCCAAGACCGTCGAGGACTATCTGTCGAAGTTCGCCGATCGCATCACCCGGGTGGAAATGCACCTCGCCGATACCAACGGAGGCAAAGGCGGCCTCGACAAGCGCTGTATGCTGGAAGCGCGCATGTCGAATCTGCAACCCATCGCTGTGACTCATCATGCCGAGACCGTTCAGCTCGCCATCGACGGCGCGCTGGCGCGGCTCGATCATGCGATCAGCCATGCCATCGGTAAGCGCGAAACGCACTGATCAGCGTCACTAGACGCGCGCACACCGGCGCGGGCCGTGATCCGATCGAGGATCGCGGCCCGGCCGTATCAAGCGATTTGGGTCGTCACACCCAGGTCGAGCCGAGCAGTCTGCGGAAGTTGCCGCCCAATACGGCGAGCACGTTCTGTTCCGAGTAACCGCGACGGAACAACGCTTCGGTCAGATCGAACACCTTCTTCGGATGATCGAAGCCTTCGATGTCGATCTTGTCGCGGAACCCGTAGCTGGCTTTGTATGCACCGCGCAGCATCTTAAGCTGATCGGGCGGCATGTCGTCGTACCCATTCAGATCGGCGTCCGAGCCGATACCCACGTGCTCGATGCCCACCAGCTTCACCACATGATCGATGTGATCGACGATGTGCTCGAGGGTCGTCGGCTCCTTCTCCCGCACGAACATGCGCACGCCAGTGATGCCCATCACCCCGCCCTTTTTGGCGAGCGCCTGGATCGCTTCATCGGTCTTCAGGCGCGGATGATCGAAGATGCCGCGACAGTTTGAATGAGTAATGGCGATGGGCTTGGGCGAGACGTCGATCGCATCGAGCGTCGTTTTGTCTCCGCAGTGAGACACATCGACCAGCATGCCCACCTCATTCATGGCATTGACGATCTCTACGCCGAAATCGCTCAAGCCCCCGTCGACGCGCTCGGTGCCGCCGCTGCCCAGCAGATTCTGTGTGTTATAGGTGAGCTGCGAGCAGCGCTGACCCAATTGATAGAACGCTTTCACATCCTCTTTCTTGCGAAAGTGCTCGGAGTTCTGCAAGCCGGTAATCACGGCGACTTTGCGCTCGGCCTTGGCGCGATCGATGTCGGCCGCGGTATTCACGAGCGTGAATACATGAGAATTGCGCCCGACATAGCCTTGCCAGGCCGCGATGAATGACAACGTGTCTTCGACCGCCGACGGCCCACCGGTGCCGATGGAGTTGTGGAACGCCGTGATGCCGCAGGTCCGAAACATCTCGGCCTCGGCGTCCGTCATGCGTCCCGCATAAGCCTCGGGAGCAAAATTGATCTTCAACGGGCCAAGCATATCGATGACGATCGCCCGCTCCACCGCCCGCATGGTTTTCGCCGAGTAGCGAACCGGCGAGTCCGCGAACGCCCGGTATTGACCCATGTTGATCATGGGCAAGCCAGTGCTCAACACGGTCGCAGCAGCGGCAGATTTCAATACAGAGCGTCGGGTGATCACGTCGGTTCCCCAAGGTTTTTGTGGTGGCACCGCAGCGTATCGCACGCCGGATCGCGAAAGTCGCGAAATCGCGATCCATGCGACTGAGTTGAGCTAGACTGTCCGCATGAGCTCAACCGACGTCACCATTTATCACAACCCCTCCTGCGGGAATTCTCGTGGCACGCTCGCGCTCATCCGCGAACACGGCATCGAGCCGCTGGTCATCGAGTATTTGAAGACGCCTCCGGATCGGCAGACGCTACTGGAGCTGCTGAAGAAAATGAAGCTCACGCCGCGCGAACTGATGCGCGAGAAAGAAGTCGAGAAACTGGGCTTGGGCGATTCATCCAAGTGGAGCGATGATGAGATCGTCGAGCAGATGCTGAAGCATCCGATCCTGATGAACCGCCCAGTCGTGGTCACGCCGCTCGGCGCTGTGCTCAGCCGCCCGCCGGAGAACGTGCTGAAGATCCTGCCGCCCAGATAACGCGCTACCAGACGTACTCGAGCTGCGCCCAGAACTTCGTCGTGTCCTGATAGGCGGCGGGCGTGCGACCTTCATGGGCTTCATACAGCGCCACCTTGAGTAGCCCAACGAAGCGCTGATACTTGCCCTGCACCTGCAGATCGATCTCGTCACCCAGATCCAATGACAGTCGCTCGGATTTGAAGTCACGATAAACAATCGTTGCGGCCAGCGTGTCGAACATCGCCACACCCTTGGCGAGATAGCCGGCGCTCACATATTTATCGTCGATGCCGTTGGCCGGCGTGGTCAGGAACTTGTCCGCCCAGCCATGGAACTTATGCATGGTGCCCAGCGGCGTCGAGAACCCGACGGTGCCGTTGCCCTCCATCACTTCCTGCCCCAACGTCAGGCTGTACTGGCGGTACGTGCCGGTCACTTCGACCGAGTAATAGTCGAGATCGAAATTCAGCGGATTGCTGCCGTAATCGGCCTGCTTCGCGAACGTCGCCCCATACGCGAGTTTGAACTTGCTCAGCGGACGCTCGCCCGCGAATCTCGCTCCGAAGGTTTCGCTCGAGACTCGCTGCGGATCCATCGCGGCCGGTACGCCATTCAAGCGATCGAAGTCGAGCCAGTAACCAAACGCGCTCAGCTTACCCACCCCGAACTGATAGGCCGCATTGGCGAGCACGCCGTCGCCGTGATAGCGCCCTTGCGGCGATTCGCGACCGAAGATGCGATTGACCTGATTCAAATAGGTCGCATCCAGGGTCAACGCCGCCGTCGGCTTGTTCACGATGCGCACGGCATCGAACGTTTGCTCATTCTGGCGCCAGGGAGCGTTGCCGACGAAGCGCTGTTCATCGAGCAGGATCCGCTGTCGACCGAGGATGACCGTCGTGCCGGGCAGCGACGTGTTCACCAGCTGCAGGCGATTGATCTCCTCGCCCTGTGGATCGGTGACCGCGGGATAGCTGGCGTTACGGGACCGCGCCGGATCAGCGCGATAGTGCCCGGCAAGATCGATGATTGCTTCGCCTTCAGCCAGGAAGGTCGTGTTCCAGGCTTTGCCAGTCTCGAAGCCAAGCCGCAAGCGCAAAGTCTCTGCGTCCGCATCCTCCGCCAGGGGAGTTTGATCGACGCCCTCGTAGCGCACCCGCGCATCGAAGATCGGCTTCGACTCGCTCAATGCCCCACCCAACACACTCAAGTCCGCAGCGTTGACCACGGCGGGAACCGCCATGGCCAGCGCCATGCCCCATCCCAAACCGCCGCGATGACTCCCTGAACTCATTGTTCGCCCTCCCAGAGCGCTTGTTTTGCCGGATTATGCGGCGTGCGTATGCTGGCGCCCGCAAGATTCTAGAAATGCCAACAGCTCGTTCCGATAGTGGTAATACATCGGATGTTCCAGCAGCTGCTTGCGCGTCCGGGGCCGCGGCAAATCGATATTCATGATTTGACCGATGCGCGCATTCGGACCGTTGGTCATCATCACCACCCGGTCGGCCAGCAAAATGGCCTCATCAACGTCGTGCGTAACGCAGATGGCAGTGACTTGATTGCGCTTCCAGACTTCCATCAGCACTTCCTGCAGTTCCCACCTCGTCAGCGCATCGAGCATGCCGAACGGCTCATCTAACAACAGCAACTTCGGCGATAGCGCGAACGCGCGAGCCAGGCCGACACGTTGTTTCATACCGTTCGACAGCTCGCTCGCCTTCTTTTCGAGCACGTCGCCCAAGCCGACCCGAGTGAGGTAGTACTCGACGATGTCGCTTCGCTCGCGTTCGCTGACATGCGGGTACACGCGATTCACCCCGAGCGCGACGTTCTCGCGAGCCGTAAGCCAGGGCAAAAGACTGGGCGCCTGGAAGACCACGCCGCGATCGGGGCCCGCGGATGTGACTTCGCGTGCATCCAGCGTGATGCCGCCGTCAGACACCTCAGTGAGCCCGGCCACCATGGACAGCACGGTCGACTTGCCACAGCCCGAGTGGCCGATCAGCGAGATGAACTCGCCCTTGCGAACATCGAGTTGGAATCGATCGACGACCGTGAGTGGCCCCTTCGGCGTCGGATACACCTTGCTGACATCGTAGAACTCGACGAACTTGTCGAGGTTCTCCGCTGGCTTCGGCCGCGTTGCCTTGCTCAGGGTTCCCGGCACCGGCGGCTCCATGGGAACGACGGATGGCAGCACTCGCAGTGCGTTGGCACTCCCGCCGCGTTGCCCGCTGAGGCTCATCAAATATTGAGAGATCTGCGCCCGGAGCTGACGATAGGAATCATCTTCGTTGACAGCCATCCGATCGCGCGGCCGTGGCAAATCCACTTTGAACTCACGACCCAACGTCGCTCGCGGCCCCGGCTTGAGCGCGACGATGCGATCGGCCAGCAGCAGCGCCTCATCCACATCGTTGGTCACGAGAATGACAGTCTTGCGCTGGCGCTCCCAGATCGCCTCGATCTCATCCTGCAGACGCGAGCGCGTGAGCGCATCCAAAGCCGACAGCGGCTCATCGAGCAACAGAACCTTCGGATCCATCGCCAGGGCTCGCGCTACTGCCACGCGCTGACGCATGCCGCCAGACAACTCCGCCGGTCGGCGATCGACCGCATGCGCCAGGCCAACCATCTCGATGTACTTGAGCGTGTGTGCCCTACGCTGCGCGGCCGACCACTTGGGAAAGACGCTGTCGACGGCCAGAGCGACATTGCTCTGGACCGTCAACCACGGCAGCAATGAATAGTTTTGAAACACCACGCCCCGATCTGGCGCCGGACCGGTGACCGGCCGGCCCTGGAACAGCACCTCGCCCGCGTCCGGCTGAATCAAGCCGGCGATGGCCGAGATCAACGTGGTTTTGCCGCTGCCGGAAAAGCCGACGATGGCGACGAACTCGCCCTCTTCGATGCTCAGATGAACATCGTGAAGCACCTCGGCCGACTGCTCCCCCGAGCCGTAACTCTTACTGACACCCTTGAGCTGCAAGAACGACATGCCGATGCTCCCTTAACGTCGCACGCCGAAGTCGAGCAGGCTCTGCAGGGTCTGCATGATCCGATCGAGCAGAAAGCCGATGATGCCGATGGTCAGCACCGCAACCATCAACCGCGCCAGCGAATCGGAGCTGCCGTTCTGGAATTCATCCCAGACAAATTTTCCGAGGCCCGGGTTCTGCGCCAGCATCTCGGCCGCGATCAGCACCATCCAACCCACCCCGAGCGACAACCGCATGCCGGTGAAAATCAGCGGCAACGACGAAGGCAGCACCAGCTTGAACAGCTTGGTGGTCCACTTCAGCTGCAGGACCCGTGCGACGTTGAGCAAATCCCGGTCGATGGAGTTCACGCCGACGCCCGTATTGATCAAAGTTGGCCACAGCGAGCACAAGGTCACCGTGATCGCCGAGATCAAGAACGACTTTTCGAACAGGGGATCTGCCGTCACATACACGGCGCTCACGATGATCGTGACCAGTGGCAGCCACGCGAGCGGCGACACCGGTTTGAAAATCTGGATCAACAGGTTCAGCGCCGAGTTGATCGTCGTGCTCAGCCCGCACAGGATGCCGAGCGGGACCGCCACCAGCGTCGCCAGCGCAAATCCCGTGAACACGGTTTTCAAGCTGGTGAATATCTGATCGATGTACGTCGGCTTGCCCGTGTACTTCACCTGCGTGATCTTGGCATTTGGATCCTTTGCCAGTTTGGCGGCATTGCGCTTGTCCTGTCGCTCATAGAACGCCGCTGCTTTCTCGCGTTCCGCCTTGTGATCCGCCCATAAGGCTTGCGCCTGCTTCGCGACTGCGATCGGGCCCGGAATCTGTCCGAGACTGGTCTGAATCCGGCCGGACGCCTGACTCCAGGCGAACAGGAACACGGCGATCGCGAGCAATGGAATCCCCAGCTGTCGCCACAGCTGGCGCGACAACTCACGCATCTGCTGGCGCAGATTTTCGCCACGAAGCGTTTGCTCCAGGCGCATGGCGAGCATCGATGTGGCCATCAGGTCGCTCCCTGCTTGGTCGTGACAGTGCCGCTCTCAATCACCTGGCCTTGCTTCAGGCCGATCGTGAGCTTCTGCAAATACTCGTTGGGCTTGCGACCGTCGTACTCGACACCGTCGATGAATTCCTTGGTCGGCGGGCGGTAGCCGTCGGTGTTCCAGGGAAAGTCGCTCTGCGTCGCCCTCTTCTCTTCGATCAGCATGCGGGCGGCACGCAGATACGGTTCGGTGAGGTACACCCTCTTCGCCGTGTCGTGATACCACTGATCGGTCTGACTCTGCGGAATCTGTCCCCAGCGGCGCATCTGCGTCAGAAACCAAACCGCATCGCTGTAATACGGATACGTCGCGTAGTAACGGAAGAACACGTTGAAGTCCGGCACACTGCGCTTGTCACCCCGGCCATATTCGAACGTGCCGGTCATGCTGTTGGCGATCACGCGATAGTCGGCGCCAACGTATTCAGAACGCGACAGGATCTGCGCCGCCTCCTTGCGATTCGCGCCATTGTTTGCATCGAGCCACTTGCCGGCGCGGATCAGTGCCTTGAGCAGCGCGAGATAAGTATTGGGATGTTTCTCGGCCCAGGCCCGGGTGACGCCAAACACCTTCTCCGGATTGTTCTTCCAGATCTCCAGATCGGTAATGATGGGAACGCCGACGCCTTTGAAGATGGCTTGCTGATTCCACGGCTCGCCGACGCAATAGCCATTGACCGTACCTGCTTCCATCGCCGCAGGCATTTGCGGCGGCGGCGTCACGGACAGAAACACATCCGCTTTGATCTGACCGGAGACATCCGTGGACGAATAGAACCCCGGGTGCAATCCGCCCGCCGCCAACCAATAGCGCAGCTCGTAGTTGTGCGTGGAAACCGGAAACACCATGGCCATCCTGAATGGCTTGCCCGCAGCCTTGAACGCATCGATCGCGGGTTTGAGGGCGTCCGCCTTGATCGGATGAACTGGTTTGCCCTGCGCATCGACCGGCACGCGCGCCTTCATCAGGCTCCAGACTTCGTTGGACACGGTGGTCGCGTTGCCGTTGAGATCCATGCTGAACGACGTGACGATGTCGGCTTTGGTGCCGATCCCCACCGCCGCACCCAGCGGTTGCCCCGCCAGCATATGGGCGCCATCCAGCTCGCCGGTGATGACGCGATCCAGAATCACCTTCCAGTTCGCCTGCGGCTCGAGCGTCACATACAGCCCTTCATCCTCGAAAAAGCCTTTCTCGTACGCGATGGCGAGCGGCGCCATGTCGGTGAGCTTGATGAAGCCGAGCTTCAGCTGTTCCTTCTCCAACTCGAGCTCCGCGGCCACGGCGTGAGTGGTGCCCAATGCAGCCACCGTCGTCAGCAGGCAGGCGCGAAACATTGCTTTCAGCATGGATCCGGTCACTCCCGAAACGAACTTCAGAGCAAAAAAAAACGCCGCCGACTTCAGAGCACGTGGATGACATGCACTGGAGTCGGCGGCGTTGCCGGGCAGGCCCGCTGTTGGGCCTGCCGATGGTTGGGGCGAAGAATCGTCCCGTTGCCAGCTCAGGATTGCAACGACCGTGCCAGCGTTACGGCCGCGCGCAGGTTCCCGAAAAGACAACGACTTGCGTCACTCGAGCAAATCGACATGCGGCGCAAGTGAGCCGCGACGGAGCAAACATTGCAGTCAGCTGCACGAAGGTCGTGCAGCGATCAGATGCCGGACAGCTGTTGCAAGTAGGCAGGCAGATCGTCTGAATCGAAGCGCACGCCGTCGAAGAGTGTTTCGACCTTGGCATCTTCGGCGGGAATGTTTGTTACTTTCGCCAGGGCCCATCGGTATAGATCGGGCCGATAGGTGGCACGCACTTGCGGCACATGTTCGGGATCGAATGCAACCTGCCCCCAACGCACCATCTGTGAGTAGAACCACAGCGCGTGACTCACCCAGGGAAACGTAGCGCTCTGCGAGGCGGGCAAGTAAAACCCCGGCAGGTCGTGCGCCTCATCCCCTCGCTGCAGACACAAACGATTCGACAACCCCCGCAGCAGAATCTCAGCCGGCGCACCGACGAAGCGCGGCTCGGACAGCATGCGCGCCAGCTCCGAGTGATTCTCAGGCTGCTCGCACCACAGCGCTGCCTTATATATAGAGCGGACCAGGGCCTGCAGACGATCCGGATGTCGCTGCGCCCATTCCAATCGGCAGCCGAGCACCTTCTCAGGGCTAAATGGCCAGATCGCAGTGGTCGGCAACGCGATACAGCCCACGCCCACCGACACGGCCAGACTGTTCCAGGGCTCGCCGACGCAGAAGCCGTCGATCTGCCCTTCACGCATCGCATCCACAAGCAACGGCGGCGGGATCACCACCAGTCGCACATCCCGGTCCGGGTCGATGCCCGACGCGGCGAGCCAGTAGCGCAGCTCATAGTTATGTGCGGAGAACGGATAGACCATCGCGAGCGTGAACGGTTGCTTGTTCGCCCGCTCGCGCGCACGCACGACATTGCGAAGTGCTGCACCGATCTCGCGCGGACCTGCGGAGAGAGCGGCGCCTTCCGCGAGCATCAAATCCCACAGCCGCAGAGAAACAGTAATTGCGTTGCCACCCAAACCAAGCGACAAAGGCGCTGCCATCGGCACCTTGAGATGCCCGACGCCCAGCGTCGACGCGATGGCCATCGGTCCGAGCATGTGCGCGGCGTCGAAATGGCCGACGACGACACGATCTCGGATATTCGCCCATGACGTTTCGCGCACCAGCCGCAGGTCCAATCCTTCCTCGGCGGCAAAGCCCTTCTCGACCGCAACCGCCAGCGGCGCGCAGTCCATCAAGGGAATGAACCCGACGACGGTGGTGACATCATTCATTTGAACAGACTCGATGCAGTCACGACGCTTTGCGCCACCTCACTGAGCCGGCGGTTCTCGTTCATCGCCGCTTTACGCAGCAGCGCATAGGCCGCCTCCTCGCTCATGCCTCGCTGCTTCATCAAAATACCCTTGGCGCGCTCCACGATCTTGCGCTCATCCAGCGCCTGGCGAGCGCTATCGAGCTCTTCACGCAGCTTGTTGAATGCATGAAAGCGGCTGATCGCCATGTCGAGCACGGCCTTGACACGCTCCTTCTTCAAACCGTCGACGACATAGGAGCCGACGCCGGCATCCACCGCTGCCTCGATCATGTCGGTATCGGAGCGGTCGACGAACATGGCAATGGGCCTGCGCACCACGCGTGATACCTGGAACATCTGCTCCAGCACGTCGCGATTGGGATTCTCCAGATCGATGACGATGACTTCGGGGTCGATGTCGACGATGCGGCGCATGAGGTTGTGCATCTCGCGCAGCACCGTCACGTTGAGATAGCCGGCCTCCCGCAGTCCCTCTTCGAGAATGCTGGCACGCATGACGTTCTGATCGACGATCAGCACGCGCAGGGTAGGTTCGCTTTTTGGCCGGGCTTCGGGCATCGATGGATTGTGGTTGCAATGCCTGTGCCACTGCGGAGGCCCTTGCACCATGAGGAAGCGCGAGGCAAAGCGCACCACTTTAAGTGCGCCACGGGAGACGCACGCACCACATCTGCGCAATCGCGTGCATGCAATGGCGTCAGATCCAGCACTTTTCAGCCGCCACGTCGTGGCATAGCGCTTGCAACATCGAACTTATCTTGGCTGCTCCAATGATGGGCGCAGCACCAGTGACTGCCGGTAATCACCTCCGCCACGCGCGGCCTGTCGCAGGTCACTGTCCCAACCACCCTCATCTGAAACGAGCTGAATGCCTCTCGAGGCTCTCGGTCATGGGTGCAAGATGTCTGTGAAAAAGCTGGTCGTCATCGGCAATGGCATGGTCGGGCAACGTCTGCTCGAGCGGCTCGTGTCCGCAACCACCTCGTATGAAATCAGCGTGCTCTGCGAAGAGCCGCGCGCCGCGTACGATCGTGTGCAGCTCACGAGCTACTTCAGCGGCAAAAGCGCAGCGGATCTGTCGCTGGTCAGTGAAGACTTCTTCGAGCGCAACGACATTGCGCTCCATTTGAATGACAAGGTGGTCGGGATCGATCGCGACGCTCGCTGCGTGCGCACGGCGGAAGGACGGACCTTGCCCTACGACCGGTTGGTGCTCGCAACCGGCTCTTATCCCTTCGTTCCGCCTGTACCTGGCCGCGAGCGCGCGAACTGCTTCGTCTATCGCACTATCGAAGATCTGGAAGCGATCCGCTCGGCGGCTGCGCATAGCAAAGTCGGCGTGGTCATCGGCGGCGGTCTGCTCGGTCTCGAAGCCGCGAAAGCGCTGCGCGATCTCGGCTTGAAAACACATGTCGTCGAATTTGCGCCACGCTTGATGGCCATTCAGATCGACGACGCCGGTGGGCGTGTGCTGCGACAGAAGATTGCCGAGATGGACGTAGGCATTCACACCGGCAAGAGCACCACCGCCATCGTCGACGGCGAACAGTGCCGTCATCGCCTGCAATTTGCCGACGGCAGTTCGCTCGACGCCGATATCGTCGTCTTCTCCGCCGGTATTCGGCCGCGCGACGAACTGGCACGCGCATGCGGTTTGAAGATCGGCGAGCGCGGCGGCATCGTGATCGACAACGACTGTCGCACCTCCGATCCGGACATCTTCGCCATTGGCGAGTGCGCGCTGTGGAATGGCAAGCTGTATGGCCTGGTCGCGCCGGGCTATCAAATGGCCAACGTCTGCGCCGCCCGCCTGCAGGAGACCGCCGAGCCCTATTTCGCCGGCGCAGACATGAGCACGAAGCTCAAGCTCATGGGCGTCGACGTCGCTTCCATCGGCGATCCCCACGGCTCGAGCCCCGGCTCGCGTGCGTACGCCTTCGTGGACGAGCGTAAGCAGGTCTATAAGAAGCTGGTCGTCAACGACGATGGCACGCGACTGCTCGGCGGCATTCTCATCGGTGATGCGGACGACTACGGCGTGCTCCTGAACATGATGCTCGATGGCACTGCACTGCCGTCGAGCCCAGAAGAGCTGATCGTGCCTAACTTCGGCGGCTCGGAGCAGCCAAAACGCGCAGGCGTTGCAGGACTGCCCGCCACAGCGCAGATCTGCTCTTGTAACAGCGTCAGCAAGGGCGCGATCTGCTCAGCCATCGACGCCGGCTGCACGACCATCGGTGCGTTGAAAACCTCGACCAAAGCTGCAACCTCCTGCGGTGGCTGCACGGCGCTGGTGACGCAGATCCTGAAGGCCGAACTGGCGAGCCGCGGCGTCGCCGTCAACAACAATCTGTGCGAGCACTTCCGTTACTCGCGTCAGCAATTGTTCCATCTGGTGCGCGTCGGACAGCTGAAGTCGTTCGATGACGTGCTGAAGAAGCATGGCCGCGGCATGGGCTGCGACATTTGCAAGCCCACTATCGCCTCCATCCTCGCGTCGTGCTGGAACGAGTTCGTGCTGAAGCGCGACAAGGCGACGCTCCAGGACACCAACGACTATTACCTCGCGAATATGCAAAAGGACGGCACCTACTCCGTCGTCCCGCGCATCGCAGGCGGCGAAATCACACCCGACAAGCTGATCGTCATCGGCGAGGTGGCGAAGAAGTACGGGCTCTACACCAAGATCACCGGCGGTCAGCGCATCGACCTGTTCGGCGCGCAAGTTCACGAACTGCCGCTGATCTGGCGCGAGCTGATCGATGCGGGCTTCGAATCGGGACACGCCTACGGTAAGGCGGTGCGAACCGTGAAGTCTTGCGTCGGCTCGACCTGGTGCCGCTATGGCGTCCAGGACAGCGTCGGCTACGCCATCGACATCGAGAACCGCTACAAGGGCCTGCGCGCTCCTCACAAGCTCAAGTTCGCTGTCTCTGGCTGCACTCGCGAATGCGCCGAGGCGCAGAGCAAGGACGTTGGCATCATCGCCACTGAGAAGGGCTGGAACCTCTATGTCTGCGGCAACGGCGGCATGAAGCCTCGACATGCGGACCTGCTGGCCGGCGATCTCGATCGCGAGACGCTGATCCGCTACATCGATCGCTTCCTCATGTTCTACATCCGCACCGCCGACCGCCTGCAGCGCACCTCGGTGTGGCTCGACAATCTCGAAGGCGGCCTCGACTACCTCAAGCAAGTGGTCATCGAAGACAAGCTCGGTATTGCCGCGGAGCTCGAAGCGGATATGGCGCGCGTCATCAACACCTACGAGTGCGAATGGAAGAAGGCCGTGGAAGACCCGCAAACACTGAAACGCTTCCGCCACTTCGTGAACAGCGATCGCACCGATGACAACGTCGTGTTCGTGCAGGAACGCGGACAGATCCGCCCCGCCACCCACGAAGAACGCGCCCAGCGCCAGCGGGAGGCCGTATGAAGCACACTCATACTTGGACCAGCGCTTGCTCGTTCGACGACCTGCTGCCGGACAATGGCGTCGCCGCACTGCTCGACGGGCGACAGATCGCCATCTTCCGAGTCGGCGATGCGGTCTATGCGCTCGACAACTACGATCCGCATAGCGACGCCAACGTGCTGTCGCGCGGCCTGGTTGGCGATATCAACGGCGAGCCCGTGGTCGCCTCCCCTGTCTACAAACATCACTTCAATCTCGCGACCGGTCGCTGCGTCGAAGACGCGAACTTCTCGGTGCGCGCCTGGCCGACGCGAGTGAGCGACGGCAAGATCTGGATCAAGACCCAGCCGCTGCGCAAAACCACGCGTCGCAAACTCGTCGTCGTCGGCAACGGCATGGCGGGCATGAAAGTCGTCGAGGAACTGCTCGGCATCTCCGGCCAGCCCTACGACATCACGGTGTTCGGCGCCGAGCCCGTCCCCAATTACAACCGTATCCTGCTGTCGCCCATGTTGGCCGGCGAGAAGCGGTTCGACGACATCGTGCTGAATCCGATCGAGTGGTATCGGGACAATGGCGTGGCTGTGCATCTCGGCGATCCCGCCGTTGCAATCGATCGCATCCGTCGTCGCGTACGCTCGCGCAGCGGCATCGAAGCTGAGTACGATCGCTTGTTGCTGGCAACGGGCTCCAACCCCCTCGTGCTTCCGGTCCCCGGTAAGGATCTGCCGGGCGTTGTGACGTTCCGCGATCTGCAGGACGTCAACACGATGCTCGCAGCCGCACGCACGCATAAAAAGGCGGTCGTCATTGGTGGCGGATTGTTGGGCCTGGAAGCTGCCAATGCACTGCTGAAACAAGGCATGCAAGTCACTGTGGTGCACTTGCTGGAGACCTTGATGGAACGGCAGCTCGATCCCGTGGCCGCACAGCTGTTGAAGCAGTCATTGGAGAAGCGCGGGCTGCAATTTCATATGCCGGCGAAGACCACGGCCATTCTCGGTACGGATCGCGTGTGCGCCGTGCAGTTCGCCGATGGCACCATCATCGAGGCGGATCTCGTCGTCATGGCCGCCGGCATTCGCCCGAATACCGACCTTGCCCGCGCAGCTGGCCTGCGATGCGACCGCGGCGTACTGGTCAACGACACGATGCAAACGTTCGATCCGTGCGTGTACGCGGTCGGCGAATGCGTCCAGCATCGCAACAACACGTATGGCCTGGTCGCTCCACTCTATGAACAGGCCAGCGTCTGCGCCACGCATCTGGCCGAGCATGGCGTGGGACAGTATCGCGGATCGATGCTGTCCACCCATCTCAAAGTCACCGGCATCGATCTGTTCTCCGCTGGCGATTTCCTCGGCGGCCCTCGCAGTGAATCACTGGTGCTGCGTGATTCAAAACGCGGCATCTACAAGCGCATCGTCATCGAAGACAACAAGGTGCGCGGCGCGGTGTTGTATGGCGACACTCGCGACGGTGCCTGGTATTGCGAACTGATGAACGAAGGCCGCGACGTCGGTCCGCTACGCGACAAACTGATATTTGGCGAAGCCGTGGCCCGGCAACAGTGAGCATCAGGACGACGTGTCCGTATTGTGGCGTCGGCTGTGGCGTAATCGCCCAACCCGACGCTGCACGCGGCACGGTCAACATTAGCGGTGATACGACTCACCCTGCCAACTACGGGCGACTGTGTTCCAAAGGCTCTGCGCTCGGTCAGACGCTCGGAACGGAAGGTCGCCAGCTCTATCCGGAGATCAACGGCGCACGCGTGAGCATGGTCGCAGCGCTGACCCACATTGCCTCTGGATTCAACCGCATCATCGCGGAAGCCGGTCCCGATGCCGTCGCGCTGTATGTCTCGGGTCAACTGCTGACCGAGGACTACTACATCGCCAACAAGCTAATGAAAGGATTCATCGGCACGGCAAACATCGATACCAACTCCCGACTGTGCATGTCATCCGCGGTCGCTGGACACAAACGCGCCTTCGGCGAGGACATCGTGCCGGTGTGCTACGAGGATCTGGAGCTGGCGGATCTGATCGTGCTGGTCGGCTCGAACACGGCCTGGTGTCATCCCGTACTGTTCCAACGCATCACTCGCGCGAAACAGCAGCGACCGGACATGAAGGTCGTGGTGGTCGATCCTCGTCGGACCCTGACTTGTGAGATCGCCGATTTGCATGTGCCGGTGCGCGGCGGCAGCGATGTCTGGCTGTTCAATGGGCTGCTCGCGTATCTGCATGAGCACGGCCACGTCGCGACCGATTTCATCGCGAGCCACACCGAAGAACTCGACGACACGCTGCAAGTTGCCTGCGAATCCGCAGGTAACGTGAACCAGGTTGCCACCGCCTGCGGCATCGACACGGAGCGCCTGCTCGAGTTCTATCGAATGTTTGCCGATCACAAGCGGGTCGTCACGGCGTTTTCGATGGGCGTGAACCAGTCTTCCGCCGGCACGGACAAGGTCAACAGCATCATCAATTGTCATTTGCTCACCGGCCGCATCGGTGAGCCCGGCATGGGCCCGTTCTCCATCACCGGCCAGCCCAATGCGATGGGCGGCCGTGAAGTCGGTGGGCTCGCCAACATGCTCGCTGCGCACCTGGATTTGGAAGACGCGAGTCAACGCGAGCTGGTGCAAAACTTCTGGCGCAGCCCGCGCATCGCTGAACGCGGTGGACTCAAGGCTGTCGAGCTGTTCGACGCCATTTACGACGGCAAGGTGAAGGCCGTGTGGATCATGGCGACCAATCCGGTGGTGAGCCTGCCCGACGCCGACAAGGTCAAAGAGGCGCTGCGACGTTGCGAGTTGGTCGTGGTGTCCGATTGTTTCACTGGCACTGATACGAACGCATTCGCCCACGTGCTGCTGCCGGCCGCCGGCTGGGGCGAAAAGGATGGCACTGTCACCAACTCGGAGCGGCGCATTTCACGTCAGCGAGCATTTCAGCCACTCAGCGGCGAGGCGCGGCCGGACTGGTGGTTGATATGCGAAGTCGCACGACGCATGGGCTTTGACCACGGCTTCAACTACGACAATGCGCACGAAATCTTCATCGAGCACGCCGCCCTGTCGACACTCAAGAATGCGGGCGAACGCGCCTTCGACATCGGTGGTCTGGCCGACATCACTTCCGCCGAGTACGACGACCTCGTGCCCATCCAGTGGCCCGTCCCTGAACGCAATCATCCCGGCACGGCGCGCCTGCTTGGATCCGGACGCTTCTATCGCCGCAATCACCGCGCGAGGTTTGTGCCAACGCCGCCTCGGGCGCCACCGAACCAGGCTGACTCTGAATTTCCGTGGATTCTGAACACCGGCCGTATCCGCGATCAATGGCACACCATGAGCCGCACGGGCCGGGCGCCGCAACTGGGCACGCACCTGCCCGAGCCGTACATCGACATGCATGCGCAAGACGCGTTGCTATCGGCAGTGAGCGATGGCCAACTCGCGCGCGTTGAAACGCGGTGGGGTGCGATGGTTGCACGCGTCAGGACCAGCGGAGAGATGCCGCGAGGCTCGATCTTCGTGCCCATCCATTGGAATGCCTCATTTGCTTCGGATGCGCGCGTGGGCGCATTGGTCAATCCGGTCGTCGATCCAGTCTCCGGCGAGCCCGAGTTCAAACACACGCCGGCGCGGATCACGCCCTTCCCCGTCGACTGGCACGGATTCATTCTGACGCGCAGTCCAATCGCAACGTTGGCTGCAACCTGGTGGACTGCAATCCGCGGCGCGCGGTTCATGCGCTATGAGATTGCCGGACGCGGCCGTTCACCTGCTTCAGAGTGGGCGCGCCAGAGGCTTCAGGCCGACCATCCAGACGCAGACTGGGTCGAGTTCTCTGACCCCGCCTGCGGCGTGTATCGAGGCGCGTTATTGGTCGACGAGCGCATCCAGGGCTGCGTATTTATTTCTCCGCGCACCGACCTGCCCTCGCGAACCTGGCTGTCCAATCTGTTTGCGAAGAAGCGCATCGGCGATGCGGATCGCGCATCGCTGCTCAACGGCGGACCGGCGGCATCGACGGACGACCCAGGCCCGATCGTGTGCTCGTGTTTTGGCGTGGGACGGAACACGCTGTGCAAGGCCATCGCCCAGGATCAGTTGCAGACCCCGCAGGAAGTGGGTCGCAAGTTGCAAGCAGGCACGAACTGCGGCTCGTGCCTGCCGGAGATCAAGTCGCTACTGGCGAAATGAGGACTACTGGAACAGGCCTTTGGATTTGCCCTGACGCAGCACGCCGACCACGATGCCTTCGATGATCAGCGACTGTTCTTTCAAGTCGACGCGGATGGGCTCGAACTCTTCGTTCTCCGGCAACAGCCAGACGATCTTGCCGTCCTGCTTATAGCGTTTCACCGTCACTTCATTGTCCAGGCGCGCCACCACGACCTGGCGATTGCGCACTTCCGGCGTGCGGTGCACGGCCACCAGGTCGCCATCCATGATGCCGATGTCTTTCATACTCTGGCCGCGCACCTTGAGCAGGTAATGCGCACGCGGCTGAAAGATCTTCGGATCGATCTGGTAGCGGCTTTCGATGTGCTCCTCCGCGAGCATGGGCCTGCCGGCTGCAACTCGACCAATCAGCGGCAGGCCCATTTGCTCACGAAGAGAATCTTTCAATTGAATGCCGCGCGAGGCACCCGGGATGATGTCCAGGACACCTTTCTTCTGCAGCGCGCGCAGATGTTCCTCGGCGGCGTTCGCGGATTTGAAGCCCATGGCGGTCGCAATCTCAGCCCGCGTCGGCGGCATGCCGTTGTCGCGCAGAGATTCCTGAATCAGTTTGACGATCTCGCGTTGCCGGGGCGTCAGTTCGGACACACGTCACCTGTATGGATAACCACCATTTGACTATATATACAGGAGTCGCTTGTAAGTCCGCAAGCCCACAGTGCTATCTCGGTTCCTGAACGCGGCGGAAGAAAGCACACACGCATTTGACGATATTTCGTTTCGCCCGCCGTTAGTCCAGCGCCGCCTGCCGCTGATCGGCGTGCCCGGCATCTGCCGACGCGCGTCTTTATATTCCCGCCGCACCAGGGATGACCATATGAAACCAACCTACACACGTGCAGCTGGCTTCTCGCTCATCGAGCTCATCACCGGCATGAGCGTCTTCGCCGTCTTGGTCGCGATCGGCGTACCGGCGTTCACGAACCTGCTCAGTAACCAACGCATCGCTACCCAGGCCAACTCGGTCGTAGGCGCATTGAACTATGCCCGCGGCGAAGTTGCCGCGCGCTCCGTACCGGTCAGCGTCTGCGCCGCGAGCAGCGCCGAACGCACTGCCTGCGGCAACCCCGCGAGTTGGCAGTTCGGCTGGATCATCTTCACGGATCGCAGCGGCAATCCGGGCGTCATCGACGGCACTGACGAAGTGCTGCAAACCGGCGAGCCGCCGGTGCAAGGCTTCGCCATCACCGCCTCCCAGCCTTACGTTCGTTTCGGTCTGCGCTCAGGCGAGACCGTCGCGCACAACTTCGTGATTCGCTCCACCAACCCGAATCGCTGTTCCATCACCGACACCCGGATCATCAACGTCACGGTCACCGGGCGCGTCAGCACTTCCAAGGGCACCTGCCAATGATGAGTCTGCAACTTCGCTCGCCAGCGAATCAGCGCGGCTTCACGCTGGTCGAGATTCTGGTGACCGTGGTCCTGATCTCGGTGGGCCTGCTCGGGGTCGCCGCCCTGCAGCTCACGACCTTGCGCGGCAATCAGGACGCCTACGTGCGCTCGCAAGCCAGTGTGCTGGCTGGCGACATCCTCGATCGCATGCGCGTCAATCCTTTCGATTTTCGCGCCAATGGGTATTCGGTGGATTTCAACGGCGAAAAGGGCTAACGGGCTTCGGCGCGCGCCCGTTCAGGATCTGCGCGATTTGGCAAGCAGGATTATCGATCGCACTCTGCCCGGAAACGAACACCGAAGCTGCGGGCCGCATCGAGCGTGATTACGACTCCGTCACGCGCAGGCATGTCGTCACCGTGACCATTCGCTGGCGTGAGCGCGGCGACGGCAGCGGTGCCGCCGAACAGAACGACACAGACGGCGTCGACGGCGAGTTGCGCCAATTCCAGACGCGCTCGGAGATCTGAGCCATGCACTCGTCCCGCCTTCAGATACGCACGTCCAAGGTCAGCATGGCAGGCTTCAGCCTGGTCGAGCTGATGGTCGCCATGGGCTTGAGCCTGCTGCTGCTCGCCGGCGTCGTAGCGATCTTCTCCAGCTCGCGCATCGCCTACGAGTCCACCGATCAGCTGTCTCGCGTGCAGGAGACCGGCCGCTTCGCGCTGGATCAGCTGTCACGGCACATTCGCTCCGCCGGATTCTCCGGCTGCTCGCGCCAGCCCACAGCGGTTGCTTCGGCATTGAATGCCGATACGACTGCCACGCTGGAATACGCCTTCATGGATAGTCCGCCGGTGTTGGGCTACGACTCGTCGGGCTCGGGAACCTGGGCGCCCGCGCTGCATCCGGGCATTCAAGGTTTGGCGCCGGACGCGAACAGCGACGTATTGGTAGTCCGCGGAGCGCGCCTCGACGTCGTGCCGATGCAACTCAGCCAGGACATGGTCGCTGACGACGGCATCACGCTCGATGCTACGGGCGCGCTGGTCGTGAAGAGTGCCGGCAGCGCCAACGGCATCCAGCCGGGCGCCGGCAACGTACTGATGGCGTACAGCTGCGAAGCCGTGTCGTTTTTCTTTGCGAACGCTGCCGCAAACCAACTGATGCGCCCGATCAGCGACAGCACGGTCCCGGGCAATGTCACCAATAGCACCAGCTATGCGTTCCTGAAGGCCGCCGAAGTCGTTCCGGTCGAGACGGTCGTTTACTACGTCAAACCGGCCAGCGTCCCCGCGCCGCCAGGAATGAATTCGTTGTGGCGCAAAGTCGGCGCGGCCATTCCCGAAGAGCTGGTGCAAGGCGTCGAGCAGATGCAGATCGAATACGGCATCGATCTGCAGGGCGATCGCGTCGTCGATGAATACCGGCCTGCCGCCGCGGACGTGAACTGGGACCGCGTCGTGTCGGTGCGCATCGCCATGCTGGTGAGCTCCGTCCAGGAATACGGCACCGATCGCGATGAGCGCACTTACCAGCTGCTCGGCACCGAAGTCCCGCCCCCTCGCGATCGCCGCTTGCGCGATGTTTTCACGACCACGATCGGTATCCGCAATCGCGTGCGCATCGAGTGATCTGAACTTGGCAACTCTCATCATGAAACAGCAAACCATTCCTTCTGCCCGTCGCCAACGCGGCGCCGTGCTCATCGTGAGCATGCTGTTGCTGCTTGTAATCACCATCCTCGCGCTCGGCGCCAGCCAGAGCACGCGCCTGCAGGAACGCATGGCCGGCAGCCAGCGCAACTTCGAGCTCGCATTTCAGGCGGCCGAAGCGGGTCTGCGCGCTGGCGAACGCTGGCTCGATCGCGACAGCCTGGTGGAAGCGCCCTCGCCCGGCAACGCTGCCGGCGCGGCCGTTTACGAGCGCAACTTCCTGACGGATTCGTACGCCAGCAGACTCAGCTATGAAGACCAGGTGGTCGCCGCCGACGAGTGGTGGAACACGGTCGCTCAGCCCTACACCGCCGGCGCCGCCGCCATCGGCGGCAACGGGCTCGCGCTGGCAGACCCGAGGTTCTACATCGAACAGGTCGAAGAAGTGCCGGATGCGTTGAGCAAGCCGCCCGCCGGTCCGCAGCCGAGCCGCATCTTCTACCGAGTCGTTGCACGCGGCAAAGGCGGCACGCAGAACGCAAACGTCGTCCTGCACAGTACGTACGTGCGCCGCTTCAACTAAGTCTCGAACCAGCAGCAGTCATCACTTTACTTGGAATGTTTCCTATGCGCATGGCCGCCACTCTGCTCCGCAAAGCTGGATACAGCGTCACGCTCGCCGCCGCGGTGGCGTTCTCGGCGAGCGCGCCGGCTGGTACGCTGGGACTATCGAATGCGCCGCTGTTCCTGGCGACCGGCGCCCAGCCCAATCTGATCATGGCCATCGACGACTCCGGCTCGATGGACTTCGAAACATTGTTCCCCAGCAATGACGGTGCGGCCTGGTGGCGCAGCGGCAACTCGGGTGCGTGTTCCACCACCGCCAATAACAACAGTTTCGTCGGCTGCAGGAACAACGCCGATGGCAGTTCGGACATTGCCGTCAGTGGCGCGCTGAACTTCAACAATTCCGGCAACTCCTCCGGCACCTGGAAGAAGTTCGCCTATCTGTTCCCCAACGGCCTGGGCAGCGGCAATCAGACGGCCCGACGTCGCATAGGCGATGGCACCAACGATCACTTTGCGATCCCGCCGCTGCCGGCGTTCGCCTGGTCGCGCTCGCCCGTGCACAACGCTGCGTACTTCGATCCGGAGGTCCCCTATTCCCCGTGGAAGAACGGCGGTGGCTACACCTTCAGTGCCGCAAGCCCGACTGCTGCGCGCTTCGATCCCGTGTTCGAGCCGAACCTGACCATCGATCTGACCCGCGACATGGCGGGTCGTAGCAACGTGTCCACCGCGGATGCGTGCGCCAGCCTGCCAGCGCGCAACTCCGCCGACGACAACTTTTACTTCAAGGTCTATGAAGGCATGACCTTGCCGCAGGACACCTGCTTCATGGCAGCCGCGAACGGCGCAGACGCCGCGCCGAACTGGCAAGTGGTACGCACCACCGCCGGCTGTGAGGTCGGTACTAACAACGGTTGCTTGACCAACTCGACGGTCGGCGGCGTCACGACGCAACGGACCTTTACACTGACCACCGGCACTCGAGTTGCCGTCCGCTACTTCCCCGCCACGTTCTGGTTGCCGGCGAGTCGCACGTTGCCGGGTTACGGCTATCTTGAATCGAAGAAGATCGCCGGCGGCAGAGCCCCCGACGGTACCGCACTGGTCGGCTACCAGATCAAGCCGGAAAACTTCGAGGCCGGCAAATACAATGCGGCGATCCAGAACTTCGCGAACTGGTTCCAGTTCTACCGCAAGCGCCACATGGCATTGCGCGCCGGTCTTGGCGAATCCTTCAGCACGGTGACGGGCGTGCGCGTCGACGGCTTCACCATCAACGATCGCATGGACGTCACGATGGCCAGTCTCGACGAGCCGGCCAATCGCACGGCGCTGTACCAGAAATTTTATCGGGACTGGGTGCGCAGCGGCGGCACGCCCAATCGCGATGCCGTGGCAAGGATCATTTCCAATTTCCGGCGCACCGGCTCGAGCGCACCGATCACTGCCGCCTGCCAGAAGAACTTCGGCATGCTGTTCACCGATGGCTTCTCCAACCAGCCCGCCGCAGGTGACGGCATCACCGGCAACTTCAACGGGGTGGACGCCAACGAGCCACGCCCCTATCGCGACACCGTCGACAGCACCATGGCAGATGCGACGTTGAGCGCGTACAGAGGCCCGCTGCGCAGCGATCTCGCCCGAGGCAAGGTGACGCCCGCGCAAGACTGCAAGAACCTGCCCGCCGACTACGTCGGCCCGGCAGACTGCAACACCGACCTGCACATGAATTTCTTTGCGGTGACGCTCGGCGCCCGCGGTCTGCAGTTCAATCCCGACCTGAAACAGAATCCTTATGACTCGAACCAGTACCCGACCTGGCCGACGAACTTCCCCGCACGCCATCCGTCGGCAGTCGACGATCTGTGGCACGCAACGATCAACGGCCGCGGCCAACTGCTCAACGCGCGCAGCCCGAAGGACATCGCGCAGCAGCTGGACACGGTGCTGAAATCGATTGCGGAGAAGGACAGCACGGCCGGCTCGGCGGCGCTCAACAGCGGCAGCATCACCGCCGACTCCATCATTTTCCAGACCAAGTTCTTCAGCGCCACCTGGACCGGTGAGTTGCTCTCTTACAAGATCAATCCAGAGAACGGCACCCTGCTGTCGGGCTCCGAGAAACGGTCCACGCTGGGCGCAGCGGCCAATCGCAAGATCTTCACCGTGAATAGCATCGGCCAGGGCGTGCCCTTCCTGTTCGATTCGATCAGTGGCGACGCGCTCCGCGTGCGGCAGCTCGCTCCCGATACCGCGCTCACCGCGGAGCAGCGGCTGACGGAAGCGCAGCGCATGCTGAATTACATACGCGGCGACGTTGCCGATGAAGGGCCCGATGGCTACCGCGTCCGCCAAGGCAGAAAGGACGGGGTGGTGCCGCTCGGCGACATCGTCAGCTCCGGACCGCTGTATGTCTCCAGCCCGCCATTTCGTTATCGCGACAGCTTGGAAGGCGGATCGACCGCGGAGAGCCGCTACTCGAAATTCGCAGCGGACAACAAGGATCGCCAGCCGATGGTTTACGTCGGCGCCAACGACGGCATGTTGCACGCCTTTTTCGCGGATGAGGACAAGCGCGGCACGGAAGCGTTTGCATACGTTCCTGGCGCCGTGTTCTCCAAGTTGCCCGCGCTCGCCTCGCCAAGCTACGGCCACCAGTTCTACGTCGATGGCTCGCCCAGCCTGGGCGATGCCTACTTCGGCGGCCGCTGGCGCACGGTCATTACCGGCGGTTTGAACAAAGGCGGTCAGGGCGTCTATGCCCTGGATGTCACCGATCCCACCAGCTTCAATCAAAACAACGTGCTTTGGGAGTTCACCGACGAGGACGATCGGGACCTGGGCTTCACGTACAGCCAGCCGACCATCTCGCGACTGCCCGACGGCAACTGGTACGCCATCTTCGGTAATGGTTACAACAGCATGCTCGACGACGACCCGGCCGATGCCACGCCGGCCACGACGCGCGTGAGCACGACGGGCAATGCCGTGCTGTATCTCGTCGAGCTACGCACGGGCAACGCGATCAAGCTCGACACCGGCGTCGGCTACGCGCAGCGCCCGAAGCCGGCCATCCCTTATGGCAACGGCCTCGCGACGCCCTCGGTCGTCGATCTGAACGGCGATTCCAACGCCGACTTCATCTACGCCGGCGATCTGTACGGCAACATGTGGCGGTTCGATGTGAGAAGCCAGAGCTCGGCGAACTGGGGCGTATCCTTCAACGGCGCGCCGCTGTTCAAAGCCGTCAGTCGCGAGAACGAGGCGCAACCCATCACCGTGCGTCCCGAAGTCGCCCGCGGCCCGCAGGGCAATGGTGTGATCGTGCTGTTCGGCACCGGCAAATATCTGGAAGTGGCCGACCGGCTCACCACACCGACGCTGACTCACACGTTCTACGGCATCATCGATCGCAATGCTGCCGTCACCTACTCTGGCAACAACCGCGCCTCGGTGCTGACCCAGCAAACGATTCAGTACGAAGGCCCCTTCCCCGGTTTCAGCACCAAAGTCCGCGTCCCCTCCGACAACGCCCTGGAAGCGGGCAAGCTCGGCTGGTACCTCGATCTGCTGCAGCCCGGCCCGGTTTATCAGGGCGAAAAGCAGGTCACCAATCCCATCGTCCGCAACGGCGCGGTGATCTTCACCACGCTGATTCCGAGCAACGATCCCTGCGACTTCGGCGGCGACAGCTGGCTCATGGAGCTGGACCTGCTCAATGGCGGCCGGCTCGACGTGACACCGTTCGATCTGAATCGCGACGGCGTGTTCGATGACAACGACCTGGTCAGCGCCGCACAAGGCGGCCTGGGCAGCGCGGACGGCAATGTGGCCGGCGGCATCTTCTCCGAGGAAGGCATATTGCAAGGCCCGGGCGTGGGCGATGGCCGCCTCGGTACCGACGAAAACGGCAAGGCGGTTCAATACAAATATCTGTCCGGCAGCAGCGGCAGAATCCAGGTGGTCATCGAGAACCCGCGTTTGGGCGGCAATGGACGGCAGTCGTGGCGACAGATCCGCTAACGCATCTGAGCGGCACGATTTTGGAGCAGCAATGAAGGCAACCAACCCAATGTCATACAGACAACGCGGCCTCACACTGGTCGAATTGCTGGTGGTCGTCGTGATCGTCGGCATCCTGGCGGCAGTCGCTTATCCGAGCTATCGCAACCAGGTGATGCGCTCGAACCGCACCGAGGCACGGGTCGCGCTGGAACAGCGCGCACTGCAGATCGAGAAGTGCTTTACCCGCTTCATGTCATATGCGAGCGAACAGTGCGCTGCCACCCAGGAGGGGGCGAACGTCGAGACCCCCGAGAGGAACTACCGGGTGACGATCGCGGGCAACGAAACGACCTTTACATTGACGGCAACCGCGATCAACGGCCAGGTCGCCGATACCGCCTGTCCGGCGCTGACAATCGACGAACGGGGGCGCCGTCTGCCGGTGGCCTGCTGGTAGCAATTGTCGCGTCCCCACGACGAACTCACTGATATGCTTTATCGTATTGGCCCAATCTTGTATCCTCCGCGCTCGGCCAAGCTGGCAGCTTTTACAACTAACGAAGCTGGCGAGCCTGGTACACGGGAACCAGCCATAACTCTCGTGTATTAAGAGGCCGTGAAAATTTGTCGCTCTGGTCCTTTTTTATCCGACCCGAAGGGGAAAGAAGTCATGAAGAACACCATCTCCACCACGCTGAAGGCAGGTATTGCTGCGTTGGCGCTCGTTGCCGCCAGCGGCTGCGTGTCCCAGAAGACCGTTGATGAAATCAAGGCCACTGCCGACAAGGCGGTGCAGGATGCCGCCGCTGCCAAGGCTGCCGCTGACTCGGCTGCCAGCGCCGCTCAGTCTGCCCGTTCCGCTGCTGACAGCGCGCAGAGCGCTGCCAACCAGGCTCTGCAGGCCGCTCAGGCCAGCCAGGCTTGCTGTGACGCTACGAACGAGAAGATCGATCGCATGTTCAAGAAGTCGCAGTCGAAGTAATCGACTCACTTCTCGATCGCAAGATCAAAGGAAGCCGCGGAGCAATCCGCGGCTTCTTTCTTTTTGGACGATAGGAATTTCGGGTCGACGGTTTTGTTTGTGACGTAAAAAAGGCCGTGGATCACTCCACGGCCTTTTTGCAATTAGGGCGGACCCTACAGCCTCAGCCTGGACTAACTCGGTGGTTTAGGTGACCTTAGCCGCAGGATCCGCGTACGCAGTTTAGCAGTGCGCCCCACGATGCGTGGGAGCGCCGCAGACTATCGACCGGCGCTGTCGTTGATGACCTGAACGGTCGATGCGGGATGAAGCATCACCGGCTCGGGCACGCCGCTGGCACTTTGGAACGTGCGCTCGGCCTTCGCCCAATCGATGACCACCGAGCGCTCCTGGGTCGCGGCCACCAGCAGCTTGGTGATATTGGTCAGGCTGTGCGTTTCGGCACTCTCCGTGCCTTCCAGCGGCGTGTGCACTTCCATGAACAGCTCCTCGCCGCGCCAGCCCATCTTGTATGGCTGATCGACCAGGCGCACCGGCGTGTTCACCGGCACCAGACCGTAAAGCTCTTTGATGTCTTCCGGGAACATGCGCACGCAGCCGTGGGTGACTTGCATGCCCACGCCCGAAGGACGATTGGTGCCGTGGATCAGATACGCACCGCCCGGAATGCCCAGGCGCATGGCGTACTCACCCAGCGGATTGTCCGGGCCCGGCGGCACCGCCTTCGGCAACGGCCGCCCGTCCTCCGCATGTTCCTTGCGCACCGACTCCGGCGGATACCAGATCGGCTTCTCTCGCTTGTTCACGATGCGTGTCAGACCCAGCGGCGTGTGCCAGTCCATGCGCCCGACGCTGATCGGATAGGTACGAACCACCGCAGCCTCGCCCTGCTTGCGCGGCGGAAAATAAAACAAGCGATGTTCGGAGAGACTGACGACGATACCTTCGCGGGGACCGTCGGGGAGAATGTAACGAGACGGAATCAGCACTTCCGTGCCCGCGCCCGGCACCCAGGCATTGACGCCGGGATTGGCCGCCACGATCTCCTCATAGCCCACGCCATAGCGCCGGCCGATGTCCAGCAGCGTGTCCTCGTGGGCGGCCACGACTTTCTGCACTTCGCCGATGACGGTGTCGCTGCCGACCGGCAAGGTATAAGTCGCGGCGATTGCGCTCGTGGTCGCAGTCAGCAACAGCGCGGCCCGGATCACATGCTTCAGAAAACGGATCTTCATGAGCGAAAAGTCTAGCAGTTGCGCGCGGTCAAGAGTGTGAGCTGGGCGGCGTCCCAGCCAGAGGCAAACAGACCTGTCAACGTCTTAATTATGGGGCTGTGAGCGATTTCAAGCCACTGCCGGCGCTTGCGCCTTCAGCAGGTTGCTAATCTGACTGGGCACCCCTTTGCGCGCTTCGACCAGACCGACGCCAATGGCATTGGCGAACGAGACGGTGTCGGCGCTGCCGTGACTCTTGATCACCACGCCGGTGAGCCCGACCATGCTCGCGCCGTTATACGTACGCGGATCGAATTCTTTACGTAGCGACCTGAGCACCGGCCACGATGCCAGCGCCCCCACATAGCGCAGCGGATTGCGCGTGTATTCGGTCTTTATCGCGCCGACCAGCATGTTGGCGAGCCCTTCCATGGTCTTGAGCGCGACATTGCCGGTGAAGCCGTCGGTGACCACGACGTCTACCTCGCCCGAGAAAATATCATCGCCTTCCACGAAGCCGATGTAGTTCAGCTGGCTCGCTGAGAGCAGCCGAGCGGCATCCTGGACGACGCTATCGCCCTTGGTCTCTTCTTCGCCGATATTGAGAATGCCGATTCGTGGGCGGGCGATGCCGTGCATGTCGGCGGCGACCACCGAGCCCATGACGGCAAATTGAAACAAGTGCTCGGCGCTGCATTGGGAGTTGGCACCCAGATCGAGCATGTGAGTGTGACCATGCCGGGCGCGGATGCGCGAAATGATCGCGGGCCGGTCGATCCCTTCGATGGTCTTGAGGACGAAGCGCGCGGTTGCCATGAGCGCACCGGTATTGCCGGCGCTCACGCAGGCATCAGCCTCGCCCGCTTTCACCAGGTCGATGGCGACGCGCATGGACGAGTCTTTTTTCTTCCGCAGAGCTTCCTGCGGCTTCTCGTCCATGGTCACGACCTGGGAGGCTTCGCGCAGCTGAATACGCGACAGCAACGGCGCAGCCGCACCGTTCAATAACGCTTGAACAGGTTCTTTCTGGCCGACCAGCGTGATGCGCAGGTCGGCGTCTTTCTGCAGAGCTGTGAGCGCCGCAGGCACGGTGACCGAGGGGCCATGATCGCCCCCCATGGCGTCCACCGCGATGGTGACCGGCCGGTTGCTCAGATGCGGCACTCGGAGCGCGACGGCGGATTATTCGGTATCGGGCTTTTCGCGGCTCGCGATCACTTTCTTGCCGCGATAGAAACCATCCGGCGAGATGCGATGACGGGAGTGGGTTTCGCCGGACGTCGGATCGACCGACAGGGCCGGACGCTCGAGGCCGTCGTGCGAGCGGTGCATGCCGCGCTTGGACGGGGTCTTTCGGCTTTTCTGAACAGGCATGACTGATCTCCAAACTATCCAATACCGACGGTGGGATGCTCACTGCTTGCGCAGCAGGTCCCGCAAATTCTGGAACGGCTGATGAGTCTTTCCGGCCGCGGCCTCCGCGTCCTCGGGCTCTTCTTCCCGCTCCACTGTCGATGCAATTTCCCCGGACGCCGCTTCGGCGCAATCCTCGCGCTCGTGCATGGGCACCAGCGGCAAGGCGAGCAGCGCCTGCTCTTCCGCCAGCCACGCCAGATCGAGCCGCGAGGCATTGACCACCACCGGCTCGTACCCGCCCGGCTCGTCGCTGCGCTCCTGGTCGACCAGCAGCACCTCGAAGGTGTCGTCGAGCTCGACCGTCACTGGCTGCATGCAGCGCTGACAGGTCAGCACGACCGAACCGTGCAGCTCGCCGCTGACGGCGGGCCGCTTGTCGAACTCGGAAAACTGGAACTTGGCCTCGATCGACGCATCGCCCCGCCCGCCAACCTCGCGCAGGCGCGGCAGCTCGGCAGCGGAAAAACGTCGTGCAATCGTGCTTCCCGCCCGCGCGCAGACCTCTGCATCGACGATTTTGTCTACGGGGACGGCCGGGGGTCGCGGCATGGGGCGCGTATACTAGCGGCGCCCCCCCATGGTGTCAAAAAAAGAAAGGCGTAAATGTTTGTTTTCTCACAGCTTGTAATCCGGCCTGCGGCCGGCTTCACAGACTCCGCCCGGCAGCAGCCCCAGGATCAGCCATGAGCCCCCCAGCAGCCCCCTCCAACGGCCTGCGGCTGGTGCTCGCATCCACCTCCACCTATCGACGGCAACTCCTGGAACGGCTGGGTATTCCGTTCACGGTCGCGGCGTCCAATGTCGACGAGGAGCCGCTCCCAGGCGAGTCGGCCGTCGACCTGGTGCAGCGACTGGCACGCGCCAAGGCCGAGGCGGTCGCCCGCCGGCACACCAACAGCCTCATCATCGGCTCGGACCAGCTGGCGCTGTGCGGCCGGGACGTGTTGGGCAAACCCGGCTCCGGCGAGCGCGCCATCGCTCAACTCAAATCGCTGAGCAACCAACGCGTGGTGTTCCACACCGCGATCCATGTCATCAACACCCAATCTAACGGCAACGAAGGCCACCTCGACCTGACGACCGTGCATTTCCGCCAGCTCAGCGAGGACGAGATCAAGCGTTACGTCATGCGGGACAAACCGTACGACTGCGCCGGCGGCTTCAAGATGGAAGCGCTGGGTATCACGCTGTTCAACCGGATCGAGAACCAGGACCCGACCGCGCTGATCGGCCTGCCGTTGATATGGCTGGCCGGCGCACTGCGCAGGAACGGTTTTGACCTGCCCTAGCGCTTGACCTCCGCCGTGAGCTTGTCGATCACCGCCTGCCAGTCAGGCGGTGGCGGCGCGCTCACGGTGAAGGGCTTCGCTCCCTTGCGCTCGAATGTCAGCGAATGTGCATGCAGGAACATGCGCTGCAGGCCGAATGGCTTCAGCTTCGCATCCCGTTCGCGATCGCCATATTTCTCATCGCCTGCAATCGGATGCCCGGCGTGCGCCGCGTGCACCCGGATTTGATGAGTGCGGCCCGTTCCCAACGAGATATCCAGCAACGTCGCCAGCTTGCCGAAATGCTGAAGCGGCTTGAATGTCGTGATCGCCTGCTGGCCCTCCGCATGCACGCGCACCACCCGCTCCCCGCCCTGCTTCAGGTTGGTCTTCAACGGCAGATCGATGGTCTTGGTGCCGAACGGCCAGCGCCCGACGACCAGCGCCAGATAGCGCTTTTCCATATCGCGCTCTCTTAATAGAGCGTGCAGCTCACGCAGCACCGCTCGCCGCTTTGCCACCAGCAACACGCCACTGGTGTCGCGATCCAGCCGATGCACCAGCTCGAGCTCCTTGAGCTCGGGATACTTGGCGCGCAGCGCCTCGATGACACCGGCGCTCAACCCACTCCCGCCATGAACGGCGACGCCCGCCGGCTTGTTCACGACGATCAGATCGCGATCCTCGTGAATGATGGCGCCGGAGACGAACTCCCGAAGCGAGCGCGACGGCGCGCTCTTTTCGGCCGCACGCTGCTCGTCAGTCTTCCGCTGCATGGGGGGCAGACGAATCCGATCGCCCTCGGCGAGGCGCGTTTCGGGCTTGGCGCGCTTGCCGTTCACCCGCACCTCGCCGGTCCGCAAAATCCGGTAAATCAGGCTGCGCGGCACATCCTTCAGGATGCGGCCGAGGAAATTGTCGATGCGTTGTCCCGCATCGCCTTCCCCCGCCTCGACGTAGCTGACGCCGACGCCTGGGGCGGTCTTGGAGGAGGAACTGTCGTCGGGCAAATTCACGGGTGCGGAGCCAGGCATGCGAGGGGATTGGAGAAGCGCTCGTAACTTATTGATTGACCATTGATTGGACATTTGGCCTGTGATATGTTCCGCGACGATTTCAGGTTCGCGCGCGTCCAGACCAGATCCCATACACCGATCGGTTCAGCGGCGCACGTGCACCGATACGCGGCACTCGAGGGCAACGCTTCCGAAGGGCGCCGCATCTTAGTTGGTTCTGCTCAGACCTGTCAGGGTCGCAGACCATCGCTCGGCCGCGCGAACGGCGATGCCGGAATGACGCACCTCGTATTCCGGGTCGACGCAGCGCCTACGAGCGGGACCGCCAAAGCGACAGGATAAAAAACGCGCCGGATTGCCCCGGTCGACAATGACCAGGGGGCCGCGCTGGCAACATCGGATGAAGACATTCCCCGATCGCTCCTCCCTGCCTCCATGGCTCGCGCCCGCCGTGCGTGCTCGCCCGGCCCTTGATTCCTTAGAAGGGCCTCATGAAGAGAATGTTAGTCAACGCGACTCAGGAAGAGGAGTTGCGGGTAGCACTGGTTGATGGACAACGAATTTACGACCTGGATGTAGAAGTCCCGTCACGGGAGCAGAAAAAAGCCAACGTTTATAAAGGACGCATTACCCGCGTCGAGCCCAGCCTGGAAGCCTGCTTCGTCGACTACGGCGCGGAGCGCCATGGCTTTCTGCCGCTGAAAGAGGTCTCGCGCGAGTACTTCAAGGATGGTCAGTCCCCCGGGGGACGCACCAACATCCGCGAGCTGCTCAGACGAAGCGCTCAGGAAATCATACACGGTGACCGGCGGCTT
>NZ_LSRW01000116.1:0-30447 GCF_003104955.1 Steroidobacter cummioxidans | reverse complement strand
GGCTCGGAGATGTGTATAAGAGACAGGGTCACTTCAGTCTACGAAATGTGCTCTCACGCTTGGAAAAAACCGGGGACCGGTGGCATGATGTTCTCTCGGCGAAACAGAGCCTTGCGAAAGCCTTCACAAGTAAAGCCCGAAAGTGAGACTCGACTGCGGTCCAAGCCGGTCGAAAAGGTACCCCTCATGGCCATGCGCTCCATCGGTTCATTGACGATTTCGTTCGGTCTGGTGGCGATTCCAGTCAAGCTGTACACCGCGACCCAGACGGCGAATTCCATTTCCTTCAACCTGTTACACAAAGGATGTGGCTCACGGTTGAAACAACAGTACGTGTGCCTGAAGGACGGGCAAACGGTCGAGCGCGACGACATGATCAAGGGCTACGAATTCGCCAAGGATCAGTACGTCCAGTTCAGCAGCGAAGAAATCAAAGCGATGGAAGAAATCGGTACGCATTCCATCGACATCGCCGAGTTCGTGCCCATTGAGTCCATCGATCCGGTGTATTTCGACAAGACTTACTATCTCGCGCCCGATAAAGGCGGCGCCAAACCCTACGGCTTGTTGAACGAAGCCCTGAAAGACACAAAACGTTGTGCCATCGGTCGCTGGGCCGCGCGTGGCAAGTCCTATTTGGTTGCCCTGCGCCCCGTCGGCGATGTGCTGACGATGCAACAGTTGCACTTCGCCACCGAAGTGCGCGCGGCCACTGAGGTCGATATCGCCAAGCCGGATGTGAAAGCACCGGAGCTGAAGCTGGCCAAGCAATTGATCGAGCAGCAAACCACCGAGAAGTTCGATCCCACGGCGTACGTCGATGACGTGCGCGCCCGCATCGAGGCGGCCATTCAGAAGAAGGTCGACGGCCAGGAGATCTCCGTGGCCGAAGGCCCGGTGGAGGCAGGCGGCAAGGTCATCGACCTGATGGAGGCCCTGCGCGCCAGTCTCACCAAGACCGAAACCGCCAAGGCGAATGTCGCCAAACTCGGCCCACGGAAGGCACCGAAGAGAGTCGAACAGGCGGAGAAGCCTGCGCGTAAGGCCAGCAAACGCTGAGGGCTGAGGTGGATACGCCGGCCGGTCGTCCTTGAGACGACCTCACCGTTTCCACCGCCCTGGCGGGCTTTCTTCGTGCAGACATTCAGCGTCCAAGATGTAGAACGCGTGCTGCGTCTATCACGCAGCACCATTCGCGGGTTGATCAAAACCGGCTTCGTGCAACCTGCGCGCGGTCCCAAGCGACAGCTGCGCTTTTCCTTTCAGGACCTCATCGTCCTGCGCGCTGCCCGTTCATTGCTCGAAGCGAAGATCTCCCGTCGTCGCATCAATCGCTCGCTCGAAGATCTGCGCCGTCACTTGCCCGAGCAGATGCCCCTGTCGGGCTTGAGCATCAGTGCGGTCGGCGATCGTGTGGTGGTTCGTGACGGCCAGAATCATTTCCAGGTCGACGATGGCCAGTATGTGCTCGGCCTGGACGTGAGCGTCGAGAACGGCGTCATCCGGGTCGTCGAGCACAAAGAGACTGCCGCAGCGGAAGCACCGCCCAGTGAAACGGCCGATGAGTGGTTCGACAAGGGCCTGGAGCTCGAAGAGACCGATCCGAAGGCCGCTCAATCTGCCTATGAGCGCGCTGTGGAGCTCGAGCCCGATTTCGTCGGCGCATGGATCAACCTGGGCCGCCTGCTCCATGCACGGCACGATGAGAAGAAAGCGGAGATCGTGTATTGCCGCGGCATCCAGGAATGCGGCGCCGACCCGGTGCTGATGTTCAATCTGGGGGTGGTGCTGGAAGACCTCGGCAAGATCGACGACGCGATCGATGCCTATCAGGCTGCGCTCAGCGAAGATCCGAACATGGCCGATGGCCATTTCAATCTTGCGCGGTTGTACGAGGCACAGGGCAAAGAACAGCACGCCATTCGCCACCTCGGACAATACCGACGCTTGATGAGCACGTCCGACAGTCGTTGACGGACCTGCCTCTTCAGCACTGCCCGGTATAATCGCCGCGTGCCGAAGTTCGACAATCCTCTGGATCTGCCCTTCGCAGGCGAAGCTGCCGCGTCGCTGGGACTGGCCGGCCGCAAGCTCAAGAAAACGCTCGACGCATTACGCCAGTACGACGCGGATGTCTCTTCCAGTGCCCACCCATCGGATGAAGCGGCTCGAAAGCAACTCGTGATGGGAGCGGCGGAGGCTTATTGGGGTTACGTCGTGCAACGCGAGCAACTGGGTTTGCTCGACCCTGAATACATCGCGAAGGAATATGACATCCCCAGCGACGTGAAGCTTGCGATGGGGCCGAAGGGCCGTGGCCCAACTGCCTGAATTGGGGTAGTACCAACCTAACGCTTCGAAGGCGGAGTTGCGGGTTGGCGGCGTAACGCGTAATTCATGCCGCCCACTCGGAACCATTTATAACCAAACGCCGTCAGCGAGATGAGGTGGTGACCTTGCTTGTCGACTCGGCTGTCATCTCGCTCCAGCAAATTCACCAGCAGCTCACTGCCCTCACCCTCCAATGCAATCTTGACTTGCTGCGGTTGTCGATTGAAGTTGTGCAACACCACGATGCGATTGCCTCGCCAGGAATAGCACAGCGCCAAGACACCTCGCGCACCCGTGCGCAGCAGGCTCCACTCCCCCCAACCGATCTCGGGACACTCCTTGCGCACCCGGATCATCCTGATCATCCAATTCAGCAGCGACCCCGGATCGCGGCGCTGCGCATCGACGTTCACCGTTTGATAGCCAAAGGGGCCCTTGGAAATCACGGGATTCACGAGCTTACGTGCCGTAGAGAAGCCGCCGTTGCGCTCACCTGACCACTGCATCGGTGTGCGCACCGCGCCTCGCTCCTTCAGCGACAGATCTTCGCCCATGCCGATCTCATCGCCATAGCGCAGTACTGGCGAGCCGGGCAACGCAAACATCAGACTGTTGGCGAGCTCGATGTGACGACGGTCGCCGAGCATCGATGCGAGTCGCCGCCGAATACCCCGGTGATACAGCTGCATGTTGCGCTCGGGACCGAAGCGCTCGAACACTTTGTCGCGCTTGTGCTTGGGTAACCGATCGATATCCAGCTCATCATGATTGCGCAGGAACACCGCCCACTGCGAGGCGTCGGGGATCTTGCTGGTGTCCTTGAGCGCCTTCTCCAATGGCGCACTATCGCCTGTGGCCAGCGCATAGAAGCAATGCTGATTCACCCAGAAGTTGAACATCATGTTCAAGCCATCGCGACCGTCGCCGAAGTAGCGCTGCGTGTCCTGGGGGGCGACGTTCGCCTCGCCGAGCAGGGCCGCGTCCCCGGCGCGCCATTGCAGGAACTGGCGCATCTCGGCGAGATACTCAAAGCGCAACCGCTCGCCCTTGAGTCTGGACTCGAGAATGAATGGCACTGCGTCGACCCTGAAGCCATCGACGCCCAGCTGCAGCCAGTAACCCATGATGCGCCGGATCTCGGCCCGCACATGCGGGTTGTCCATGTTCAGATCGGGCTGAAAGTCATAGAAGCGATGGTGGTAATAGAGTTTCGCGACCGGATCGCGCGTCCACACGGCTTTCTGGGCGCCCGGAAACACCATGCCCTTGTTCCAACCCGCCGGCCTCCTCTTCGACCACAAATACCAGTCGCGATACTGCGAATCCGGATTGCGCCTGGCCTCCTTGAACCAGGGATGCTCGTTGGAAGTGTGATTGACCACCAGGTCCAGAATCACGCGCATGCCCCGCTTGCGCGCATGGTTCATGAACTCCACGAAGTCACCGCTCGATCCATAGCGAGGGTCGACACCGTAGTAATCGCAGATGTCGTAGCCGTTGTCACGATTCGGCGAGGGCTGGAAAGGCGCCAGCCAGATGACATCGATGCCGAGCGAATTGAGATAGTCCAGCCGGTTGATCAGGCCCGGCAGATCGCCGGTCCCATCGCCGTTGGCATCCATGAACGTGTCCAGGTCCAGGCTGTAGATGATCGAGTTCTTGTACCAAAGATCTTCGATCATCGCCTCACCCCGGGAAGGCCAGGGTCGTGGCGATGGCGTTGGCCGCCTGGCTGGTATCCTGCCGGGTGAACTGCACGACCACCGGATGATCGGCCAGGATCAATACGGCATACGGCGTATCGAGCGGTAGCGCCTGTGGATCGATGAGATCGTTGAAGCGAACGTGTCGCACGCGCTGCGCGGCGACTTTCAAGCGATAGGGCCCGACCGGTGCGTGATCCTCGTAGTAAATCGTCAGTTCGAGCTGCGCGTCGAAGTGACCGGCGTTGAGTACGCACAACTCATCGCGGCTCGTGTTGCCCGGTTCGGCTCCCGAGCTACGCAGCGGCACGTGTCCGCCTGGGATGGCCCACACTTTGGAACCGACGGTCTTCAGCACAGTCACTCCTCGCCCACCAGTCGCGCCATCGGCGCAGTCAGAAACACCCCCTGCGGATCGAGCTGTCGACGCAGTGTCATGAAGTCCTTCCAACGCGGATACAGCGCCGCAAGTGCCGCGCCGTGCAATGAATGTTTCTTGCCCCAGTGCGGGCGGCCGTCATGGGCCCGCAGGATGGGCTCGATGTCATCGAAGTATTCCCGATACGGCAGGCTGGCGTTCTGGTGCAGCGAGATTGCGACCGAATCGCGTCCGTACGTCGGGCTCAAAAAGCCGTCGTCCCGGGCGATGAGTCGATACAACACGCGCCAGCCCACCTGTTTGCGATGGCGCTCGAGAATGCGGTGCCGCACCTCGCGAAAGCACGCCGGCCCCGCCTCGGCCGGCACGAAATACTCCAGCTCCTCGAATTTCAGCTCGCGCTCCTGCGCGATGATCTCGTGGCTGTGTCCCTTCTCTTCATGGATGTGATGCGCGTACGGCAACTCCGGGATGGGCGTTTCGGGAGGATTGAGCGTCCGCAACTTCACTTCATCGCGACGGGGATACCAGTAGAAGTCAAAGTTACGATGTGCATCTGCCAGTTCATCCAGATGGGCCAGGCAATCCTCCGTACGCGCAACGTACTCGCGGCGTCGCAACTGATATCTCGGCTTGAGCTGCAGCCGCACGGCAGTAAAGATTCCTAGCAGGCCCATCGACACGCGTGCGGCGTTGATGAGATCGGGCGCTTGGTCGAGCGACCACTCGACGATCTCGCCCGTGCCGGTCACGGCACGCACGCCGACCAGGGTTGCCGAAATGTTTTGCAGCTTCCGTCCTGAACCGTGCGTGCCGGTGCTGATGACGCCGGCGATGGTTTGTGTGTCCACATCGCCGAGGTTCTCCATGCTCAGGCCGATGTCATGCAAGATCGGCCCGAGGTCATTCAGCACCGTTCCAGCTCCCACCGTGGCTTGACTGCGCGTGAGGTCGTAGTCAATCAGCCCTCGGTGGTCGCGCATCGACATCAATATGTCGGGGGTCTCCACCAGCGGCGAGGAAGAATGGCCGGAACCCATCACTCTGATCTTGCGCGAGCGCGCAGCGGCATCTCTTACATACACGCTTACGGCCTCGTCGTTGGCGGGCCAGACTTGCGAGCGGGGAATGAAGCGCAGACTCCCCGACCAGTTGACGAATTCGTCCGTAGAATGTGTGCGCAAGATCTTCACGTGCGGCGGAAAGCCGAATGGCATCACGCACATAGAACGGAAGTTGCGTCACGTAGGTTCCTGGCCGTCGTGACAAGCCACGACCCCAGCAAACATTTGAAACAAATCTTTCCCGGAACCTTCACACGTGGCCGTGCGTCACAGCATCGGAAGCAGATAAGTTATCGGCGGAATGAATCAGAGCGACCGTTGCTCTAACGCCAGGAGCCGAAAACCGATGCTCTTCCATTGCCGCACCATCTCGCGAGGGTCATCCTAAGAATGTAGGGTCATCCTCAGGTTCGATAGAGATGACGGCTCGAAGCCCCGCCCCATGCGGGGCTTCGACTTTATGGGGTGGGCGTTTTTGGATCAGGGCGACGCAGTGTCGACTTCGTACTCAAACGGATCGGTCTGTACAGGCTTGCTCGGCAGCGGCCTCTTCGGCAGGGGTTGCTCACGCTCGGCCGACATCCACAACATCGACGCCATGATTACCGCGGCCTGTTTCAAATCTTCCATGCGCAGATGGTCGTAGCTGTCGATGCTGGTGTGATGCACGCGGCTGCCGTAATCCAGCGGGTCCTGCACGAATTGAAAGCCGGGAATGCCGACTGCCTGCATGGGCACGTGATCGGTGCCGTAGGTCGGGGCCGCCACCACGGCATCCGCCCCCATGCTCGCAAACGGCGCAATCCAGGTCTTTAAGATGGGCGTCGCGGCGACGTTTCCTTCAGCATAAATGCCGCGAATCTTTCCCGAGCCATTGTCGAGATTGAAATAGGCGGCGAGCTTGTCGTAGTCCGGGCCCGGGGTCACCGGCCACCGCAAGTTCCAGGTGGCGTACACCGGTAGCGCCGCGCGCGCCGGATCCTGCAGCGGCGGACGCGAGACCAAATGCCGCTGCGTGTAATCGAAGGAGCCATAGAGCCCCTGCTCTTCGCCATTCCACAGCGCGAAGCGAATGGTTCGCTTCGGCTTGAGGCCAAGCTTGGTCAGAATGCGTGCGGCTTCCATCACGACCGCGCTGCCGGCTGCGTTGTCCTGCGCGCCATCGGAGGCGACCCAGCTATCCAGATGGGCACCGGCCATCACATAGCCCGCCTTGGCATCACGCCCCGGCAGATCGGCGAACACGTTGTATGCATTCGAGTCTTCGTCGTGATAGTGCACGTCGCTGATCAGCTCGAGCGTGGGCCCCGCCCCGACTTTCGCAAGCCGGGCGAGCTGACGATAGTGCTCGGCGGCCAGTTCGAAGCCCGGCAGTTTCGGCGATTGATCGCGACGGTGCTGGTAACCCTCCCCATGCAGCAGGCCGCCATCGCGATAAGACTTGCGCACCCACGCGATCGCGCCTTCGGCCGCAAGGAATTGATCGCGCTTGGCCTCGAAGCGGCTACGTTCCAAGCGCTTCTCCAACTCCTCTTCCATGGAAACCAGCGGCTGTCGGAACGTGTCGAGCCTGCCGATGTCGTCCCTGCTCAAACGCACGAAGGGCGCGACGAGCGGCTCGGAGCCGGTATCCGGCTGTGTCACCAGCACGATCTGCCCTTGCAGCTTGCCCCGCCACTTCTCGAAGTCAGCGACTTTGCTCATCGGCGCGACGATGATGGGCGCGGTGATCGCGCCGTTGGTGGGGGGTGTCCAGGCCACGGGAATGGCGCTGTAGGTCGCGATACGTGGCGTCAGCAAGCGCACGCTGGATTTTTCGATGGACCAGCCGCGACCGAATTCGAAGCCTTCGGTGCGCACGTTCTTCAGGCCCCAGTCGCGAAATTGCTGCTGGGTCCAGCGCTCGGCCTCGCGCATTTGTGGAGAGTTGGTGAGCCGTCCACCGATGCGGTCGGTGAGATACGCCGCGGTCAGCGGCAGTTCGCTACGATTGAAGCCTTCATCGACGATGCGGTTGATGGTCGTCAGGTCGGCCTGATCCGCTCCGTGCGCCACCGCCGTGCCGAGCACGCAAATCAGCGCCGCCATACCGGCGCGCCACGCTCTTGCCACCATGCCTTGCTCCATTGTTGGAAACAGTCACGATAGCAGATGGAGCCTGGCGTGGCAGGCTCCATCGTGGGCGCCGCTTAGAGCCTGTAACTCACCCCGAGCGAGAGCCGATTCACGTCCGATTCACCCGTCTCCTCGTCATCACCCACATCTTTGAACTGCTGCCAGTCCAGGCTGAACGACCAATGTTGAGCGAGGTGCAGCCCGACGCCGATCCCATAAAAGAGGTCCTGCGAGTTCGCCGAGTAGCTATCCCGAGCCGATGCGGTACCGATGGAGGCACTCTCGGTGATCTTCGTGTCAGCGAACAAGATGCCGGCGCGCCCGTGCAGATCGAACGAGCTCCCCAGCGGCACCGAGCCAAGCGCGCTCGCCGTGAAGCCTGAGGATTCGAAGTCGACCGAATAGGTGGCAGGCGCAGGCGGCGGCGGCCCGATGGGGTCGACCACGCCGGAGGAACGATACTCGAACGAGCCGAAGTCGACATAGCCGGCTTCCACTGCAAAGTACTCCGAGAAGCGGTAGCCGCCGAACAACGAGAAGGAGGTATCGCTATCGTCCAAAGTCGAGCGGCCGGACAGCACCTGCGCGCCGTTCGACTCGAAGCTATCCAGGACGATGGCATCGAGCGTGGCCTGGTCCAGATCCGCAGCTTTCGCCTCGCCGCCCGTGACACCGAAATACCAACCGCTGCCGTCCTCAGCGAAGCTCGCCGTGGATGCCAGCGACAGCGCCAACCCCACCATCACGGCCAGACCCGTTCGTTTGCTCATCATGGGACTCCCTGAATTCGTTTATTTGTTTTATTCCGCTCGACGAGCGGAACGGCGCGAATTCTAGCGACGGGAACTGCCATGACTTTGCGACCGCAGTCACAAGCTGCATCTGCATCATGAAAATGCTTTGCAGCAGTGAGCTCGTTGGTCAGTCAAACAGGCTGCGTGCGCGCCACTTCGATGATCTTGCTTTCGTTGCTGTGCGCATAACCACGTTCGCACAACTTCGCATAGGCGGCGCCGGCCGTGCTGCCAAACGGCGTACCGATGTTGAGCTTGCGAGCAAGGCGCAGCGCGTAATCGACATCCTTCAATCGGAGCTGCGGTGTGAACAGGACGTTCTGATCGTGATCGGCATCCACGATGCGACGGGCAGTGCGCACGACCTGCGGACTTGCAGCCTGACCTGAGGCGATCGCCTCGGCGACCGTGCTCAGATTCAATCCGGCACGCTCGGCCAGTGCCATGCCCTCGGCGATCGAGGCGATCTGGATGGCGCCCTGCAAGTTGATCATGAGTTTGTAGACCGTGCCGGCGCCGATCGCACCGAAATGAATGGTCTGTTTCGAAATGGCATCGAGTACGGGCTGGGCGCGGGCCAGATCTTCGGGTGCCGCGCCGACCAGCAAGGTGAGCGCGCCGGCGGCCGCCATGTCGGGCAAGCCGGTCACCGGGCAATCGATATAACTCAGTGAGCGCCGCTGCGCTTCAGCCGCCAGCTCGAGCACCCAGTCGTGCGACAAGGTGGAACACTCGACCACGAGCGTGCCCGCGGCCGGCATGCCACTGAACACACCTTCGGCACCGAGCCACACGTCACGCGAAGCGGCGTCGTCGGCGACCATCGAGATAATCAACCCCGCACCTTGCGCCGCCTCTTTCGGCGAAGAACACAGCGTCGCGCCCTGCTCCACTAACGACGCTGCACGGGCGGCCGTGCGATTGTAGATACGCAGACAATGCCCGGCGGCAAGCAATCGCCCCGCCATGCCCAATCCCATTCGGCCCAGGCCGATAAACGTTACGTTCGTCATGTCGGTGCGCCATCCTGCTCGTGCTGTCGCGCCCCTGACTCAAGGGACAGTAGATTTTCCTAAAGTCGCTATTGCATTCATGGGATAAACAGTAGCAGAGCTCGTGCCCCCGGTTTGTCCTTAATTCCGTGCTGCCAGTGGCTGGCGTACCGTCCTTCAGGCTGGGCGAAAACCACGAAGAGAAGTCCGCAGGCCGGCGCGTGAACGCTCCAAAAGCATCGCTACGAGTCGGGATTGCGATCCAGTTGAGCGCGATCGCCGGCGGCGCGTTCGCGGCCAACGTCGTCATTCGCAATCCCACCTTCGAGGAGCTGGCCAGACTCACCGTCACATCGGTCACGGGCACGGCGCGGCCGCAATTCACCGCGCCCGCCGCCGCCACGGTGCTCACCGCCGAGGAATTGAACTACATCGGCGTCAGGAATATTCCAGACGCGTTGCGCTACGCACCTGGGATGCAGGTGTCACAATTCAATGCACATCAATGGTCGATCTCCGCGCGGGGCTTCAACACGATCGCCGTGGACAAGCTGCTGGTGCTGGTCGATGGCCGCTCGGTGTACACGCCGCTGTGGTCGGGGGTGTACTGGGAACAGCACGCATGGCTGGATCAGGATCTCGACCGCATCGAGGTGATCAACGGGCCGGCAGGCTCGGTGTGGGGCGCCAATGCGATGAACGGCGTCGTGAACATCCTGTCGCGATCGGCACGCGACACGATGGGCACGGCGCTGACGGTCGGCACCGGCACCGAAGACGAAGCGTTCGGCAGCTTCAGATACGGCGGGACGGCCGGCAAGAACGCTTGGTATCGCGCGTACGCCGACTACTCGCGCTACGATGACACTGAATTGGGCAATGGCCAGCCGACCGGCGATGCCTGGGATATGGGCCGTATCGGCTTTCGCTACGATCGTGACGACGCGGCGAATCGGATCTTTGTCAAAGCCGAGGCTCAGTCCGGCAATTTCGACGAGCCAGGCTTCATTCCCTCGCCCACGCCGCCCTATCAGACGCGCCCGCCGCGAGGCTACAACCACGGCGGCTTCGTGCAGGCCAGCTGGGCGCGTCGGCTTCCCGAAGGCTCGGAGGTTGCGGTCGGCGCTTGGTTCGAACGACTCGAGCGGCAACTGCAACCCACCAACGAGCAGAGCAACACACTCGATATCGGCGTTCGCTACGTCACGCGGCTGGGCGATGCTCACAATGTTGCCGCCGGCGCGATCTATCGCTACATCGAGCATGAGACCACCCCGACGTTCGTACTGACATTCACGCCGAGGGACCGAACGCTGCACCAGTGGTCCGTGTATTTGCAGGATGAGGTGCAATTCCACAAACGATTCGGTGCGACGCTCGGCGTGCGCGTGGAGGACAACCCATTCACCGGGACGGAATGGCAACCTGACCTGCGGCTGAGCTGGAGCCTTACCGACCAGCAGTTGTTATGGGCCGCCGTGGGACGGGCGGTACGCACGCCCACCGTCGCCGATGAATCCCGAACCTTCGTCAATCAAGTCTCGCCGCCGGGTAGCTTCGGGCCGGGCTCCCCGCCCGTCATCCACGAAGTGTTGGGCAGTCACAGCCTGGAATCGGAGGATCTGGTTGCTTATCAGCTCGGCTGGCGCGGCCGCTGGGGCAGCGATGCAATGGCGAGCGCCGCGCTGTTCTACAACGACTACAAGCGCCTGATCCTGTATGAGCAGCAGCCGCTCGACACCGTCACGCAGGCCCCGGATTTCTGGCTGCTGGCGCTCATCCCCTTCAACGTCGGCTCGGCGCATGCGCATGGCGCGGAGCTCACGGGAATGTGGCAACCGATGCCGCGCTGGCGCCTGTTCGGCGAGGTCTCGTACCTGGATCTGAAGGTGGTGCCTGCCGAGCTGCCGCTGGCCAGCAACATCTCCGGATCGACGGCACAAGTGCAGGCATCGCTGCGTTCCAATCTGGAGCTGGGCCGGCACTGGGAAATCGGCGTCGGCCTGCGCTATGTCGATGACTTGCCCGCCCAGAACGTGGACAGCTACGTCGGCGCGGACGTGCGCGTCGCCAGAAAATTGACCGAAGGTGTGAAGCTTGCGCTCGTGGGCCAGAATCTGTGGGAGCCTCGTCATGCGGAATTTCGCTCCACCTCCTTTCCCATCGATTCCTATATCCAGCGCAGCGTCTATCTCGCATTGACGTGGCGCAGGTAGACCCATGCGCTGGCTGCTTTGGCTGATGTTCTTCCCCGGCGCGCTGCTGGCGGCGAATGCCACCGCTGCGCCCGAGTACAGTATCAAAGCCGGTTACATCCTGTTGTTCACGCGCTATGTCGAGTGGCCGCAAAGTGCCTTCGAAACGCCGACGGCGCCCATTGTTGTGTGTGTGCTGGGCGATGATCCGTTTGGCTCGGTGCTCGATGACACCCTGGACGGACAGCGCAGTCAGGATCGTCCATTGACGGTGCAACGCGTGTCGAACGTGGCTGCGGCGAATGAATGCCACGTGGTGTTCATCGGCGCCCAAGGTGAGCGCACCAGTGAGTGGATCGATGCGCTGGATGACCGCCCGGTGCTCACGATTGCCGAAGATCCCGGTGCCCTCGAACAAGGCGCCATGCTGTGTTTCGTCAGCGAAGTCGACCAAGGCCAGGCACGCATCCGCTTCGAGGCGAGCCTGCCGCCGATGCATCGCGCCGGTTTGTCCGCGAGCTCGCAAATGCTGGTGGCGGCTCGCAAGGTTCATCGCAAAGCCCCGGGCATCTGAGCCAAGAGGAACCGCATGACACCCTTCGCCTTCAGCAATCTGCCTTTGCAACGCAGGTTACTGCTGATCGTGGGCGTTACAGCCGTGGTGGCATTGCTGCTCGCGGTGGCGGCCGCGGCCATTTATGACTTCAGCACCTATCGGCCCCGGGCCGTCACCCAAGCTCGCGATCGAGGCGAGAGCATCGCTGCGATCGTGACCTCGGCCGTGGAGTTTCAGGATGTGCGTACTGCGAACCAGTATCTGAATGCGTTCGGGCTGGATCCGAATATCGAGTCGCTGGCGATCGTGAAGGACGGAAAGGTCTTCGCCGAGTATTTCAGTCCCGGCGCGATGCACGTTGATTTCTCGGACGCTGACGCGCGAGCGCGGCTGGCTGCACAGGGACGACTTCTCACCGCCCTCACTATCAACGCTCCAGGCCCCTCGCATACGGATCTGTGGATGGCAACGACGCTCACGCCGCTCGCCGCACGCATGTGGGAATATGCGCCGCTGCTCGGCGCCGTTGCGTTGTCGCTGTTTGCGCTGGCTATGATGCTGTCCATCACGCTGCGTCGTGCGATCTCCGAGCCCGTGCAGGCGTTGGCTTCGACGGCGCGTGATGTGACGCGGCTGCGTGACTACCGACGCCGAGTCTCGAGCGACAGCAAAGACGAAGTCGGTCAGCTGGCGCGCGATTTCAACGTCATGCTCGATACCGTCGAAGAGCGCGAGCGAGCGCTCCAGCAAAGCGAGGAAACCGCGCGTCGACAGCTGATCGAGATCGAGGCGATCTATGCCAATGCGCAGGTTGGCTTGTGCGTGATCGATCTGCAGCTGCGCTACGTTCGTATCAACAAGCAGATGATGGAAATGAGCGGCCACACGGCGGAGCCCCTGGTCGGTCGCAGCATCGAAGAGGCCACGCCCGAGCTTGCCAGCGTGCTCGCGCCGATTTGCAGACAGGTCCTGAGCACCGGCAAGCCGCTCGCCAACGTCGAGTACGCCAGTGCCGCGCCTTCCGATGGCTCGCTGCGATACTGGGTCGGAAATCATCAGGCCCTGCGCGATGAAGTGGGCAATATCATCGGCGTGAACGTCGCGATCCACGATATCACCAGCAGCAAGCGGGCTGATGAGGAGCGTGCGGCGCTGGAAGCTCAGTTGCGTCAATCGCAGAAGATGGAAGCGCTCGGCACCCTGGCCGGCGGCATCGCGCACGATTTCAATAACGTGCTGACCGCCATCTCGGGCAATGCCCAACTCGCCATCGAAGATCTGCCGGCGGATCATCCGGCAACACGGTCGCTGTATGAAATCAGACGCGCCAGCGGACGCGCTCGGGATCTGGTGCGCCGGATTCTGGCGTTCAGTCGTCCGGAGCAGAACATTCAGCATCTGGTCGACCTGCGGCCGGTCGTCGAAGAGGCACTACGCCTGTTGCGGGCGACCGTGCCGAGGATGATTGAGATCCGTTTGGAGGCCGAGCCGAATCTGCCACCGGTCATGGCGGATGCCACGCAGGTCCATCAAGTGCTCATGAACCTGGGCAAGAACGCGAGCGACGCCATGCAGAACCGCGCCGGAACGCTGACGATTCGACTCGCCAGCGAGCGCATCGATTCGATATTGAACAGCCCCTCGCCCGACCTGCATCCCGGGTGGTATCTGCGCATTTCTGTGGAGGACACCGGCACCGGCATTCCCCCCGAACTGATCGAGCGCGTGTTCGAGCCGTTCTTCACGACCAAAGGTCACGGCGAAGGCACCGGGCTCGGGTTGTCGGTCGTGCACGGCATCGTGCGAGGCCATCGCGGCGCCATCCGCGTGCACAGCAAGCCCGGCACTGGCACCGTGTTCGATCTTTATTTTCCGGCGGCCGAGCGCCCGGCCGAGAATGCTGCGAAAACGCCCGTCTCGAGCGCGACGCCCGCAGGCCGGGGCGAACACGTGCTGTACGTCGATGACGAAGATCAGCTGGTGGATCTGGTCACTCGGATGATGGAACGCATGGGGTACCACGTCACCGGCATGACCCGTCCCACCGAGGCCATCGACGCCGTGCGTGCCGATCCCCGACGCTTTGATCTCGTTCTGACCGATCTTGGCATGCCCGGCATGAGCGGCCTGGATCTGGCCGAGGAGCTGCTGCGGATCCGCCCCGATCTGCCCATCATCGTCACCTCCGGCTACATCCGCGCCGAGGATGCTCGACGCGCGGAGCAAATCGGCGTGCGAGACGTTGTGATGAAGCCCAATACCGTCGCCGAGATCGGTCAATTGATTCGCGACCGACTCGATGCGCTGAATAAATAGTCTTGGAGCTTCGCATGGTCAGCCACCACCCGTCCTCGTATCACAGTCGCACCTGGTTTACCCGTTTCGCCAAATCGACCGCCCGTGCCGCCGGTCATCCGGCCACCTTTTGCGCGGCGCTGGCTGTGATCGTGATCTGGGCCGTGAGCGGCCCCCTCTTCGGCTTCAGCGATACCTGGCAGCTGGTGATCAACACCGGCACCACCATCATCACCTTCCTGATGGTGTTCCTGATTCAAAACACGCAGAACCGCGACTCCGAAGCCATCCAGGTCAAGCTCGACGAGCTGATCCGCTCCATCGATGGCGCGCACCTGGCCCTGCTCGATCTGGAAGAGCTCGAAGAGGAGGATCTGCGGCGAATCAGCAAGGGCTATCGGGAGCTCGCGGAACAGGCACGCAAGGAGCTGGACGAAGGCAAGAGCGATACCGATGTACGCGAAGTCGGCGCCGCGCATCGGAAGGAATACGGTGAGCGGCATCGCTCCCGCTCACCCTCGCAACATCAGGCATAGCGGTCAGCGCGTTGACTCGTAAACGCCAGCCCTACCGCTTGCGCGTCGGTGCGTCCCGGTTTTTCGCCACGATGGCACCCAGGATCAGCAGGAACGCGACCAGCCGCACCATATAGATGACGGGACTGCCCTCACTCGGCTTATCGACCAGCAGGAACGCCATGCGGTTGATGCCCTCGATGGCGAATGCCGCGGCGAAGGCGAAGAACAGTTTGTCGCGCGTCTGGCGATAGAAACGCCAGAAGAAGCCGGCGGCGGTCAGCGACGCCGTGACGATCACTCCCAGCAAAAAGCCCTCGACCATGGCTCACTCGCTCTCGAAGACCAATCCGTACACCAGCAACAGCATCGCGCCGGCAGCCGTACTCAAGCGCCACATATAAAGACTGTGGTCCTCCGGCAGCAGGACCAGGTCCACGAACAACAAACCGTTCGAGACCGTCAGGCCGGCGAAACACAACCCGCTCCACAACAGCAGCCGACTGCGCGAGCGCGCGAATCCACGCAACAGCAGCACGGCGCATATTGCGGTCAAGATGGCGCCCAGCAGATAGACGAGCTTTGGCAGCATTTGTTAGTCCCTGTCCTTGAGTCGGAACGCTCGCGCGAAATCGCGCACCGAGCCCGAGGCATTGGAATGAATGAATCGTGTCAGTTGCACGAGCTGCGTGCGATAGGTTTGCGCCACCCGATCAAGTAGCGCGCTTTGTTCTGGCGACCGCGGAGTGTATTGATACGTTGCCGGCGCCTGATCGACGCGCACGATCAGCGACCGCCGCGTGAGGTCTTCGAGAATGTTGCTGGCTTGCTTGTCGTTGACGTAGATGCGCGCAGCCAGCTCCTCCACCGTCCAGGCAGTGGCCGGCGACTGAAAGAGCAACAGCAGAGCCTCCAGATGAGGCACCGTGTCGATGCTGTCGAGAAGAAACCGCTCGACTGCTGGATCAATCGCTGCCGCCGTCATCTCCCGTCCGTTCGACCTTTGCTGCTCTGGCTCGTTATAATCAAGTTCCGCTGAACCACGTAAAACGACCTCCTACGATGAAAGTTCCAGCTGTCAGGAACTTTCTTTCAGCTGTAGGAGTAACGGAAGTGTAAGGGTTGCACGTGTTGCATCGAATGGATAGCTTCCGTCCCGCCCTCTTCGCAACAACAACAGCAAATTGGTCAGCGCGCGCCGTTCGCCGTCATCCGGAGCTTTAATGCAAACCCCTGCGAGAGTCCGTCGTCGCATCGCCAAGGCACCCGTGAAAAAAATACCTACTGCGCGGGCCGTTGCCAAGCCCAATGGCAAGCGTGGTAGTGCGAAGGCGCCGGTTCCGTTCGACCTCAAGAACCTGCTGCTGACCCTGCAGGCTGTGCGTGATGGCAATTTCTCGGTGCGGATCGCCGGCGATCACGAAGGCCTCGAAGGCAAGATCGCTGAGACGCTGAACGACATCATTGCTTCGAACCAGCGCCTGTCCGAAGAGATGTCGCGTGCCGGCCAGCTGGTGGGCAAAGAAGGCAAGACTCGGCACCGGGTCGGCATCGATCGACGCTCCGGCGCCTGGGGCGACATGGAAGGCTCGATCAACACGCTGATCGACGATCTGCTGTGGCCAACGACTGAAGTCACCCGCACCATCACCGCCGTCGCCAAGGGCGACCTGTCGCAGACTGTGCGGCTGGAGGTCGATGGTCGGCCGTTGAAAGGTGAATTCCTACGCTCGGCGACTATTGTTAACACGATGATCGAACAGATGGGCCTGTTCACGTCCGAAGTGACGCGCGTGGCCCGCGAGGTCGGCACCGAAGGCAAGCTTGGTGGCCAGGCGTCAGTACCGGGTGCCGCCGGTACCTGGAAAGACCTCACTGAGAATGTGAATTCCATGGCCGGTAACCTGACCGGTCAGGTGCGAAACATCGCCGAGGTCGCCACCGCCATCGCAAGCGGCGACCTGTCCCGCAAGATCACCGCCAACGTGCGCGGTGAAATTCAACAGCTGAAGGAAGCCATCAATACGATGGTGGATCAGCTTCGCTCCTTCGCTTCCGAAGTAACCCGTGTGGCGCGTGAAGTGGGCTCCGAAGGCAAGCTCGGCGGTCAGGCCGTGGTGCCGGGCGTCGCGGGCACCTGGAAAGATCTCACCGACTCGGTGAATTCCATGGCCGCGAACTTGACCGGCCAGGTCCGAAACATCGCCGAAGTGACCACCGCCGTGGCGCGAGGCGATTTGTCGCGCAAGATCACGGTGGACGTGAAAGGCGAAATTCTGCAGCTGAAGGAAACCATCAATACGATGGTGGACCAGTTGAACGGCTTCGCCGCCGAAGTAACGCGCGTGGCGCGCGAGGTCGGCACCGAAGGTAAGCTCGGTGGCCAGGCAACGGTACCCGGCGTCGCGGGCACGTGGAAGGATCTCACGGACTCCGTGAACTCCATGGCCTCGAACCTCACCGGCCAGGTTCGAAACATCTCCGAGGTGACCATCGCCGTCGCGAACGGCGACTTGTCGCGCAAAATCACGGTGGACGTGCGTGGCGAAATCTTGCAGCTGAAGGAAGCCATCAACACGATGGTGGACCAGCTGCGCTCCTTCGCCTCCGAAGTCACGCGCGTGGCGCGCGAGGTGGGCTCCGAAGGTGAGCTCGGCGGCCAGGCCATCGTGCCGGGTGTGGCGGGCACGTGGAAAGACTTGACCGACTCGGTCAACGCCATGGCCAAGAACCTCACCGGTCAGGTTCGCAACATCGCCGAAGTGACCACAGCCGTGGCGCGTGGTGACTTGTCTCGCAAGATCACCGTCGACGTGAAAGGCGAAATTCTCGAACTGAAAGAAACCATCAACACGATGGTCGACCAGCTCAACGGCTTCTCCGCCGAAGTGACGCGCGTGGCGCGTGAAGTCGGCACCGAGGGCAAGCTCGGTGGCCAGGCCATCGTGCCCGGCATCAGTGGCGTGTGGAAGGATCTCACGGATAACGTGAACTCCATGGCCGGCAATTTGACCGGTCAGGTGAGAAACATTTCGGAAGTGACCATTGCCGTGGCAAACGGCGACTTGTCGCGCAAGATTACGGTGGACGTGCGCGGTGAAATTCTGCAGCTGAAGGAAGCCATCAATACGATGGTGGATCAGCTGCGTTCCTTCGCCTCCGAAGTGACGCGCGTGGCGCGTGAAGTGGGCTCAGAAGGCAAGCTCGGTGGTCAGGCGCTCGTGCCGGGTGTCGCAGGCACCTGGAAGGACTTGACCGACTCCGTCAACGCCATGGCCACCAACCTCACCGGCCAGGTGCGAAACATCGCCGAAGTGACGACGGCCGTGGCGCGCGGCGACCTGTCGCGCAAGATCACGGTGGACGTGAAAGGCGAAATCTTGCAGCTGAAGGAAACCATCAACACGATGGTGGACCAGTTGAACGGCTTCTCCGCCGAAGTGACCCGCGTGGCACGCGAAGTGGGCACCGAGGGCAAGCTCGGCGGCCAGGCCGAGGTCAAAGGCATCAGCGGCGTGTGGAAGGACCTCACCGATAACGTGAATTCCATGGCCGGCAACTTGACCGGTCAGGTGCGTAATATCGCCGAGGTGGCTACGGCCATCGCGAACGGCGACTTGTCTCGCAAGATCACCGCGGACGTGAAAGGTGAAATCCTGCAGCTGAAGGAGACCATCAACACGATGGTCGACCAGCTCAACGGCTTCGCGGCCGAAGTGACCCGCGTGGCTCGCGAGGTGGGCACCGAAGGCAAGCTCGGCGGTCAGGCCGAAGTGAAGGACGTGTCGGGTGTGTGGAAGGACCTCACCGACAACGTCAACTCCATGGCCTCGAACCTCACCGGCCAGGTCCGAAACATCGCCGAAGTGGCCACGGCCATCGCGCGGGGTGACTTGTCTCGCAAGATCACCGTGGACGTGCGTGGCGAAATTCTGCAGCTCAAAGAAACCATCAATACGATGGTCGACCAGCTGAACGGCTTCGCCGCCGAAGTGACGCGCGTGGCGCGCGAAGTGGGTACCGAAGGCAAGCTCGGCGGCCAGGCCATCGTGCCGGGCGTCGCGGGCACGTGGAAGGATCTCACGGACAACGTGAACTCCATGGCCTCGAACCTGACCGGTCAGGTGAGAAACATCGCCGAGGTGTCGACCGCCATCGCCCGGGGTGACTTGTCCCGCAAGATCACTGTGGACGTGCAAGGCGAAATTCTACAGTTGAAAGAGACCATCAATACGATGGTCGACCAGCTCAACTCGTTCGCCGCCGAAGTGACACGCGTGGCGCGCGAAGTCGGTACCGAAGGCAAGCTCGGCGGTCAAGCGACCGTGCCCGGCGTGGCCGGCACCTGGAAAGACCTCACCGACAACGTCAACACTATGGCGAACAACCTCACGAACCAGGTGCGCGGTATCGTGAAGGTGGTGACGGCTGTGGCAAACGGCGATCTGCGTCAACGCCTCACCGTGGAATCCAAGGGTGAAGTCGCGGCCTTGGCTGAAACCATCAACAGCATGACGACGACGCTTGCGACCTTCGCCGATCAAGTGACGAGCGTGGCTCGCGAGGTGGGCGTCGAAGGCCGGCTCGGTGGCCAGGCGAACGTGCCCGGCACCGCCGGCACGTGGAAAGATTTGACTGCGAACGTCAACCTGCTCGCCGCGAATCTCACCACGCAGGTGCGCGCCATCGCCGAAGTGGCAACCGCCGTGACCAAGGGCGATCTCACCCGCTCCATTCAAGTCGACGCGCGTGGCGAAGTGTCCGAGCTGAAGGACAACATCAACGCCATGATCGGCAACTTGCGCGAGACCACCGAGCGCAATACCGAACAGGACTGGCTGAAGACCAACCTCGCGAAGTTCAGCCGCATGATGCAAGGTCAACGCGACCTCGTGACCATGGGTGAAATGTTGCTCGCCGAACTCGCCCCGCTGGTCGGCGCGCAGCAGGCCATTCTGTATATCGCCGAGTCGGATCAGCGAGCGAAGGTGCTCAAGGAGTTTGCGGCTTACGCCGACGCCAATCCTGGCGAGCGCCGCGTCTATGCGCTGCGTGAAGGCTTGGTGGGCCAGGCCGCCGCCGATGGCCGCCGCATCCTGCTCGAAAACGTGCCGCTCGATTCCATCCATGTTCGTAGCGGTCTGCTCGCGGCTCGCGCGCGCAACGTCATTGCCCTGCCGATTCTGTACGAAGGCCAGGCAAAGGCCGTCATCGAGCTGGCGTCGTTGCATGAGTACACCGCCTCGCAGCTGGCGTTCCTCGAACAGCTCGCCGGCAGTATCGGCGTCGTGCTCAACACTATCGAAGCGACCATGCGTACCGAAGGCCTGCTCAAACAATCGCAGGAGCTCGCGGGCGAATTGCAGACTCAGCAAAAAGAACTGCAACAGACCAACGAGGAGCTGGCCAACAAGGCCATGCTGCTGGCCGAGCAGAACGCCGAGGTGGAACGCAAGAACGAGGAAATCGAGCTGGCGCGTCGCGCGCTCGAAGAAAAGGCGACCGAGCTTGCGCTCACCTCGCGTTACAAGTCCGAGTTCCTGGCCAACATGTCGCACGAGCTGCGCACGCCGCTCAACAGTATTCTGATCCTGGGGCAGCAGCTGGCCGAAAACGCCGATCAGAACTTATCGCCGCGCCAGATCGAATTCGCCAAGACCATTCACGGTGCCGGCACCGACCTGCTCAACCTGATCAGCGACATTCTGGATCTGTCGAAGATCGAGTCGGGCACCGTGACGGTGGAATCCGAAGACCTGTTGTTCTCGCATCTGCGCGAGACCATCGAGCGCAACTTCCGGCACGAAGCCGAAGCGCGCGCCCTGCTCTTCACGACGGACTTCGAGCCCGCGCTTGGCCGGCAGCTGTCCACCGACCCGAAACGTTTGCTGCAGGTGTTGAAGAACCTGCTGTCCAACGCCTTCAAGTTCACCGCTCAAGGCAGCGTGATCCTACGGGTGCGCCCGGCGGCATCGGGCTGGAGTCCCGACCATCCTGTGCTCAACCAGGTGGCGACGGTGGTGGCGTTCTCGGTCACGGATACCGGCATCGGCATTGCGGCGGAGAAACAAAGGATCATTTTCGAAGCGTTCCAACAGGCCGACGCCGGCACGTCGCGTAAGTACGGCGGCACGGGCCTGGGTCTCGCGATCAGTCGAGAGCTTGCGCACCTGCTAGGTGGCGAGTTGCGTCTGGTGAGCGCGCCGGGCCAGGGCAGCACGTTCACGTTGTATCTGCCCCTGACCTTCGTGGGCTCGGCCTATCGTCAACCCAGGGCGCAACCCGGCGCCAGCCCGGTGCAGACCACCCAGTTCCAGCCGTTGCCCCTGCCGCTGCGCGCTGAGGAACTGGTGGATGATCGCAACGATCTGCAGTCCGACGATCGGGTGCTGCTGATCATCGAGGACGATCCGCACTACGGCAAAGTGCTGCTGAACGTGGCTCGCGACAATGGCTTCAAAGTCATCGTCGCCAAAACCGGCGCCGATGGACTGGCACTGGCCCGCAAATACGCACCGACCGCCATCTCGCTGGATGTGTTCCTGCCCGACATGCTGGGCTGGACGGTGCTCAATCAATTGAAACAAGGCCCGGCCACCCGCCACATTCCGGTACAGATCCTCACGGTCGAGGAAGAGCGTCAGTACAGCCTCGAGCGCGGTGCGTATGCCTTCATGAACAAGCCCGCGACCACGGATGAGCTGGCGGGGGCGCTGCAGAGGATCCGTAACTTTGCGGCCGCGAACGTTCGTGAGTTGCTGGTGGTGGAAGACGATCCGGCCGAACAGCTCAGTATCGCCGAGCTGATCGGCTTCGATGATGTGACCATCACAGCGGTGGGCAGCGGTCAGGAAGCATTGCAGGTCATGCGCACCAAGCAGTTCGATTGCGTGGTGCTCGACCTGCGGTTGCCCGATGTTTCAGGCTTCGAGCTGCTGGCCGAGATCCAGGCCGACGCCCGACTGCGCGACACCCCGATCGTCGTGTTCACCGGCCGCGATCTGTCGCAGGCCGAGGAACAGGAGCTGCGCACCAAGGCCAAGAGCATCGTGCTCAAGGGCGTGCGCTCGCCGGAACGGCTGCTCGATGAGACCGCGCTGTTCCTGCACCGCGTGGTCACGAATCTGCCCCTGTCCAAGCAGAAGATGATCGAGGCCCTGCACGAGGGCGACGAGCCGCTACACGGCCGCAAGGTGCTGGTGGTGGACGACGACGTGCGTAACATCTTTGCCCTGAACAGCGTGCTCGAACGCCGCGGGATGCAGGTGATTAACGCAAGTAATGGCATGGATGCGATCAAGCTGGTGGAGTCTACCGACGACCTGTCGCTGGTCTTGATGGACGTGATGATGCCGGAGATGGACGGCTATGAGACCATGCGCCGGATCCGCGAAAACGCCAAATTCCGACTCCTGCCCATCATCGCGCTGACCGCCAAAGCCATGAAAGGCGATCGGGAAAAGTGCCTAGAGGCGGGAGCATCCGACTATGTTGCGAAACCCGTCGACACCGCGCAGTTGCTGTCTCTGGTAAGAATGTGGTTGCAACCGTAGGCGATGAACCCGCAGCCGGACCTGTCGACTACCCTGAGCGCAATGCCTGCGATGATCGCAAGACCAACTCAATTGGGATTCCGTGGCCAAGGGCCAAGGAGTCTTTTATGAGAGTACTGCCAACCGTGAACGCCGCGCCCATCCACGAGCGAGTCAACATCCTGCTGGTCGATGACCAGCCTGGCAGGCTGCTCTCGTACGAGTCCATCCTGGAGGACCTGGGGCAGAACCTGATCAGCGCCCGCTCCGGTGAGGAGGCCCTGCAGCGCCTGCTCCAGGACGACTTCGCGGTCATTCTGCTCGATGTGAGCATGCCGGGCATGGACGGCTTCGAAACCGCGGCCATGATCCACGATCATCCGCGCTTCGAGAGCATCCCCATCATCTTCGTCACCGGCGTGCACGACTCCGAGTTCGACGCCTTGAAAGGCTATCGGCTGGGCGCGGTCGACTATGTGTCGATTCCCATCGTCCCGGAGATCCTGCGCAGCAAGGTCTCGGTGCTGGTCGAGCTATACATGCAGCGCCGGGAGCTGCAACGGCTGAATCGCAGCCTCGCCGAGGCCAACGCCACGCTTCAGCACGAGAAGGCTCGAGAGCTGGAACGTGCCAATCGCAATCTGGAACAGGCCAACGCCGCCCTGCGCGACGCCGACCGTCACAAGGACGAGTTCATCGCCATCCTGGCGCACGAGCTGCGCAATCCCCTCGCCCCGATCCGGGCTGCGGTGGACGTGATGTCGCTAATGCCGCTCGACCATCCGCAGCTGCACTGGGCTCGCGAAGTCATCGATCGGCAGACGACGCATTTGAGCCGTCTGGTCGATGACCTGCTCGATGTGTCGCGTATTTCTCGCGGCACCATCAAGCTCAATAAAGAGCTGCTGACGTTGCGCACCATCCTCGATCGCTCGGTCGAGGCGGCCCAGCCCATCATCTCGGCTCATCATCATGAACTGCAGATCGAATGTCTGGCCGATACGGCAACGGTCGACGGCGATCCGACCCGCCTGGTGCAGATCCTGAGCAACCTGCTCAATAACGCCGCCAAATATATGCAGGCGAGCGGCACCATTCTGCTGCGGGCGAGCGTCGACGAGGGGCACGCGGTATTCGCGGTGAAGGACTCCGGCATCGGCCTCACCTCCGAGGCGCTGTCAAAGCTGTTCAATCTGTTCTCCCGCGTGCACGAGGATGAAGGTCATCTGCCCAGCGGCCTGGGCATCGGCCTCGCCCTCGTCCGTCAGCTCGTGGAATTGCACGGGGGTACGGTCTGCGCAACCAGCCCCGGCCCGAATCGAGGCAGCGAATTCACCGTTCGCCTGCCGTTGTCTGCGATCGCCGCGCCGGTGGCGATGCCGATCGATGAGACCGCCCCTGCCCCGCTGACACAGGCATTGCGAGTCCTGGTCGCCGACGACAACGCGGATGCGTTGGAGAGCCTAGCGCTGCTGCTCGAAGTCTGCGGTCATGAAGTCCGCAAGGCCTCGGATGGTCAGGAGACCCTGCAGGCCATGACCGCCTGGCGCCCGGACGTGGCGCTGCTCGACATCGGCATGCCCATACTTGACGGTTACGAAGTCGCCCGGCGGATCCGCAGCCAGCCCTGGGGTGCGGATTTGTTCCTGGTGGCGGTCAGCGGTTGGGGCCAGAGCGAGGATCGCCAGCGCGCCACCGATGCCGGCTTCGACCTGCACTTCAGAAAACCCATCGGCCTGCCCACGCTGGAGGGGATTCTGGAAAAAGCGCAGCGACTGAATGCCGAAACCGTCGTAAAGTCCGACTCCTAACGGAACCCCTACGGGTCGGCGCAGAACTTACACAGTGAACGATATTTCTTTGCTGGAGGACGCGCTGCGTGCGTCTCTCAACCGTCGCTGCCGCCGCGCTTATGCGCACGATCTACGCAATGGCCTGCAAGGCATCTTCGGCGGCGTCGATGCGCTGACTCGCGCCGCACGGGCGACGACGAGCGGCAAGCCGTTCGCCGTGCCGCTCGATCAGCTCACGACGTTCGTTCAACAGGCGATCAGCAATCACGAGCGCGGCCTGGAACGGGTGCTGGAGCACATCGCTCCCGAACAGCATCAGCCTGAATCCCTTTCCTGCCGGGAGCTGCTCATCGAGCTCGCGCGCTTCATCACCAACGATGCGGCTCGCAACAGCGTTCGCGTTCGCCAGGACTTCCACGACGATCTGAAAACGACGACCGTGGTCGCGCGACTGCGCTTGATTTGCCTGGCGCTGCTGACGGACAGCGTCGATGCACTCGCAAGCGGCGGCGAGATTCGCCTGTCAGGGCGAACCAGCGACGGCCGCGTGCAATTCGAGATCACGGACACGCGTACTCAGCCTCGCCCGGTCTCGTTCGTGAGCGATGCGATCGAGCGACTGGTGGCGGATCTGTCCGGACGGATTGAAAACAAACAACACGAAGGTGGGCTCGAAATACGGATTGAGCTGCCAGCGGGCTGATCTGCAGCGGATTGGGCGAACGTGTGAGTTGCAGGTTCAAATCCCTTCTGCGTGACCAATCCGCTGGAGACTACTAAATTCCATTCAATTCCAGGGTTCGAAATGAGCCGCTCGATCCGTCGGATACTCCGGATGCGATCGATGCAAGCGGCCAAACAGGCGCGTGGCTGCACTCTGATAGTCTTGACTTGGTAAGAGTTCGCAATATTCGTTCGAATATCAGCCAGGGGTAACATGCTATCCACAAATACGCTAGTGTTCCTGCAGGAACTGCAAGATAAGTCGCACGCGGCCTACTCTGAGGGCGGTTTGTTGTACACGTTTGTGGAGGCTGCCAACCAAGCGCACTCCCGTCTTCCGGAAGATCATGGCGTGGCAAGATCGAGTGAGCTGGCGCCCAGCGATGTGAACGCACTTGCCATCTTCTTTCAGTCCTCACAAGGAGACTATCTTCGTGAGGAGCCGGCTCCGCCTTTTATCGATGTGACGCAGGAGTTGCTCGGCAAGATCAGAGCCGATCTCGCTTACAACGAGATCATGCTGGAAGTGGAAGATGGAGGGCACGATATGGCAGCCACTCTCTCGATGGCTCGCCGCTCAGACAATCGCTTCTTCTCGCTCGAGTTGTGGTGGTCGATAGACTGATCGGATTGACACAGCCGACCGTCACGCGATTTCGAAGTCCAGCCCCCCGCCTCTCTTCCTCACTTGGACGCGGATCTCGACTGTCGGAACAGCGTGTAGCGCTTCTGCGTGACCATTCCGCTGGAGACTGCTGGGCTCCGTTGAGTTCCGAGCGCAGCTTCTTCAGCGGAAAACATACCGACCGATTGCGTCGACGACACCGAAAGCTACGGGATGACCAGATCTTGCGGACCGATGGCGTCGCCAACCATATCGGCATTGATCTGCGCGCCGAGCGCCACGCATTCATCGCAGATGAAAACGCACGGCGATATGCCTCGGTTGCCGCACCCTCCTTCGATGAGGCTTCGGACCTCGTGCTGCAACTTACCGCAGAACGAACAAGACAACTGTCCCGGCGCGGCGGTCGGGGCCGCCTGACAGGCTTCATGCGGTTTGGATGGATATGCGGCGCTCTCCGACTGCTCCGGACCGGCGAGGTGCTCCGAGTCCACGTCGAATTTTGCCGAGAGCGTGTTCCAATCAGCGAAGCCGAACTGCTTCGCCACGATCTCCAGGCACTCGCTGTGCGACAGTAAAACGCTTCTCGCAGCCAGGCAGCCGCGAAGGGACTTCGCCATCGCCTTGGGGTCTTTGTAGGTGGGCATAACTGATCCTCCGTTCGAGACGAACACGATTGATCAGCGCTTGCATTGCTGATCCATTCGCCGTTCGGTTAGGGATCAGATCATTTGATGATGAGTGCATTCACCGTACCTCCCAGGGGAAGCGCAAGCGGCGGGCTGCACCTGGCCGAAAGAAAACATACTGCTATCGAATATTCGGTGTCAATTGGATTGACAATCCTCGTCAGGACTTGCGGGCTTGTGCGTCGATATCGGCCGCATCTGAACCGAGGGCCGTCAGCGCACGCGTACCCGCACCGGAACTGCAGGAACAGTGCGTAGCGCTTCTGCGGAATTGCCTGCATCCACCGGAGGCTACTGCGTGCGTAGGAGCGCCGCACCGGGCGAGCAGCTTTCGACCGAGGCTGTGTGAGAACGCAGCGCCAATGGGCATGGATGCCATGCCTTCGATGATTTCGATTCGCTCTGAAGAATGGAGTCTTGCAAGCACGACCTGAGAACCGTACGTTGGCAGCAACTGGACGTTGGACTTGAATCCTATGGGCCCACTGCGCACGGTACTTTGGATGTTGATGCCGCTCATGGCGTCAGGATTGCAGGCGCAACCCACGCAGAGACGGCCAGTAAGCGGCATGGTATTCAGCCAGTCGCATCCGGCCGCACTCAAGTACGAGTGCAAGAGCACGTCTGAGTCCCGTATTACCTGCAGTTTCACTCAACTAGATGTTTACAAAGTGCAGTACCCGAGCGTGGCTTCGGGCCTCAGCACTTCTTGGGCCCCAATCGATGACAGCAGGTGTGCTGAAGCAAGTCGCGCGCTGGAGGATGCTCTGAAGGAAGTTCCGGATCCCTCAGCGCAGCCGACTGGACGAATGCGAAACGAGGAACGCCGCATCGGTGCATTGGAGGCGACTGTGGACTACTGCAAAACACGTAACAGGGAGGCATGGCGTGAATACCTCACCCGAGAGCATGACAGACAGCAAAGAACGTGCACCCTCTCCGCGCATTCCTACGTCCAAACGTTCCGCCGTGAATCTGTCGGGTCTACTAGTCCGACACGGTGGGTCACAGAACAGCTGCCGTACGGCGAATGCAGGTTGCATCGCGAAGCTCAGTTCACGAGCAGTGACGATTCGTGGAGCTACTCGGCGCAATACAAAGTCATGAACAAGCCAGGGCAGCAGGGACAGCTCAGATGTGAGGATATTAAGGAGCAAGAAGCAATCTACGTTGCGCTTCAGAATGAGGAGGCGGGATGGACAGATTGCGAGACGATCAGATTTGACAATGGTTGCTACAGCCCAGATTTCCCTTGCCTCGGAGCCCCTCCGGCTGTTGTGCACTGATCAGAGTTAGCGGATTGTCCGCGGGGCTCGGCCTCCGGGAAAGCTACAGAGCGCTCAGGAGCGCTGCGGGCGGCAGATTGCGACCCGTACCTGTCACTCACGAATGTCGGGGATGGGGGGCACAATGGTCAGTCAGGGCCTTGCCAATATCCACTGCAGTGCTGCATCTTTTCCCGCCCTGAACAACGTCCAATCGGGGTCGATTCGCTGATCGGGGAAGACAGCGTCAGTCTCTGAGTCCGGCTGAAATCTGTACTTGAGCATGGAACAAGAGACACGCAGCTTTGAGAATGGAAGCGTAAACAAATGGTTCTCCTGGTATCCGTTCGGGCGCGCACCCGTGGGCTCGCCGACCAGGATTGCTTCCGTCTCTCTGCGAAAATCGGTGATGTTGGTCATGCCAGCTGAAAATGCGCCGCGGCCGGTAATCACGAAAAGGTGTCCAGCGCGGTTTAGCGCGGGCATGAATATGAGTTTATAGATGAGGTATTCCCTTCCCTTGGTGAAGTTTCCACCTTGGTTCCAGCGCATATCGATTATCAGGCGGCTTACCGGGCGGCTTCCGATGTATTCCCAAAGCCGTGCGGACTGCGTCTCCAGGTCACGGTAGGAGCGGAAATCCACATACACCGTTTTCGAGTCAGCCAGGTACGTAAACCAAAGCGCATCCTCCGGGTGCTGAAAGGGCAATGGCACCGGTTCGATAGCGACCTCCTCTGACCTGCTGGCTCCTGCAGGAACAGGCCGAATCCGCAGCTTGAAGCGACGACCATCATCATCTTCAAAGGTGAAATCCGCGGAACCCAGACCCGGAAGGACGCCCAAGGCGGCTAGCGGCTCGACTTCCATAATCTGCTTTGCGCTGCTGTTCAGCACGTACCACTGGTTCTCAGCTTGCGGAACGAACTGTTGAATCCTCTTCTGCACTTCCCCAATGGATACGGACCCGATCGACACAATCCTGGCTCCCAGTGCTTCTCGGTATTCAGGGGCCGCACGGGTTACCCTCAAATCGTTGCCAATCCAGAAGCCCTCCAGCGGAAATCTCTGATACAAGCCCGATGTGTCCAGGAACGTATGCCCGTCGCCAATGAGGGCCGCCAGCTGCTGCAAGCCAGCGACAACTTCGTAGTCTTTCATCGACGGGATCCGCTGGCGCAGGCTGGATACCGCCTGGTCGAACTCGGCCTTGCTGGTGAAGTGAAAAGGATCCCGGTGTTTCGTCGTGATCTCGTTGGCGAAAAACTCGAGATCCTGTCGCCACTGTTCGGCAGTCAAAGCCGGAAGCGAAGCTTCCCCATGAGCAAAGTTGCAAGCAAGGAGCAGGATGCAGAACAGTTTCTTCATAAAGCACATCCAGTGTTCAGCTTCGATGCTCGCCCGAGCGGTTGAAAGACATGTGTTCCGACTCGGCGGTTCAGACCTATCGCTTTGGGATGCGCAACCCGCTCGAAGGGTTTAAATGCAGCTCGGTTGTGCCCGCCAAAGGCTGGTCGCGTCCGAAAAGGGACATCTCGCGGTCACCGCACGCGTACCCGTACGGAGACTGCAGGAACAGCGCGTAGCGCTTCATCGAATCAATTTGCCGGTCCGCCGCCAATCCAGTCAGTGCGCAATTGTGGCTACGTGAACTCATCGAGCTAGTAGCCCGGACCGGCGCCCTCGTTCAGGCCGTCTTCCGACACCCACTCACTTGCATCCGCCGTCGGCAAGCACGTCCAGCTCTCGTACAACACCTGCGATGGGGCAATCGCGACTCCGGGCTGCACACAGATCACACCGCCGCGAATCTTGCGGCTGTGACGCCAGACCGGCAACTCTGGCTCGGCGCGTATCGAATCGATGTCCTCCAGCCCACTGTCGGGTTCCGGCTTGAAGCGCACATACACCGACTGCGATTCGGTCAAGGGCCGATCGACGAGAACCTGCACACCGAAAACCCTACCGTTCGTGATGATGCGTGCACGCGGGCGCGGCAGTTGTGAGATAGCAGTCGCATGCCGCTCACCGTACGAGTTGATATCGCGGTAAAACTCATCCAGTACGACGCCGAGATCCATGCCGGCCGTCTGGTACACCGCCTGCCATAAGGAGATTCCTTGGAGATTGCTCGGCAGTCGCGGATCGGCAAATGTGCGCAGCAGATTCGGCACCGCTTCCTTGCCATACAGCTTCACGGTGGCCGAGATCAATGCCTCACCCAGCGGATACTTGATGTCCTGATCGCGCAGGCGCCCGAGCGTTACAGGATCCGCAAACTCCTCAACGATCAGTTCGCGACGTGCATGCAACACCGCAAGTGCAAGGCGCCCGGTTCGTTGCTCCTCTGTCGCACCAAAGTGCGAGTGAACCCAGGTGGCGAGTCCTTCGTTCAATGCTGGCGCCGCGTCCCAGAGCCAGGCGCGCTCGTTACCCGCCATGCGACTTGAAACGACGTGGGCCGTTTCATGCGCGAGCACCACAGGCGCTTCATCGTCGAGAATCATGCGCACCCGACCAAAGAACGCGGTTCCGTGCGTGTTCTGCGTGGACCCGGATGCATCGACCTGAATTGCATCTCCGGCCGCCACGCCAAGCAACTCGTGAACCTGTGCGAAAATCGTGTCGGCTTGTGCGGCGAGTTCGCGTGCCGCGCCTGCATTGGCGGCGGAATAGGAAAAACGGTAGTAGCGGGGTTTTTGCGTTCTGCGCAGGCGGGGGTTTGGCGCAAAAGAAACGACTCTTTCTCCGTCGCTCACATCTACAACATCCGACGCTGCTGCCTCCTCAGCTGCCTGCCTTGCCAGCAAATACATCCCGAAGCCGATAACCGCAACCGTCAGAGTCGAGACAACTGCTGTCTCTTATACACATCTCCGAG
>NZ_LSRW01000115.1:0-14116 GCF_003104955.1 Steroidobacter cummioxidans | reverse complement strand
CCTTTATCCACAGGCTTGCGCACAGCTTCTGTGGACGATCGGCACGTTCGATCTCGACCAGGACGTGGACGGAACTGTCAAGTTTCCGTCTCCAGTCAACTGGTGGTTGGACTGCGCGGGCAACCTGCAGCGACCAGCGCTCAAGGTCCGTTTCAGAGGTCGGGATCGCGAAAGTCACGCATCGATGGGGAGGCGCAGGCATCCAGCCAGGTCCGCCAGGTCTTGTAGTTGCCGTCAGTGCGTAGCATTGCCCAGCTGATCACTCGCTGCCACCACGTTCGTGAAACGGTGTCGCCCGTCCGGTCATGCAATCGATAGGCGCGGTAGATGTGATTCGCTTTCACCGGGGCGTCCAGCAAGCGGCTCTCGTGCAGGTAGAGGGCATCCCCGTAGAGGACTGTCGCCCCGTGCGGGGATTTCGTTTCCTTGTCTCTGCGCCAGGATTCCGTGCGCAGTTTTGTCAGCGAGAAACCGCGCGCGCGCAGGAACGCATCGATGTCTGCAAACAGCGGCTGGCCAAGGTAGGTCTCCTGGAACGCCACTTCGAGTTCGACCGCGAGCACGCCCTTCAGGACGTCCTCGGCGCCTTCGAGCGCCGCCAGTTCGCCCCCTTGGATATCCAGCTTCAGCGCATCCGGACGAATGCCATGGCGCTCGCAGATGGTATCCAGCGTTATCAGAGTCATGGGGACCTGTCGCTCCACCTGCCAGTAGCGGCGATGCCAGTAGGGCGCCAGCAGTTCCTGGTTGGGTTCATACAGGCTGCTGCAGCCGATGCCGGAGGTCAGGTTGAGTACGGCCGATTCGCCGTCGGTCCTGCCCACTGCGTAGGGGAGGAAGCGCACGTCGCCGCCAGCAGCATTGAGGCGGTCGCATTCCTCCTGGTCGGCTTCCAAGCCAATGGCTTCGATCGGCAAGCCATTCCACCGCGGGTGGAGGCCTGCGCGGGCGCCAATATCTATAACGATTAACTTGCTCACCCGAGGTTCCCGGCTGAAATCGTCGTGGGATCAATGTATCGAATACATGGGCTCGGCTTTATGAACAATTCGACATCTCCCGACATGAATTGCTGTCCCGCCCTGGTACCTCAGTTCGCTTGACACAATGCACCTCCGAGCCCTGGGCGCCAGCAGACAGTCGTTCCGTTTGATGGCGCGCGGGAAAGATTGGCGTGTTCTTCAGGGCGATCTTGCGATGCTTGGCGTGATGCCGGGGAAGCCAGGCCCTGTGGCATGATGTCGAACAGCCGCCGCGTCCTCATCGGGTACGCAGCGGAGCCGAAGACATAAGGCCTGAGTCCCGAATTCCGAACACCATGCAGATCAGCCACCGTGCGCGCCGGGCCGCCCAGCGATCGCCCAAACACAGCAGCCTCGCCGGGACCAACCTGGAGCGCGCGGCGGATTACAACCAACGAGTCACGCTGCAGGCCATCCGCGTGAATGGAGAGATCACGCGGCAGGATCTGGCCCGCATCACCGGCTTGACCCCGCCCTCGATCGCCAATATCACCAATCGTTTGCTGCAGGAGGACCTGATCGTCGAGCTCGGCAGGCTGCGTGGCAAACGCGGGCAACCCGCGAAGCGCCTGGCCATCAACCCCGACGGTGCTTTCTCCATTGGCTTGAATATCGATCGCGACCATGTCACGGCAGTGGCGCTGGATGTTACGGGACACGTCCGGGCACACATCACCGATGAGATCGATTTCGCGCTCCCGAACGCCGTGGTCAGCTTTGCACGAACGGCGATGCAAGAGATGTTGCGTACGCGCCAGTTCGCAAAAAGCAAGATTATCGGCACGGGCGTGGCGTTGCCAGACGATCTGGGGCAGATTGACCTGCCCCATCGTCCCTCCAGCTACGGCGTCTGGAACACCGTGGATGTGAACAAGATGCTGGCCAACGTTTTGCCCGAACCGATACTGGTCGAGAACGATGCCGCTGCGGCCGCCATCGGCGAGCTCCAATTCGGGCATGGCCTGCGCAGCCCGACGTTTTTCTATCTGCTGATCAGCGCATCTTTGGGCGGCGGTCTGGTCATCGACGGCAGTTACTTTCGCGGCGCGGATGGTCGTAGCGGAGAGATCGGTTTCCTGCCGCTGCGCTCGCGCCGGACCAAGGCCCATTCGTTGCAGGCGGCGGTTTCGTTGTCCGCCCTGTATGAGTTATTGGCCGAGAAGAATCGCACTGTATCGCGCCCGGAGGACCTGCTGTCCCTCGACTCCAAGGGCAAACAGGTCGTCGCAGATTGGATCGCCGACTCGGCGGACTTCTTGACGGACCCACTGCTTGCTGTGAGCTGTCTCGTCAATCCCAAGGCGGTGTTTATCGGCGGCCGGTTGCCCAGTGAGCTGGTAGATGAGCTCGCGGAGCGGCTGAATCAGCGTCTGCGTAGCAGGGCAGGCGCCGTTCCAAAGATCGCTCCCGTGATGCGAGCTGCCATGGCCACGGATGCTCCGGCGATCGGGGCGGCCATCCTTCCGTTCCAGGAACGACTGCTGCCGTCTCGCTCGGCGCTGATGAAGATCTCCGCGGACTGATCCAGTCTGCCGCTGCTGACGGTATTCCTGCGGTTGGCCTATTAAATAAATTTACTTTGTTAATTCGCCGCAGTACGCTGCCCGGGTCGCATTGGGGAAACCGCGTCGGCGGCAGGGAAGCGCTTTGATGCAGATTGGCGTGGATTTCGGAGGAACCAAGATCGAAGCCGCTGCCATCGACGGTCACGGTGAATTCCGCGCTCGCATTCGCGCGGCGACGCCAGGGAACTACGAGGCAGCGATCAAAGCGGTTTGTGAGCTCGTGCACGGCGCCGAGCAACAGGCTGGAACAAACAACTGCACCGTCGGGATCGGTACGCCGGGATCTGTTTCTCCGCGTACGGGCGCGATGCGCAACGCCAATGCGTTGTGGTTGAATGGACGCAGATTCCGCGAGGACGTGAGCTCCGCATTGGGGCGGCCGGTGCGGATCGCGAACGATGCAAATTGTCTGGCGCTTTCCGAGGTGATCGACGGCGCGGCCGTCGGGTCGAAGGTTGCCTTTGCCGTCATCTTGGGAACGGGCTGCGGCGGCGGGCTCGTCGTCCACGGGCAACTCGTCGAAGGCGCGCACGGCGTCGGCGGCGAATGGGGACACATCTGCTTGCCTTGGCCTTCGCATGAAGAGGTCGAAGGCCCAAGCTGTTGGTGCGGGCAGCGCGGCTGTCTGGAAACTTGGGTGTCCGGCAGCGGCTTGCAGCGAGACTACGCCGCTCACACGAATATCCCAAGGTGCGCCGAAGAGATCATCGAGTTGGCGCGAGTGGGCGAAGATGCGGCGCAGAGCGCTGTGCATCGATACATCCATCGTCTGGGAAGGGCGCTCGCGGTCATTGCCAACATCGTCGATCCGGACACGATCGTGCTTGGCGGTGGCATGTCGAACGTTGGCGAGCTCTATGAAAAGCTGCCGGCTGTGGTGCGTTCGTATGTGTTCACCGATAGCTGGGAGCCGCGCATCGTGCAGGCGCGCTGGGGGGATTCCTCCGGTGTCAGAGGCGCAGCGCGGCTATGGCCGCTTAAGTGAACGTGATGAAGGGGGAGGTCTCCATCGTTGTGTCGGCGGAGGCGGCGTCGTTGAGATTGCTCGATGCGAGCAGGGCGCGCTTGATGCGCTGGCTTGTCGAAGACGCTTATCCACTCTGGTGGTCCCGTGGCGCGGATCGTCGACACGGCGGTTTTCACGAGCGTCTCGAGCAGGACGGTCAGCCTCTCGACGAACCGCGCCGTGCAAGACTGCATCCGCGACAGATGTTTGCATTCAGTCTGGCTGACGACGTGGGTCGCGCCGGAATGTCGGAGCCGGCGGTCGCGCACGCGCTTGAATTTTTCTTGCGTCATCACGTGCGAGCCGACCGACTTATCCGCGCTTGCGTCGCATCCGATGGCAACTGCGTCGACGACTCCGTGCTGCTCTACGATCAGGCGTTCGCATTGTTGGGCTATGCGATTGCCTACGACGTATTCAACGACCAATCGCTGCCTCAGCGCGCCCATGCATTGCTGGCAGCGGTGCAGGGCTGTCTGGCAAATGCGGCGGGCGGATTCTTCGAAGCGCCCGATCGAGAGCTCATGGTCATGAGCAACTCTCATATGCATCTGTTGGAGGCGGCGCTCGCGTGGTACAGGGTAGATCACGATATACGCTGGCACCGCCTGGCCGCGAGCATCGTTGAGCTCATGTTTACCAGGCTCATCGACACGGCGAGCTCGCAGATCCGAGAGTTCTACACCGATGACTGGCAGCCCGCGCCAGGCGAGGCAGGTTTGATCGTGGAGCCGGGTCACCAATTCGAGTGGGCTTGGCTGCTGCTGCGTTGGCACTCGAGTACAGGGGACACACGAGCCGCGAAGCTTGCGACAACCCTGATCGACGCAGCGGAAAGCCGCGGGGTGGATCCGTCACGAGACGTAGCTGTCAATTCCTTGTGGATTGACGGAAAAGTCCGCGATCGTAGGGCCAGACTGTGGCCGCAGACCGAAAGATTGAAGGCCGGCTGTGCCGCTTGGGAGTTGACGCGCATGTCACGCTATCTGGATATCGCGCAACGCTCCGCGGCTGCGATCGAGCACTATCTGCGGACCAAGACGGCAGGGCTGTGGCGCGACCAGATGTCCGACGGAGGCGACTTCATCGAGGAGCCCGCGCCGGCCAGCTCTTTTTATCACCTGGTTGCCGCGATCGTAGAGCTCGATGCTACGTTGAACCGCCCCGAGTAGGGCGCCCGTCATTGCGTCTTGCTAAAGAATGAACTCACGCGAGTAAACATTACCCGGAGATCTCCGCTCGACGGCTATGTCGATGCCGCGGTATTTAAATAAAACAAATATAAGAATGTATTGACAAGGTTAAAACGGCCGCAGCAGAATCACGCGCAACGGCCTCGTGCGCGATCATGCGGATGATCGGGACCAGCGAAGCGTCGATCGGCCGAAGGCCGGCGAAGAACGATTCGGTAGTCAATCAGGGGGATGAGAGATGCCTACACGGAGTGTGCGATGGCGACGTGGTTCGTGGATGGCGGCCGCGGGCGTAGCGTTGTTTGCTGATACCGGCCTGGCTCAGGAGCAGGGCGCGCGCGAACTGGAGGAAGTAGTGGTCACTGGCGTGCGCGCCGCTCAGCAAGCAGCCATCGATATCAAGCGCGACTCGCTGCAGATCGTCGATGCAATTGCAGCTGAAGACATTGGCAAACTGCCGGACGTCACCATCTCCGATTCCCTGCAGCGCATCCCAGGTATCCAGATTCGCCGCGATGCCGGCGAAGGTAGTCAGATTGCGGTGCGTGGCTTGCCGCAAGTGTCCACGTTGCTCAACGGCGAGCAGTTTCTCGGCGCCAACTCCATCACTACCGTACAACCGAATTTCACTGACGTTCCCTCACAGTTGTTTGCTGGCGCCAATGTATATAAGACGGCAACGTCGAGCTTGCTCAGCAGCGGCTTGACCGGCACCGTCGACCTGCTCACCCGTCGTCCCTTCGATCTACCGCAAGGCCTTACGGCGTCGGCCGCAGTCGAGGGCACGTACGGCGACGGCGCCGAGGAGCTCGATCCGCAGGGCAACCTGCTGGTCGCCTGGAACAACGATCGCTTCGGTACGCTGGTTTCGGTGGCGTATTCCAACGTCAACCTTGCGAATTACTACAGCGGTATGCAAGGCGATCACGGCTGGAGCGGACGCCCCAACGAGGGCAGCAATTGGCCCGGCGACGTGAATGGCGATGTGAACGGCGATGGCGATACCACCGACATGATCGTTTCCTATCAGGGGCACACCGCGTTCAACCGTTTCACCGAGCGCGACCGCATCGGCCTGAATGCCTCCTTCCAGGTGCGCATCACGGATGCCGTACAACTGGTCGCCGATGCCTTCTACACCGATCAGGAACAGTATGTTCGCACCGCCGGCATGGCCGCCGAAGATAAGTGGCAGCGATGGGAATGGTTCACGCCGTTATCTTCGCGAGGCAGCGGTGCGATGATCGACGGGCGCGAGCTCATCCTGGTCGATCAATTCCTGCTGGACACGCGACGCCTCAAGTCGTTCTCGCAGGTGGCGAGAACCGATGCGAAATCGCAGAACTTCAACCTCGAGCTGAGCTTCGATAACGGCGGGAAGTTCACTGGAAGCGTGCGCGCGATCCGCGCCGATGCCGAGCAGAACATCGTCAACAGCTACGCGGACATCGATCTAGCGAACGGCAGCCAGTGGGGTATTCAGAACAACTACTATCCGGGTGGCACGCAGAATCCTTATCCGAACGGATACGCCGGCTTCCCGCAGATCACGGCGGACTATCGCGGCGAGCACGTGCGCTTCTCGGGCATACCGAACATCGTCGACAACCTCGATGCCTACTCGATCGGCGCGCTGTCCTCCGAGAACAACTTCGACCGCGATGCCGACATGGCAGCATTCCGCCTGGATGGCAGCTACGAGTTCACCGAGAAATTTGCGCTGGATGCTGGTGTTCGCTACAGCGAGCGGGAGACCACTCAGCTCGGTTACGACTATCTCGCGCCGTTCTACGCGGGTGCCGCATCCAACGGCAGCGGGTGTTTGGTGAAGTGGAAGGCTACCGACGTCGTACTGAGCGGCGGCGGCATCGCCGGTGCATGTACCGCGGGCGATGCCGGTGGCTTTTACACGGCCCTGGGCCGCATGCCGCTTTCCTCATTTGGGAACAACGTGACCCGGATTACCGACTATGGCGACGCACAGGGTGTCCCGCCCATGTACGTGCTGAATCCCGAAGCGATGGACGACCCGCTTGCGTTCCACAACGGCTTGTTCCCCGGCAATGTCAAAGTCATGAATCCCGGCAACTCTTTCGGCGTGGACGTGGATCAAACGACCGCCTATCTGCAGGGAAGAGTGAACGGCGGCGACGCTGTGCCGTACTCGGCCAACATCGGCTTGCGCATGGTCAAGACCAAGCTGAAGGTGGTCCAGAACAATGTCGGCGCACCTCAGCCCTACGGTGCGGCCAATAGCGATGCCGGCGATGTCGTTACCGATCGGGAGTTCAACGACTACTTGCCGTCGCTGAATTTGACGTTCGATCTGAGCGACTCCGTCAAGTTGCGCATGGGCTATTCGAAGACCATGACACTGCTCGATCTGGAGCAGTGGGGCGGCGCGTTGACGCCTTCGTATGCGATCTCCAATGCCGAGGGTGGGCGCTTCGTGATCGTCGGTGCCAACTCCAACGGCAACCCGCAGCTCGATCCGTGGCGCTCGAAGAACTTCGACGCTTCGATCGAATGGTATTTGAACGGCCAGACGATGCTGGCCGCGGCGTTGTTCCACATCGAGGTCGACAGTTTCATCGAGCGCGGCACAGTGCCGATGGCGCTGCCGGATCAGGACGGCGTCGTCCGGCGTACGGTGAACGTGCTGACGAACGTGCAAGGGGAGGGCGGCACGCTGGAGGGCGTGGAGCTCTCGGCAAAGCACGCGTTCTCAAATCTGCCGGGCATCTGGAGTAACTTCGGCGTGGACGCCAACTACACCTACTCGCCCAGCGATTCCGGGCGTACCGACATCGCCGACAACAAGCTGCCGTTCCCCAGCAATTCCAAGCACCAGACCAATTTCGTGTTGTGGTTCGAGAGCGACCGCTTGCAGGCGCGCATCGCTCACAATTACCGCAGCAAGAGAGCGGAGGCATTCAATCAGATCTGGGGGACCGAAGGACTCACGGTGTATCAGTCGCCTACGAGTTACATCGACGCCTCAGTGAGCTATGACATCACCCGGAGCTTCACGGCATATCTGCAGGGGCTCAATCTGACCAACGAGTACGAGAACTATTATTTCCAATGGGAAAGTCAGAAGGCGTACCAGTTCGGCTACGAGCGACGGTTCATTGCCGGCATCCGAGGCAAGTTCTGATCGGTCAAGGGCTCGTGCTTTGCGACTTCAAGTAGTCGACGATCTGCTTGCGCACGGTCGGATCGTCGATCCCCTTGTAGGGTTTCATATTGTTGTTGCGGATGACCTGCTCCGGATTCTCGATGAATTTGTCGAGCGTCGCCTCGTCCCAGGTGACTCCGGCGCTTTTCATGCCCTGCGAGTAATTGGGATAGGTCGACGATGCCCCCGCCTTGGCACCGTAGATGTTGTGCAGCGACGGCCCGAGCCGATTGTCACCCTCCTTCACGGAATGGCACGTTCGGCAATGATTGTTGAAGGCCGGCGGAGCACTTTCGGCCGCGAAGGCAGGCGTCGTCATCCAGACCAGTGACAAGACAGCCAGCCCGCGCTTGATCGGGATCGAGATCGTCATGACCGGTAGTCCCTCTCGACTGTGTAAAACACAACCGGCAGCGCGGCCGGTCCGTTCCAAAATACTCTCCGAATCGGCTGTCGTGTCCGCGCGAGAATGGCAAAGCGTCGGCAATGTAAGACGTGCTTACCTGCACTCACTTTCGAGGCTGATGCTCAAGCTCGCTCTTCGAGTGGCGCCGCGCACGGTGGCGAAGTACATGCCGCGACCGGCACCCGGTCGGCCGAGAGGAGGTCGGCGATGGTCAGCCTTCCTTCGCAACCACGACCGGGGTGTCGTCGCCTGTGATGACATAAACCGGCAGCTCTCTGCGGGCCTGATTGAGGACTTGCGGACCACGCGGGACAGCCTTCGAACCGGCGAAGATGAACGCTCTGTACGCGTGAATTTTTAGCGGGAATGATGGATCTCCAGCGCCTCTTGTCGATATCATCCGCGGCTTTGTTCGGGCATTGTCCCGCGTTGGCATCGACAAAGATGAGCGAGAAGACCCTTAAGATCGAAGCGCGTAGGTCGAGCATTCACGGCCTTGGTGTTTACGTTATCGAGCCCATTCGCGCAGGCGAGACCATCGCGGAGGTCTTGGGCGAGCGGATATCCAGTGCAGAGTCGGATCGCCGCTATCAGGACAAGGATACAGAGGCCGGTCACACGTTCATGTTCTACGTGGATGAGGATACCGTCATCGACTGTGGAGTCGATGGCAATGTCGCCCGATTCGTCAACCATAGCTGCGATCCGAATTGCGAAGCCGTCGATGACGATGGTCGGATTTTCCTGGAGGCGCTGCGTGACATCCAGGTGGGTGAGGAGTTGGTCTACGACTATCGACTCACCTGGGAGAGCGGCGACGATCCCGAGGATCTGAAGGTCTATTTGTGCCGGTGCGGATCTCAGTCGTGCCGGGGAACGATGCTCGACATGGAGCCCCTCGCGGCAGCTAGCTAGGACGCAGTGCCGGCCCTGGCTGCCAGGGCGGCGTTTTCATGACGGAACCCGGCTTCGGCCCGTTCCATTCCCGCTCTCGACCGTCCGGCCGAATCGACGGGCGGCGTACCGCAGGAGGTTGTCATGAAAAGTACTATTGGCGCAGTCGCAGTGGCGACGATCGCCTTCGTCTTCGCCGGCAGCCTGACAAACTCTGTCCGCGCACAGACTTCGCCACGCGCCTCGCAATTGCCGCCTCGAGCAGGCGGGGTGACGCCCGACCCTGCCGTGACACGGCGCTGCGATGACCTGCCCGGCCTGGTGTCGAGACTGGCAAGGTCCGAATGCGAGCGTCGCGATACCGTCAACGACGATGCGCCAGCCGGAATGACGCCAGCTATTCGTGAGAAAAGGGAGCGGCTACGTGCCCAGGGGGCAGCCGGCTTCCCGGAGTCTGGGCGCTACTGATGCTTTGCGTTATCGGCTGCGGCCGACGCCGGGTCGTACGATGCAGATCATGCAGAGGGCCAGGCCGATCAGCTGTTGAGGCATAAGCCTCACCCTGGGTGCATGAAGCGTCTCTGTGTGCAGCCTCTGTCTGGAGGTATCCTGCGTTCGCCCTCCGAAAAGTGCCAGGCACAGTGGCGTTCCCGCGAACATTGCCCGACCGGGAGAACGAATCATGCGTGGTCTTCCTGCAGCGATTTTGGGTGTTCTGATACTTGCTGGCTGTTCCAGCGGAGGGCCCAGGTCGACCGCCGGTCTCGACGAGAGCGTCCCATTGAATCGCAGCAAAGATCCAGGGACGCTGGTTTATCGTTCGCCAACGCTGCAGATAGGCAAATATAAGTCCATGCTGATCGAGAACACCGAAGTCTATACAGGCGCGGATGCCGATTTCGGCAAGACCAGCGAAGCGGATAAGCAACGCTTGGCGAACAAGGTCACCGAGGACTTCACCGCTGAGCTCACCAAGCGCAACTATCCGCTCACCGCGCAACCGGGTCCCGACGTCGTTCGACTGCGCCTGAAGCTCACGGGCGTGCAGTCCAGTCAATCCGTTGCAGCGACTGCACTGCGGGTTACTCCACTCGGGCTCGGCCTGAGTGCCGTCAAGGAGGCAGAAGGCAAGTCCGCTGCATTCGTCGGCTCGGTGACCATCGCCGGAGAGATGATCGATGCACAGTCCGGCGAAATCCTGGGGGCCTTCGTGGCCACCGAGAGCCCGATCGCACTCGATGTGACCTCCGGACTTGGCGGCTTGCGAGCCGCCGAGTTGGGCATCGAGCGAGGTGCGGACAATTTCGCCGATGCGCTGGACCGCGCCGTCGGTCGCAAGCACTGAGATGCTGGTCGGCACGGCCTCGGATTGCTTGGATTCTTCGGATTGCTCCAATCCCTGATTTTTCTTTCGCTCTGCCTCGGTGCCGTTGACACCCCTGCATTGCAACTGCAACTATCTGCCGACGACACGGCTAGGGATGGCATAGAAGGCGCACATCCCAGTGCATTCGTCATCACGGTCGATGAGGCTAAGGAGAGCGAGTTTGTGCTGCAGAAATCTGGCGGCCTGAGTCTTCGTCGCGTTGATTCTTCCCCAATTGATTGTCATTTCAAGAGATGGCTTGCTTTAGCACGGCCTTGCTAGTGGCCGGTGCGGGTTCCACTTGACGTCACGGATCGTTATTTCCTGTCTATGGAGAGGCCTCATATGGCGAAGTTGTCATCAATCGTTGCCGCAGTATTCTTGATGGCGGCATCTACCACCACGCACGCGTACACCGAATGCACCGGAAAGATATCGCGAGTATGGATTGACGATAGTCTCTGGGTTCATTTCGATACAGGGCTGGTCTGGATGTTCTTGCCCGACCCTGCCATTCCGACCAAGGCTGAGAGGCTGAAGAAACTGACGGCGGCTGCAACGGCAGCGCTGATGGCTGAAAAGTCCGTAACAGTCCGATTCGAAGCCGATGGAGTGGCCTGCACTGGCAATCAGACAGCCCAGTTGGTTTGGGGTCTGTACCTCAACGCGACCTGACTCAGCATCGGCGCCGACCGATCAGTTGACGAAAACTACCCGAACGACCGGAAGATACCCGGTCACGCACGCCGCCGCGTCATCGATGGTGATGCTGAGGGAACGGTCCGTCGCTGCGGCGAGCGAGACAACGGAGAGAATCCTATTGGCTTGCGTGCCATCCACAGCAAAAAGGCTTGGGTTGCAGGCAGAATTTCCAGGCGAGCCGGGCTGGGTATCGAGGACGATGTAGAAATGAGTCCCACTGGGATACGTCAGGATCTGCTGAACCTTGCCATCGTAGGTGACCCACGCAGCCTGGGCCGGTGCCGCTAGCGGCAAGAGCCCGATGAGCAAGATGTTTCGAATACGACGGTGCATTCCATTCTCCGGCGATGTCGCTCAAGGTTAAGCGCAGAGTAAGGGACTCGTGCCTGTCTGGCAACGCCGACGTTTTTATAGAGGCATCGATCCGCTGCGACTGGCATGACCGCGGAGCTGAGTGAGTCTTGAGTGGCGCCGGGGCGCGTGTTACTTCGCCACGCTCAACCCTCATTCACTCCTTCGAACAATAAAACGTGGATGCAGTTGCTACTGGCAATCGCGCATCTTGCATTCACCGGATCCAGCGCCATCGGCGGTGGCAAGTGTCGTCGGTCCATCAATATGCCGCTGATCTGAGTGCCGGAGCGAATCTCGGGCCAGGAGCGGATGATTTCATTCGATGGGATGTGGAGGAGTCTTGGGTGCTCGTGGAGCGTAAGCAGATGGTGTGCTCCAACGGCCATCATTGAGCCAACCTTCTCGGGCGGGCGGGTGCTTGCCAACACGGCTGCCGTTGCAAGATCGTAGATTCGAAGCTCTCTCGCAGAGGGCGGCGGTATCTCGTCTTCGTCGATTTCGCAGCCGTCCAGCGCGACGGCGAGGCGTCCGTTGTCCAGGAATGTCGCGCTGCTCTCGTCGGCCCTGGCGTCGAGCGGTAGTCCAGCACCGTCCAAGTGGCTCGGGTTCGCCAGCGCGGTAGCGATGTCATAGACGTGCACGGCGTCGACTGGATGCCATATCCATCCCGCACTCAGCAGATATCGACCGCAAGGCGATATCGCAAGTCGCGAATGAAAGAAATCTCCAGGACTGCGCTGGTCTGAGTCGGTCAGCCGCTCGCCGCTCGCGAGATCGTGGAGCTCCAGGCGGCAATACTCATCGGGGCAGTGCGCGAGCACCTCGCGACCGTCCTCGAGGCAGAACAGCGCTAGCGGATATTCGTAGACATCTGCCTGATAAAAGCTTCGGTTGATTTCACGAATGATTTCGCCGCGCCTCAAAACGAGGCCTTTGGTGCCGAGTCGTGTGTAGATGACCTGGAATTCACCACTTGGAGACGTGGCCGCGGCATCGAATGTGTAGGCGTACCTGACCCTCGCGGCAGCGTGCTTGCCGTCGAGTTCATAGCGTGCGCCGCCGCCCACCCAATCGATCAAATCGTTGCCGTCCCAGGCCAACGACTGAACGTTCGCTGCAGCGATCTCAACCAATTGATGCTTGAGCATGGGAATGTCAGGACCGGCTGATTTCGCCATAGACAGCTCACGGCCTCGGCAAGGCGCGTTCACGCGGGGCTGCGCGGGCTGCGGCAGCACTGGTCTCGGCGTCTTCCACGACCTTCAGCGGTGTTTCGCCGACACCCAATGCTCGTTCGATAACGAGTCCGCCACCTTCGTCCGCAATTTGTTTCTGCAGCTTGGAGAAATCCGAGCACCAGATGCGTTCGGCGTCCTTATCTCGTGTGCTGTCGGCCGCGTCACCCGCGCCGCGAAGCGCGACGACACGCACTTGCAGTCGGCCGGTCTCGCTCTTACCGCCCAGCTCGACGCCATAGCCTGGTTGTGTCGATCGCTTCACAACCACGCGGCCTGAGTTCACCCATGCGGTCTCCAAGCCTTCGTGCACTTGATAGCCCAGTGTCGCGAGGCCTTTGAGAACAGCGTTGCGTCGGGCGCGGGCGGCTAACGATTCTCGCTCCGCTGCGAGCGCATTCATCGTGTCCGCTTCCAACGCGCTAAGTGCTTGCAGGTCGCCGTCGATTGCAGCGAGAACAGTTGCGGCGCGCTCGACGGCTCCGGCGGAACCGACTGCTCTAAGCTCCTCGGCTAGCGCTCGCACTCGCAATCTCGTGGCCTCGCGATCCCGCGCTTGCTTTACCAAGCTGGCGAGCTCGAGTGTCAAGCTGTCGAGCCGCAGGTTTCGTTGCTGAGCTGCGGGCTCTTGCTCGACGGCCTGTAGTCTGCGTTCCAGATCCTGCAGAGCATCGGCGTCGAGCAGGAACGATAGTTCGGCCAGTTGCTGCTCGATGCGGGTCGTTTCGGTATCGGCGACAGACGGATGAGCGGCCAGCCAGCGCTCGAACGAGCGATCATCCTCGGCCTCTTTGAGTTTCTTTGCGAGCTCGAGTTGCTGCTCCGTGGCACGATCGCCGCCAATCGGTGATTTTGCACTGGTGCGCAATTGCGCCTCATTTTCCCGGGTGCGCTTCTGCACGCGGCGTCTGAGAGTTTCCTTACGGATGGCGTCGGCCTGCCGTTGCTCCCGTTCTCGTTGCACGAAGTCGATCTCGGTGCGCGCAGCTCGCTCGACCTCATCGAAACGATTGGCCGCGAGCGCTTGTTTCAACTGTTCATGGCGCGCACGCATCTTCTGAACGTCCGCTTCGGTGAGCGCGCCACTGCGGCGTGCTGCGCGCTCGTAATCCTGCAGCGCCGATTCGAGGCGCCCGAGCAAGCCTGCGCACGTGGCGATGCGCTCTTCCTGTCTCTTATACACATCTGACGCTGC
>NZ_LSRW01000114.1:0-37157 GCF_003104955.1 Steroidobacter cummioxidans | reverse complement strand
GCAGCGTCAGATGTGTATAAGAGACAGGCCCCGGCATGGCGAGTTGATCGACCTTGCCATTGAGCACGATACGAACCCCCGCCTGCGGCGAGCCGTTCACCCATTGCGACCCGGCGAGCGCGGGGGCGAGGCCCTTCATTCCCTGGCCCTCTTCTTGATGACAGGCAGCGCACACGGCGAACGAGCCACGCCCTTTGTCATAGAGGGCGCGTTGTTCGGGTGTCAGTTTTGCGAGTGACGCGGCCGTGTCCACTGCGGAGCCACGCCAGCGCAGGAACGTCGCCAGCTGTGCGGCTCTGGGCGCATCGGTCGCGCCGCTCGCAGCGTATGTGAGGAGCGCTTTCGGCTCTGCGGCCAGATAGGCCATCCGTTTTCGAACCGTCGTCGGCTCGCGGGATGAGGCGATCGATGCCGTCGAGCAAGGCAGTACGGACCCACGGGTTCGTCTTTGGTTGAGTCAGGCGGCTGAGCAGCGCCGCGCTTTGATCGACATCGCCTGTCTGCAGGACCGTTGCGGCCGCGACGGCGAGCACGGGCGACGCGTTGGAAACATCGGATTTGCTCTCGGTCGCGATCAGCGATGTCACAAACGCGGGTTCGCGACCGCCGATGCTGCTGACGATGGCGTCCGCGACGTAGGGTTGCGAGCCCGCTTGCCGGGCCAGTTGCAGCAGAGCCGGGTCTGCGTGCTTGCCATTGGCTTTGCCCAGCGACAGTGCAACCTGACGAACGACCGCCGGTTCATTCCATCGCGCACGTTCCAACAGCGCCTTGATCGTGCGCTCCGGTTCCGTCGTCAGGAATTTCTCAGAAACGCGGACGGCGACGGATGCGACGCGTGGCTCGGCATCGCGCAAGCCTGCGGTCGCTGTGGGCCAATCGACTGCCCCGATACCATCGAGCGTCCACAGCGCATGAACGCGTGTCGCTGGACGAGTTGAATTTGCAACCAGGCGTCGAAGTGCGGAGACAGCGCTCGCGTCCTGACGCTCAACGAGCAGGCGCTGCGCCGTTTCTCTCACCCACGCATCCTCGTGATCGAGCGCGGTGACGAGTTGCGACGGTGTGGCCTTCGCCAGATTCGGAGCAGCACGACGAGAGGAATTCTCCGGCACGATGCGATAGACGCGTCCCATGCCGAGCGGTGCTTCGAGCCCGCGTTCCTTGATCTGATTGCGCAGGTACGTCGTGAGGAAGATTCGGTGCTGGATGATGCCGCGGTACATGTCCACGACATACAGCGAGCCGTCGGGCCCGTTGTACAGATTTACCGGCCGAAAGCGCTCATCGGTCGACGCGAGGAATTCGCTTCGCTCATAAGCATTGCGTACGCGAGGCACGCCGTCTCGCTCTTCGATCACGAGTCGTTTCACGAGATTGCCGGCGGGCTCGCAGATGAAGGCATCGCCGCGGAAGCTTTCTGGAAACATCGAGCCGCGATAGATCGCAGGGCCGCTGGCAGCCGTGAGGACGGGCAAGGTGCCGTCTTCTCGTAAGATCTGATAGCCACGGTTGACACCCGTCGTCACGCGAGCGGGCCAGACAGATATTTCGCTGGCGCGCGCCATTTGCACGTTCGAGCCGCGTGGGTTCGGCAGGCTACGATTGCGGAACAGATATTCGGCCGGCAAGGTGTCGGTGTACAGCGCGACGCTGTTGTTGTTGAAGTACAGCTGGCCGAAGTCGTCTTGCGCGATGCCCCACTGACCGCGAAACAACGTCGGCTCGCGCTTCCATTGGCCGCGCTCATACCGGAAGCGCGTCGTGTGATTCGCGCTATAAATCCAATTGTCGAAGCCCCACAGCAGGCCGTTCGCGCTGTGCTCCGGATTCGAGGGATTGCCGTAATCGTTTGCGACCAGTTGTTTGTCGTCGGCCTTGCCGTCGTTATCGGTGTCTCGCATGAACCAGAGGTTCGGCGGTTCGGCGACCAGCACGCCATCACCCACGAGGGCGAGCGCGCGAGGCAGGATCAGGCCGCTGGCAAACTCGGTACGCTTGTCATAGACGCCGTCATTGTCCGTGTCTTCCAGTGTCGCAATCGTGCCGATCGGTGCATCTTCGCCGACGCCGTCGGCGTTGGGCATGTAGGCGCGCATTTCCACCACCCACATGCGGCCGTCCGGGCCGATGCTGATGGCTACGGGATCGAACAGCAGCGGATCGCTGGCGACGAGCTCCACCCGAAAGCCGGGGGCGACGCGTAATGTTTTCAGTGCGTCTTCGGGTTTCAGCGCTGGCGCGGGCGGCGCTTTGAGATGCGCCGGCGGCGGCTGTTGCTGCTCACCGGGCCGATCGCCGCTTTGCGCCTGCGCCTGCCAGGTCGGTATCAAGGCCAAACAAGTGGCCGCGAGGGCGCCGAGGCCCGCTGTATGAAATCGCATTCCGTGTTCGTCTGATCTCAATCGGCGCGGCTGAGCCGATACGCCTGCATGATGGTTGAGTATTTGGTCAGCATGTTGGGCACTTCCCATGCCGGCAGCTTGCCCGAGCGCAGGTATTTGAGGAAGTTCTCGGTAACCTGGGCGAAATGTGCTTCGTGGCCGACGTTGTATTTCTCCGGCACGACGACCGCCCAGCGGTTGCCGTCGCGGCGCACGTCTACACCGGGGTACTTGCTTTGTAAGGAGGCGATGGCGCTCTTCACAGCGGCCTCGTCCTTGGTGCCTTCGATGTACAGCACGGGCTTGAACTGCTGCGCCGCGCCTTGCTGAATCTTGAGGGTGGCCTTGGTCCCGCGCATCACCGAGAAATGCGTGTCACCGGCGCCGGGCGGTGCTTCGAAGTCCCACTTCACCGAGATCAGCGCGTGCACATCGCGCAGTCGATAGGTGAATTCGCCATTCGCATAAACATTCAGCACGCCATTGCGAACATCGGGTTTCAGGAAATCCGGGAACGCGGTGGCGCCGGTCACCGTGCTGAACTGTTCGAGGGTGATGGGCGTGCGGCTGTGTTTTGCGGTGAGCACTTTCGCATCTGCCGGCTGAAGCGTCTGCTCGGGAAAGGCCTGCCACTGCACCAGGTCCACCAGATGCGTCGTGACATCCACGAGCCCTTCGCCTTGCTGGCGCACGTCGAAGAACCATTCCGGCCGCTTCAACGGCGAGCCGGCCACGATTTTCGAAAAGTGATGCACGCTCTCTTTGCTGATCGCGGGATTGGCGGGGGTGCCTTTCTGCAATGAGCCGAACAGCTCCGCCCGCTGCGACAGCTCTCGCTGCAAGATCGAAGTGATCTCGAAGCGCTCGGTCATGATGTCGTAGAGCAGGGTGCCTTTTTTCTCGGCGACCGCGAACGCCTGTTTCAGCTTCTCGAAGTCGGGCGGCGTGATCGCCATCGGCTTGTCGGCGAGCACATTGAAGCCGGTGTCGATGGAGCTCAGGATGTACTCCGCCTTGTGCGCGTTGTTTCCCGAGATGACGACCACGTTGCCGCTGCGATCCTTGAGCATGCGCTGCAAGTAGTCGGGCCCGGTGTAGAGCTCGGTGCGCCAGTTCGTGGGCTGATCCGCTCGCTTGTTGAAGCCTTCGATGCGCTTCATGTGCTCGAGCACGTCATCGCCTTTCGGCGCGTAGACGTGCACCAGCGGATCGACGCCTTCATACATGAACTTCTGCACCAGCGAGGCGTGGAAATGACCCGGGTCGAGCGTCAGCAGACGCACCGGGCCTGTGACGCCTTCGGCGTGGGAGGTGAGGGCAGCAGCAAGCATCAGCGTCGCGCTGACCAGCGACTTCAACGAATTCCGCATGATGTCGATCAGCTCTTGATCAATCGGGACACGCCGTACGGGGCGCGCTCGGGACGTGACAGCCATTTGTTGGCTTCGGCGTCGTTGAGGAAGCTTTCGGATTTCACATCCCAGGTGAGTGGTCGTTGCAGCTTCATCGCGATCCAGCTGACGATGCAGGCGCTGCCGCTGCGATGAGCGATGTGCGCGGGAGCGAGCGGCTCCTTGCGCGACAGCACGCTCTCCAGCCAGTTCTTGTGATGACTGTCGCTGCGAGGCAGCTCGACTTTCAGACCCTTCGGGTCGAGCAGGCGTTTGTCACTTGCGGCGAGCGGTGGCAGCGTCTGTGCGGACTTTGGATCGCTGGCGGTCGCCTGACCATCGCGGCTCACCCAGATCCAGCCCTCGTCGCCGACGAATTTCAGACCGTTCGGATGCTTGTCGGAAACATGCACGCGGACGTCGCCCGGGTATGTAAGCTTTACGTCGTAAGCGCCATGCACGTTCCAGATCTTGTTGGTCGGGAACTCCGCAGTCCCTTCGACGCGCGAGGGGCCGCTCGATTCCAGATCGAGCGCCCAGTGCATGGTGTCGTAGTGGTGTGAGCCCCAGCCGGTAATCATGCCGAGACAGAACGATTCATTACGCAGCCAGCCGGGGCGCGAGTAGTCCGCGCGTGGATGAACGCGCTGCTCGGTGTAATACGCAAGCTCAGCCGGTCCGAGCCATCGATCGAAATCGAACCCTTGCGGCACGGCCTGCGCCGGGTTGTCTGGGGCGGTGGGATCGATGGGCAAGCCAATCTCGACGCTGCGCACCTGGCCGACGCGTCCCGAGCGAACCAATTCGGCGGCCTGACGAAACTGCAGCCACGAGCGCTGCTGACTGCCGACTTGCAGAATGCGCTTGCTGCGTGCGACCGCATCCCGCAGTACCTTGCCTTCGGCAATGGTCATCGTGAACGGCTTCTGCAAATAAACATCCTTGCCGGCCAATATCGCCGCCAGCGCCGGCTCGGCGTGCTGATGATCCGGGGTGCTGATGACGACCGCGTCGATGTCCTTACGCTGCAGGATTTCGCGATAGTCGGCGTGCACGCTGACCGTCGGCGCGGTTGCATTGATCTCGCGATACAGCTCTTCGACACGTTTCTTGCCGTCCGCCGCGCGATTCGCATCGACGTCGCAGACTGCGACGATGTCGGCGAGCCCGGACTTCAACACACCTGGCATGTCATGGTCGCGCGCAATGCGACCGCAGCCGATCTGGGCGACACGAATGCGATTGCTGGGCGCGTTGGCGCCCAGCAGCCGGCTGGGCAGTATTAGCGGCAGCGATAATCCGATCAGCGTCTTGCCAAAGGTCCGGCGGGAAAAGGCGTTCGCAGGGTGTCGTGAGCGCATGTCATCTTCCTAAAACTGGCCGCGAATACCCAGAATGAACTGGCGGCCGGGTTTGTTCAATGTATTCGCGCGGTTCTCATAACCGTAGAACGAATACTCTTCCTCATCGATGAGATTGAGCACTTCCAGGCTCAGCGTCAGATCCTGGCCGAGCGCCGTGAAGTTTACGCTGCCGTTGAAGTCCAGATAACCCGCTTGCAGCCGGAAGCCTGTTTGCGGGGAGGTGGAGCTGCAGTTGCGCTCGCACTCCACGTAGTCGTAACGATAGTTATAACTCAGACGCAGGGCGAAGCGCTCCTGTTCATAGTAAGCGACCGCGTTGAGATTGTGCTTGGCGAGGCCGAGGATCACCTGACTGCCGGGATCCAGGCGCGTGTAGTTCACGGTGACGCCCGAGCCCTGTAACAGATGATCGAGACGTTGCTGGTACAGCAATTCCAGGCCTTTCAAATAAGTCGTCGAGTCGAGGTTCACCGGCCTGTTGAACAGCAGCAGGGTGTCGAGGCCGTTGGGCAACAACGCCAGGATGGTCGGATCGGTGATGGTATCGAGCGCGATGCCGGCGTTACGAAAGGGCTGCAGGACATTCTGCCGCTGCACGAAGCCGGTGATTTCCTTGTAGAACAGATTGCCGCCCAACACTGCGCCGTCGGAGAAATACCATTCCAGGCCGCCGTCGAGTTGATCGGAGATATAGGGATCCAGGTTCGGATTGCCTTGTGAGACCACGCCGGCGGTGCTGAGAGAAGTGAACAGCTGCAAGTCGGCGGGATTGGGTCGCGTCAGCGCTCGCGACACCGAGAAACGAGCCAGTACCGAGTCGCTCACGTCATAAGCGAGATTCAGCGACGGCAGCGTTTCGGAATAATCGCCGTCGATGACGCTGCGTCCGTAGTCTTCCTTGCGCAAACCGAACAGATTGCTCGCGGCCGGCGGCGTCGAGGAAGTGCGCACGAATCCGATCATCTCGTGCTCGGTCTGCACATGGCGCACGCCGGCGTTGACGCGCAGGGTGCGGCCCCACAAGTCCAATGCCGTGTTCGCCTCGACATAGGCCGAGAGGTTCTGCTCTTCGAAGCTGCCGGAGTTCTGGAAATCCAGATTGGCGGCGGCGTCCAGTGCGTTCGGATTCAACATCCGGCTGAACGCGTCGAGGTCGCTCACGATCCAGCGGCTGTAGCCGGCCGATCTGTCGAAGTGCTCGCCATAGTTCACTGGCACCACCCTGGCGAAGTTGGCGATGCCGAACTGGCTGAGATTCGCTCCGCCGGTATAGCCGTAGGGTGTCAGCGCGGCTCCTTGTGTCACACCGACGGAAGAGGAATACACGAGGCGATCGCGATAAAACTTGTTGGCCAGCGCGCCGACCCGAATGTTGCGCTCGTCGTCGCCGAATTTGAGATCGAGTGCGAGGTTCTCGTTCTCCTCTTCGCGCGTGCGCGGTTGCACGCGCACGGTGTCGAACTGCCAGTTGGCCACGTTGGTCAGATCGAGCTGCGGTCTGATCACGGGAATGCCGTCGCCCGGCACGTCGATGTCGACCGTGCCCGGGCGTGACAAGAACAGATAGGTGGTCATGCGCCAGCGGAAGTCGGATTCCGCTCTTGAGGCTTTCACGTCCAAACCGATGTTGTCCGTGATCTGCCACGAGCTGCCCAGACCGAGATGCTTGAAGTCGGACTCCTGCTCGAACAGCCGATTCTCCGACCAGAATTTCGCGTTGAGCAGCGTGCCGTGAGTGAGCGTGTTGTTGCCATCGATCGAGAAGTTGCTCGGCGTGAGATAGCCGAAACCGGTCGGCCCCGCGGTTTGCCGATTGGTGTTTCTCACCAGCAGATTGTTGGTGTAACGAGCGAAATCGGAGTCCAGCTTGGCGTAGATCACATCGAGGTTGAACAACAGGCTGTCGTTCGGCGCCCATTGCAAGGCCAGCGTGCCACCGATGCGATCGCGATCGCCGAGTTGCACTTCCGGGCGGCCGAGTCGCGGCAGCTGTGTGTTGGCGAGCTGCGCGTTGGTCAAGCCGGATTCATTGATGAAGTCGGGGCTTTGATTGGCGGGTGAGGCGCCGACGCTCGGCAGGTTCCAGTCGAAGCCCGCTTGGTAAATCAGATCCGGGGTCGGCGGATTGCCAGGCACGCGCCCCGAGGTCCAGCCTTGCGAGCTCCAGCCGTCGGTACGGAAGGTTCGCTGTGACATCGATACGCTCAGCAGCGCACCGAATTTTCCATGCCAATTCTTGCTGACCAGAAAGCTGCCGCGCGGGTCGACTTCCTCGGACGAGGACTGATACATGGCTTGCAGCTGGTAACTCGCCTGAAAGCCGTTGTAGTCGAACGGGTGGGGCGTGCGCAGATCCACCGTGCCGGCGAGGCCGCCTTCGACGGTGCTCGCCCTCGGCGTTTTAGAAACCTGCAGCATGCTGAAGATTTCCGAGGGCAACAGATCGAAATCGAACTCGCGATTGCGAGCTTGTTGATCGACGCTGCCTTCGGCAGCGGCCGAGACCGGCATGCCATCGAGTAACACGCGAGCAAAGCTCGGCCCCATGCCGCGCAGTGAAATCTGCTGACCTTCGCCGTTGGTGCGCGAGATCTGCACGCCCGGCACACGCTGCAGAGCTTCGGCCAGGTTGTTGTCCGGCAGCTTGCCGACATCCTCGGCGCTGATGGAATCGGTGAAGTTCACCGAATCGCGCTTGGCCGCGAGCGACACTTCGATGCTCTCGCGAAAGCCGGTGACGATGACCTCTTCGACCTGGCTGCCGCCGGTGCTGGATGTTTGCTGTGCAAAGGCGGTACCCAGACATAAAGACAACACTCCGACGCTCGCCGACGCAATGCTCCTTGCCATCTTCAGCTCCCTCGTCCGTGGGGTGCAGGGCCGATCGCCATGGAGGAAGGCTTGGCTTTACCGCGGGCGAGCGCGGCCGTGCCGCTTCTTTGCAGCGGCATCGGTGACCGGAATTCCCCCTGACCGGCCACCTTCAGCGGAAAGTGGCCTGACCAGTGGATTGTTAATTCAGCAGGGGGAGCCTGTCAATGCTGGGCTGGGATCGCTAACATGGTCAGGCCAATTATCAGCTCAGAGTCGGACGCGTGGCATCCCTCTGGGCGGTCAGGACCAGCTCGGCGGCCAACAGGGCTTGCTTCTGGTCCTGCGCCGTCTGCGTGCGCTCGACGATGTCGGTCACGAACTGCGGCCCGAACGGCAGCGCCACTTCCTTGCAATCGATATAGCGCGCTTGTTGGCGATCGACGATGTACAAGTGATCGCCGCCCGACAAACCGGAGGCGACGTTGATGTATTTGCGCAGCTCGATGTAACCCTCGGTGCCCAAAATGAACAAACGCCCGTCACCCCAGGTGCTCAGGCCATCGGGCGTGTACCAATCGACTCGCACATACCCCGTGCCGCCGTTGCCGCTCATCATCATGTCGCCAAAGTCTTCGAACTTCGGATAGTTGGGGTGCGCCAGGTTGCCGGTCTGGGCGGCGACGACGTGCGCCTGCGTGCTATTGGTGTAGTACAGAAATTGATCGGCCTGATGTGAGCCAATGTCAGTGAGAATGCCGCCGAAGCGCGCCTTGTCCCAGAACCAGGCCGGACGCGACGGCGCATTCACGCGATGGGGCGCGAGATTGACGGTTTGAATGACGCGGCCGATCGCGCCCTGGCGAATCAGCTCACCTGCATAGACGGCCGAGCGCACTTCCAGCCGCTCCGAATACATGATGGCGAACTTGCGGCCCGTTGCTTCGACGGTGCGGCGCACCTCGGCGAGCTGTTCCAAAGTGACGATGCCGGGCTTGTCGGCCAGATAGTCCTTGCCGGCCCGCATCGCTCGAACGCCGAGCGGGGCGCGCTGATCGGGGATGGGCGCGCCGGCAATCAATTGAATGGATTTGTCCTGCAGGATTTCGTCTTCGCTGCGCGCGACCTTCACGTCGCCGAATTTGGCGCGAAAGTCGGCGATCTGCTTTGGGTCCGAGCCGTAAACGGCCACGAGCTGGCCGCCACCACGTTGTATGGCGGAGGTCATGCCATAGATGTGCGCATGATCGAGCCCGATCACGCCGAAGCGGAGCGAATGTTTGCTCGCGGGCGCTTGGGTCTTGGCTTTTTCAAGCGCTGGCGTGCCCTGCGCAAGGGCGGTCGATGACATGGCGGAGGCGATCCCAGCCAGGCCGGCGGATTGCAGAAAAGTGCGTCGATCGGTGTTGCTCATCGCTCGTTCCTAAAGCGTACGGATTTTGATGCTGCGAAAACGGACTTCGTCGCCGTGATCCTGCAGCAGAATCCGGCCTTGTTCCAGCTGGCCGAAGCCGGCGATGTCCTTGAACTTGCTGGCGGCGACGCGGCGCTGGAAATCCTCCGAGCCGCGCTGATAGCTCAGCACTTTGACACCGTTGAGCCAGTGCTCGATGGTGCCGTCGGGCTTGGCGACGATGCGTGCATGCTGCCATTCGCCCACCTTCGGCGCGATGCCGACATTGGTCATCAGTCTCTCGCGCGGCTGAATATCGTACAACGATGCCAGTCTGCGGTTGCCATCCTTGCCTTGCTTCGCATCCGCGTGACGGTCGTCATCCAGCAACTGATATTCCAGTCCCACGGCATTGCCCGTGCCATCGTCGGCCACGTAATATTTTATGCCGCTGTTCGCGCCCGGCGTGAGCTTGAAATCCAGCTGCAGCTCGAAGGCGCCGAATGTTTTCTCCGTAACGATGTCGCCGCCACCGCTGCCGGTGACGATCAGTTCCCCGTCTTTGATTCGCCAGCCATTGGCGGGCGGGCCGTCGCGCTTGACGCTGCGCCAGCCGGTCATGGAGGTGCCATCCCACAGCAGCTGCCATCCCTGCTGGCGCTCGACCTCGCTGAGATCGTTGGGCAGATTGTTACGAACGAAGATGGTCGCAGCGGCGGGCGAGGCGGCCGGATGTTCCTTGATGCGCATGTTGCGCCAGAGAATCTTGCGGCCGGCCTCATCGGGCTTGTCGATGGAATGGACTTGCAGCGCGATGAAGCCGTCCTTGTAAGTCGCATCCAGCACATACGCCGACAGCTGGCCATTGACCCAGGTGCGCAGCGACGGACCGACCGCCTCGATGCGGATTTGATTCCATTCGTTGAATTTGTACAAGCCGGGCTGAGGATTGAGGGTGCCGGGATACCACCAGCCGCTCATGGCTTCATCGTACAGGCCGCCGGTCCACTGGCGCTCGGACGGATCCAGGTCCATCTGCGGGCCATGCACGCGGCCCTGCATGACTTCCGGTTTGCTCTGACTGCGAAACTGCACGCCGCTATTGCTCGGCCCGACGGTTTGTTTGGTCTCGAATTCCAGGATGAAATCGCCGAAGCTGCGCTCGGTGGCGAGAAAGCTGTTGGGTGAGCCTGCCTGTGTCGTGCCGACGATGGCGCCGTCGACCACTTCGTATTTCGCCGAGCCATTGATTACGCGCCAGCCGCTCAGTGAGGTGCCATCGAACAACGATTGCCATTCGCTATCGCTGGCCGCGTGCGCCAAACCGGCGACCAGCGGCAGAGTCGTCAGGCAGGTGAGGACAAACTTCATGTCGAATCCCTCGAAAGTGTGACTGTCGCGCTTCGATGCGCGGCTGGTGGCCGAGCATAACGAATTTCTCTTGTCTGCTGTCGCGCCCGCCGGCTAGGATGAATTTTCTTCCCGCAACCGCGCTGAGCGCACGATGAGTCTGGCACCATTTCATTTGGCCATTCCCGTTCACGATCTGCCCGCCGCGCGCCGTTTCTATGGCGAAGTGTTCGGTTTGCCCGAGGGGCGTTCGAGCACGCAGTGGGTGGATTTCAACTTCTTCGGTCATCAGTTGGTGATTCACGAGCATCCCAAGACGGCATCGCAGGAGCATGCGCATACCAATCCCGTCGACGGTCACGATGTGCCGGTGCCGCACTTCGGCGTCGTGCTCGGTTGGGATCAATGGCAGGCGCTGGCCGATCGTTTACGGTCGTTCGGCGTCGCATTCGCGATCGAGCCGCACATCCGCTTTCCAGGTCAAACCGGCGAACAAGCCACGATGTTCCTGTTCGACCCGTGCGGCAACGCGCTGGAATTCAAAGCGTTCAAGGATCTGGGGCAGTTGTTCGCGAAGTGAGGCGCCATGAAACTGCTGGTCGTTGGTGCGACGGGGCTGGTGGGACGCAATGTCCTGGACTGCGCGCTGGCCGATTCCAGGATTGCCAGCGTCGTTGCATTGGCTCGTCGCGCATTGCCGCCGCACCCGAAACTCCAGGCGGTGGAGGTGGATTTCGATCACCTGCCTGCCGAGGCACCGTGGTGGCAAGCGGATGCAGTCATCTGCGCGCTCGGCACCACGATGCGTACTGCCGGCTCACGTGAAGCGTTCAAACGGGTCGACTACGAATATCCGCTGGCAGTTGCCCGTTTGGCTCGTCAGCACGGCACGCCGGCTTATGTATTGAATTCGTCCGTGGGCGCCGATCCGTCGTCGCGGATCTTTTATACCCAAGTAAAAGGCGAGGTGGAGCGCGATCTGACGCGTCTGAATTTTCCATCGCTGACGATCGCGCGTCCCGGCTTCATCGGCGGCCATCGCGATGAGTTCCGCCTTTACGAACGTCTGATGTTGGGAGCGTTGACCGTGTTTGGTTTCATGCTGCCGTTACGTTGGCGTGTGAACCCGGCGCCGACGATCGCTCGCGCCATGATCGATGCCGCGGTTCGCGCCGAACCGGGCATCCGCATCATCCAGTCCTACTCGATGATCCGCGGCTCATGATCATCCGGCCCGATGCGGCCGAGCAGGGGCAGCTTGATCGAGAGGCTCACGGGATCGACGCCGAAGGTCAGGCCCAACAGATTCAGCTCGACGCCTTCTTCCCAACCGGCAGCGACGCCGGCGATGCCAAACATGTTCACTTGAGCACCGGTGCCGCTCGGAGTGAGCGCCACTGGGTTCAGGCCGAGATAATCCTTGCCGATGGCGGTTGGGGGTAAGTCGACGCGCAACTCGGGCACATCGCGCAGCACGAACGCAGTGAAGGTGTTCGAGTTGGGGCCGGGCCAGATGCGATAGGTGCCGTTGTAAGGATAGTTCTGCACGGCCGTTTCGATACGATCGATCAAAGCGTCGACGCCGGGGCCGCGAGCATCTCTGAGCAAATCGGGCGCGGCGCCGAACCAACGGCTGTCAGGCGGGCGCACGCGTGAGACGACCGTTGTGCCATCCCGTTGCAATCGATAGCCGATGACTTCGTGAACCGTGAATTCGGGCGCGCCGCTGCGCTTCACCGCAATCCAGGTGTGCACGCCGAAATAACCTTTCCAATTGATAGTGCGCGCGGCATATACCTGCACGACCGCTTCGGGAGTCTTGGCAGGATCGGGTGCGAGGCCGACAGGCTCGCGGCTGGCCGTCCGCCAGTCGCTGTTGTTCGCGCTTCCGGACTGACCGAGATAGGTCATCGAGCAGGCCGCATACAGCGGCACGCATAAGATCAGCCAGGCGATACGCCGGCGCTTGCTTTTCATCGTTCGGGCTCCCGCTGCAGATAGCGTCCAGCAAATCGAACGACATTGCAAACAGAGGCGGCAGCTTACAGCGACGTCAGAATTCGGCGCTCAGGTCGGCGTGAGTCCGTATAGCAGGGAGGCGTGCGGAGCGAGAGTGGCGGACACGCGGTCACGAACGGTGCCGATGTCACGCTGCGCCCACAGATCTCGCACCTTCACGGATTTGAGCCCCAGGCGAGCAAGATCGAAGTGGACCTGCTTGATGTCAGCTTTGTCGCTGATGTTGAACATCGCGAGATAGCGCGTCTCGCCCTGCTCAGCACGTGCTGTCCAGGTGCGCACTTCCTCGATGAGTGCAGCCGGTTGGTTGTCGCGGCTCGCCTGATTGACCGCGAGCACTTCGCGATTGGTCAGCAACGCGAGCGTCGCGGGATCGAGGTGCCGCAGGTCGCCCCCCATGATCAGCGGTGAGCGTGCGATGGACCACAGTGTCATCAAGGTGCGTTGCTCGTCCGGCGTGAAACGACAATCGCGCTTGCCCATCTGCAATCGGCCCAGCGGCAGCATGTCCGCGTCCGGCCAGCGACCGGGCCGACGAAACATGGACCAGTTCTCAAGTCGCGTGAATTGCGCTTTGAGCTGCGGCCACTCATCCCAGAAGTCATCGCTGATGCGCCACATCTGCGCATAGCGCCGCACGTGCTCGCCGCTCGCGAGCGGGGTCTCGCCGGGTGACAGGCTCAGAATCATCGGACGGCCGCTGGCCTGAATGGCTCGCTGCGCGGCTTCGATCTCCGGCGCGTTCGCGTCGTAAGGTCGACTCATGTCGTCCATCTTCACGAAGTCGATGCCCCAGGAGGCGAACAGTGCGAACACACTGTTGTAGTACTCCTGGGCACCGGGCTTGCTCATGTCGACGCCGTACATGTCCGGGTTCCAGGGGCACACGCTGGCGGTGTTTGCGATGTCGCGAGCTTTCCATTTGCCGCCGAGGATGGGCAGGTTGCGTTCAACCGCGAGACGAGGAATGCCGCGCATCAGATGCACGCCAAACTTCAAGCCCAGTGCGTGAACTTTGTCGGCAATGGGTTTGAACCCAGCGCCTTTCACGCTGGAAGGGAATCGATTCGGTGCGGGCAGCAGTCGCGCGTGCTCATCCATGGTCGGGATGGGCTTGGTGTTGTAGTCGTAGCCTGTAGCTGCGCCCTCATACCATTGAATGTCGATGGTGAAGATGTCGTAACCGAACGGCTTCAATGCGCGCGCCATGATTTCGGCGTTCGCGATCGCCTGTGCCTCGGTGATGGTCGTGGCGAAGGAATTCCAGCTGTTCCAGCCCATCGGGGGAGTGGGCGCGAGCAGCGGCGAGCCGCCGCTGCTCGCTGTCGGAGCTGCCTGCGATGGTGACGATGCGCTCTGCGTGAGCAGGCCGAGCGCACCCGCAGCCGCGAGCAATTCGCGGCGATTGATTCCTGTCGACACTGCGTTCATCCCTCGAGTCAGTCCTGACGAACAGGACGGACTTTAATTGTATGAGTAATTACGAGGGATGCAAACCCAGCTCAACGGCTGGGTTTCACCAGCTGCACTTCGACCTCCACCAGCATGCCGGGCTGCACGAGACCGGCAACCTGCACGGTGGAGCGCGCCGGCAGGTTGGGCTGTTCCGCCGTGCCAAAGTACTGCGAGTACGCGGCCATGAAGCCATCGAAATCCATGCGGCCGCCCTTGGCTGGATCGCCGACCAGGTACACGGTCATCGCGACCACGTCGCCAAAGCCCACGCCGAGCTGGTCGAGCGATTCTTTGATCCTGGCAAAAGTGCTCAGGGCTTGAGTCTTGGTGTCGCCCCAATAGGCGGCAGTGCCCGCGGGAGCTTTCGGATCGAGCGGCGCGGGCGTCGTGCCGCTATGAAAGAGGATGCTGGTGCCGGCGGGAACCTCGACGGCTCGCGCGATCGGAAACTTCGAGCCTCCGAGCAGTGGATGTCTTACGACGTCGGCGGCCTGTGCAGTGCTGGCGAGCAGGGCAGAGCAGATTGCGGCGTTGGCAAGATGGACCAGGCGGTTCATCGGTTCTCCTTGTTAGCGAGGAATGAGATTCAGGCAGCGCTCGCGCGGACGCGCTTGTCGATGTCCGCGATCGCATGGAAGGTGGAATGTAGCGCACCTTCCTGCCAGCCGGGGTGATAGCTCATCTGATCGCCGATGAGGTAGTGGTTGCCGGCCGGTGCCTGCAGGGTCTTGAAGCATTGAGATTGCAACGGCTCGCTCCACTGCGCGGGGCAGCCGAACATGTGATTCATGCGATGCCAGGCAATGCTGATACTGCTCTCCACGTGGCGGCCATAGCCGGGATGAATTTTCTCGCCTTGCTGGATGGCCAGCGCGATTCTCTGCGCCGGTGGCAATCGTGCGAACTTCTCGGCCACCTCATCGCTGAAGGTGTATGCGCCGAGCATCACGCCCTTCTGCCGGTGGATGCCATGAGCCGGATACCACAGTTGCATGATGTCCTGCATGGTCCAGGAAATGCCTCCATAGATGCCCTCGCTCTCCCAGAAGCGCTGCTTCATTTGCAGCCCGATCTTGAACAGCTTGCCGTGAGGCACGGCGGTGAGCGCGTCTGCGTACTCCTTGGGAAAGTTATGCTCGATACGGGCCAGCAGGTGCATGGGAATGCAGGTGAGGCAGAAATCCGCGTGCGCATCGGCAGTGCCGCCGCCGTGGCGATAACGCACATCGACGCCTGATGCGCCGAGACGGATGGACTGCACGGGCGAGCTCAGCTTCACCAGGCGACCGATCTTGGCCATGAAGGCGGTGACGATGCGGTCCATGCCTCCGACCGGCTCCATCATCATCGCGGACTGATCGTCCAGCTCGCTGAAGCTCATCAAGTAGATGAAGCCCGACCGGAGCAGCTCGCTGGCATTGAGCGGCTGCTTGAAAGCGGGCGGACTCGTGTAGTCGTGCGTGGCGTAGCCGGCGCGCGTCGAGCTGACGTATTTGAAGCGGCTGTCGAGCTCGCCGAACTGCCGCAGATATTCGAGCAGTTGCTGATAGTCGTTGTTGTTGAACGCCGTGCCGAAGCTCTCCGGCCGCACAGTCTTGGCGAGCAGCTCGGCCACGAAGCCGCGTGAGTCAGCAATGTACTCGCGATTGCGCAGCGGGCGCCCGCCGAACATCGCGTCATCCTGCACCCAGGCATTGCGGTTTTCGTTGATGAAAGGCGCCAGCGGTATGTTCAGCTCCTTGCAGTATTCGAGAAATGACGCATGGTGACCGGGAATGCGCGCCGGCCCGGCGTTGAAATAAAGATCCGGATCGCGATCGAACTCGCAGGTTTGCGGGTACTCCGCTTCATCGATCAGATCGCCGCCACGCAGAGTGAGATTGCGACCGCCGGCACGATGTGAAGCCTCGATGACTTGCACGTCATAGCCTTTGCGGTCGAGCTCGTACGCGGCGGCCAGACCGGAGATGCCGGCACCCAGGATCAAGACCGACTTGCGATCGCGGGTGCGAAGGGGCGCGATCTGCGGCCGATGAGTCTGTGCACTCGTTGGCAGCAAGCCCATACCAAGCGCGGCGCGATATACAGCAGTCGAGCCACCGAAGGCGCCAACCAAGTGCAGAAACTTGCGTCGTGAGAGCGGTGTGTTCGTCATATGTTTTTTCTCCAACAGCAGGCGCGGCGTGCTGGCACACCGCGCCTCAACTCCATCGCTCGATTCCGCCTAGAAATTGATGTTGAGCCGGGCGTACCAGAACCCGCCGTTGAAGCCCATGGGCGAGCCGGTGGGGTAGATCGCGCCGCTGTTGAGCTCGGGGTTGGGGAATTGGTCGGGCGTGTTGTCGAAGATGTTCTGCACGCCAACGGTGAGTGTGTAGCCATCGATGATCCGATAGCTCGCTTCCAGGTCCACCAGCAGCTCGCCGCCATACTTGCCATTGAACTGGCCGCTGGCGTCGGCGCCGATATCCAGTGCGACGATGTATGAGTCGTAATAGCTGGTGCGCGCCATGAAGCTCCACGGCCCCACCGAATGCGTGCCCGTAAGGATCGCGCGATAGCCGGGCAGCTGATCTTCCAGTTGTATCTTGCGGGTTGCGTCCGCCAGGGCGGTGATCTCCTTCAGGCTGGTATCGGTCCAGTTGAGCGCGAGCGTCAGGCTCGAGTTGCCGCCGGCGAACGCGAACGGCAGGGTCGCGACCAGGTCGATGCCCTGGGTCTCGGTCTCGAAGTCATTGGTGAAGAACTGGAACGCCGTGAGTGTCGACGCGCCCGGCACGCCGCTGGTGCTCAATTGATCGAGAATCGCGATCTGCGCCGGATCGGAGCGATCGATGTCGATCAGGCTGCTGAGCGCGATCCGGTCCTTGAGCGTGATGTTGAAATAGTCCAGCGTCACGCCGACCGGCCCCAGATCGAAGGTCGTGCCGAGCGTCCAGTTGAAGGACTCTTCGGGCTTGAGCGGCGCGGCGGAGAAGGCGCCGTCGGAAGCGACGTTGGCCAGTGCGATCGCGATCGGGTTGGTCGGCGGCAAGACGCCGGTCTCGCTCAGCTGGCCGTTCACCATCTGCGTGATCGTGCGCACGATGTTCGCTTGTCCGGGCGTCGGGGCGCGGAAGCCGGTGCTCACGGTCGATCGGACTGCGAAGTTGTCGGTGAGCTCGTAGCGTGCCGCCACTTTGAAATTCGTCGTCGTGCCGAAGTCAGCGAAGTCTTCCCAGCGCACGGCAGTGCCCAGGATCAACTTGTCCGTGACATCGGCCTCGAGATCGAGGTAGAGCGCGATGTTCTCACGCGCGAACACGCCTGCGGACTGCGGACCGTAACCGCTGTAGCCGTTCGAGCCGGAGCTGAAGCCTTGGGATGCATACGGCCCGATCTGATACGACTCGAGCTGGCCGCGCTCGACTTCGAATTCCTCCTCGCGCCATTCGAAGCCGAACGCGACGTTCAATGGCGAGGCCAGGCCGGAGATAGCGAGCGGGTACGCCAGATCGATGTTGAAGTTGGTGTCGGTTTGATGATTCACGCCGGGCTTGAAGCTCGTCGGCGTGTCGGGCCCCAGCGAGGCGTTGACGGTGTTGTAGATGAAGAAATCGACCTCGCTGCTGCCATAAGCGGCGCTCACGTCGTAACGCAGACCGCTGGCGAAGGTGCCGCGCAGGCCGGCGACCGCGGACTGATCGACGATCTTGCCGCCGAAGCGCGGCGTGAAACCGCCCGGGAACATCTCGTTGAAGACGAAACATTCCGAGTCCAGCGCGCCGCCGGAGGAGATCAGCGCGAGCGCGGCGGGGTCGGGCGCATTGTTGTTGATCGCCACGGTGGGGCACGAGATGGCGTTGTTGGGGTTCAGGTCCGCAACCAGCAGCGTTGCGCCGCCATCGTTCGAGTACACCGCGGCGCGCGTGTTCGGGTTGCGATAGAAGAAGCCACCGTCGACCTCGCGCGTCGCATAGTTGCCGAAGAAATAGCCTTCGAGGCTTTGCGTGAACTCGTAGCCAGTGTTGACGAAGAACTTGATCGAGTCCTTGATCTTCGGCTGTCCCCAAACTTGGGCCGGCGTGAGGACCGCCGTGTTGCCGGCATCGATGAGCGCTTGCGCATCGGCACGTTGAGCGCTGCGTGACGTTGGATCCGACTCGCTCAACTCAAAGCTGAGATTGGCGAAGCCGTTCGCGCCCAGCGGCAAGCCCATGTTCCCCGCCAGTTGTGAAGTCGCGCCGTCGCCTGCGTAGTACTGCCCGTAGCGGGCTTCGAATGCAGAGCCTTCGGCGGAGTCTTTCAGTTGAAAGTTGATGACGCCCGCAATGGCATCGGAGCCGTACTGTGCGGCCGCGCCGTCCCGAAGCACTTGGACTTCCTTGAGCGCGATGGTTGGAATGGGACCGACATCGGGTCCTTGCGCGCCATCGGAGATGCCATCGCCCAGAAATGTAATGACGCCGCCGCGATGTCGGCGCTTGCCGTTTACCAGCACGAGCGTGTTGTCGGGAGGCAGGCCACGCAAGTTGGCCGGCCGCACCAGCGTCGACTCGTCATTCAGCGGTTGTTGTGAGACGTTGTAGGAGGGCACGAGGCTGCGCAGCAGGTTGTCCATGTCGGGCGCGCCGACGCTTCCGAACTGCGCCGGGGATATCACATCGACTGGTGCGACTGTTTCCGCCGCATTGGCGCGACGGGAACCGACTACCGTGACCTCCTCGACGCTCTCGTGAGCCGGCTCTGCCGGCGCTGGTTGCGAGAGGGTGGCGCCAGCAGTGCCCAGTGCTCCGAGAATGGCCAGTCGTAACGAAACCGAGTTCTTATCCATGGTCGTCTCCCGTGTGTTTGTATGTATTCATTCAAACCACGAAAACGTCGGCTCCATGCCGACACGACAGGCCGCTCTCCGGTGATACGGCCTACCGCAGCATTTGACAGGTCAGGACATCAAACGCCGTAATCTCCCTTGGTTGTCGCGATCGGCTACATCGCGAATTCGCTCTTGTTGCAACAAGCTGGCCAACTCGTATGAACGCCGTGGTGGCGCGCGGCGTGGGTCGCGATATTTGTTTGTTTTATCTTTAGTTTGGTGAACTGATTGTTGATCAGAAGCGCCCGAGACAGGTCGATGGCTTGCCCCGCGACGGTGCTTGTATACGAGGGTGGCACCGTGAATGCGCGCCGCACTACTCTTGGGCAGAGGCGGCTCGCAGAATGGATCTGCTCTCTTCGGCAGTCTTATGAATGATCGCCGCACCTTTCTCGAGCAGGAAGCTGCGGAACGCCACCGCGATCGGCGACAGGCGCTTGTCCCGCATGTGGATCACGAACCAGTCGCGAATCAACGGCAGGCCGGTCACGTTCAGGATCACCAGCTTGCCGGCGGCGAGTTCCAGGCCCACGGTGTGGATGGAAATGAAGCCGATGCCCATGCCGGCCATGACGGCTTGCTTGATGGTCTCGTTGCTGCTGACCTCCATGAATGCGCGGATCGGCACGCCTCGTTTGCTGAACACATGCTCCATCGACGCACGCGTTCCGGAACCTTCCTCGCGGATGATGAAGCTCTCGCTGCCCAGTCGTTCCAACGGAATGCGGCGCTTGCCTGCGAGCGGATGATTCGGCGAGGCGATCACGACCAAGGGGTGTTTCGCGAATGGCTCGGCGACGGTAATCAGCTCGCGCGGCGGTCGGCCCATGATGACCAGGTCCGTTTCGTTCGCCGCGAGCTGCTGGATGATTTCTTCCCGGTTGCCCACCGTGAAATGGATTGTGACTTCCGGATGGGCAGGCGCGAAAGCCGAGAGCAGCGAGGGCGCGAAGTATTTCGCTGTGCTCACCGCGCCGAGTTTCAGCACGCCACGTTTCAAGCCACGCATCGCTGCGAGCGATTCACCCGCCTCACGCAACAGCTCGGTGATTTGCGACGCGTAACGTAACAGCTCATCGCCTGCCGCAGTGAGATGGATCTGTCGCCCGACATGCTCGAGCAAGGGCAGTCCGACCTCGATTTCGAGCTGCTTGATCTGCTGTGAAATCGCAGGCTGCGTGAGATGCAGCTCGCGCGCGGCTTTGGTGAAAGAGCGATAGCGCGCCACTGACGCGAACACACGCATCTGCCTCAAAGTGATGTTCCGCATGGTGACTCCAGCGAACCGGATCCCCTACCGGTAGATAAGAGAATCTTATTCCGAGGTCAACTATTTCGAATTGGACCTAATAGGCCGGCGCGGCCACATTGTGTCCCACAGAGGCGGCACACTCGAGGCATGGGCTATGAAGAGAATAGGCAATCGCACTGCATCGGATCCGGTAGCCGAGCGCTATCGGGCTGGCGTGTTGAAGTATGCGCAAATGGGTTATTGGGACAGCGGCTATCGGCCCAAGGACACCGATGTGCTGGCGCTGTTCCGCATCACGCCACAGGACGGTGTCGACCCGAGCGAAGCTGCCGCGGCGGTGGCCGGTGAGTCGTCAACTGCAACGTGGACGGTGGTGTGGACCGATCGATTGACTGCTTGCGATCGCTATCGCGCCAAGGCCTACAAGGTCGAGCCGGTGCCCGGCTCGCCGGGTCAGTACTTCGCGTATATCGCTTACGATCTGGACTTATTCGAGCCCGGCTCGGTCGCGAATCTCACGGCGTCCATCATCGGCAACGTGTTCGGCTTCAAGCCGCTCAAGGGGCTGCGTCTGGAGGACATGCGCCTGCCAGTCGCGTATGTGAAGACATTCGCAGGTCCTGCCACCGGCACTATCGTCGAGCGCGAGCGGCTCGATAAGTTCGGTCGGCCGCTGCTGGGCGCCACAGTGAAGCCCAAGCTCGGTCTGTCCAGCAAGAACTATGGGCGCGTGGTGTACGAGGCGCTGCAAGGCGGCCTCGATTTCACCAAAGACGACGAGAACATCAACTCGCAGCCGTTCATGCATTGGCGCGATCGTTTTCTCAACTGCATGGAAGCGGTGAATCGCGCTCAGGCCGCCAGCGGCGAAATCAAGGGCCATTACCTCAACGTCACTGCCGCGACCATGGAGGACATGTACGAGCGCGCCGAGTTCGCGAAACAACTGGGCTCGGTGATCGTGATGATCGACCTGGTGATCGGCTACACCGCGATCCAATCGATGGCGCGATGGGCGCGCAACAACGACATGATTCTGCATCTGCATCGAGCAGGTCACAGTACGTACACGCGCCAGAAGAACCACGGCGTTTCGTTCCGTGTCATCTCCAAGTGGATGCGGCTCGCAGGGGTGGATCATCTGCACGCGGGCACCGTTGTCGGCAAGCTCGAAGGCGATCCGAATACGGTGCAGGGCTTCTACAACGTGCTGCGCGAGCCGCTCAACCCAGTGGATCTGCCGCGCGGCATTTTCTTCGAGCAGGACTGGGCCGGGCTGCCGGGGGTGATGCCGGTCGCTTCGGGCGGCATTCACGCGGGGCAGATGCATCAGCTACTGACCTATCTCGGCGATGACACCGTGCTTCAGTTCGGCGGCGGAACGATCGGCCATCCGATGGGAATCTCCGCGGGAGCGACCGCAAATCGCGTGGCGCTCGAGGCGATGGTGCTGGCGAGAAATGAAGGTCGAGACATCTGGCGCGAAGGGCCAGCGATTCTTGCCGACGCCGCCAAGCACTGCACGCCGCTGCGAGCAGCGCTGGATACCTGGGGTGAAGTCACGTTCGATTACGCGAGTACCGACACGCCCGACTTCGTGCCGACGCCGACCGCGGCCGCTTGATGACATTTACATCCGAGAGAACCGCCATGCGACTTACTCAAGGCACCTTCTCATTTCTTCCCGACCTCACCGACCAGCAGATCAGCTCGCAGATCGAGTATTGCCTGCAGCGGGGCTGGGCCGTGTCCGTCGAGCACACCGAGGATCCGCATCCACGCAATACCTATTGGGAGATGTTCGGCATTCCCATGTTCGACCTGAAGGACGCCGCCGGCATCATGCGAGAAGTGGACGAATGCCGGCGCACGTTTCCGAATCGATACGTGAAGGTCAATGCGTTCGATTCGACGCGGGGGGTCGAGTCGGTGCGGCTGTCGTTCATCGTGGCACGGCCTCAGGAGGAGCCCGGCTTTGAATTGCTACGTGAGGAAGGGCCAGGACGACTGGTGAGATATGCGTTGCGCTCGTACGCGACGCGACGGCCGGAAGGGCATCGGTACTGAGACGCCCTGCGATGAACTCCGTGGCCAAAACCGCTGACGACTTCAACCTCGACGCCGCGTTCCGCGACTCTCATGTCGCCGACGTGCTCGACCAGCTCGAAAGCGAGCTGGTCGGTCTCGCGCCGGTGAAGACGCGCATTCGCGACATCTGTGCGCTGCTGCTCGTCGACACGCTGCGGCGGCAGGCGGGCTTGAGCACCGAAGCGCTCTCGCTTCACATGAGCTTCACTGGCAATCCCGGCACTGGCAAGACCACCGTCGCGCTGCGCATGGCCGAGATCCTGCATCGACTCGGCTACGTTCGCAAAGGTCACATGGTTGCTGTGACTCGCGATGATCTTGTGGGCCAGTACATCGGCCACACCGCGCCGAAGACACGCGAGGTGCTGAAGCGCGCTATGGGCGGTGTGCTGTTCATCGACGAGGCTTACTACTTATATCGCCCCGAGAACGAGCGCGACTACGGTCAGGAAGCGATCGAAATCCTGCTGCAGGAAATGGAAAACCATCGCGACGATCTGGTCGTCATTCTCGCCGGCTACGAAGACCGCATGGACCGATTCTTCCGTAGCAACCCAGGAATGTCTTCACGCATCGCGCATCACATCGCCTTCCCGGACTATACCGCCGCGGAGTTACTGGCTATCGCGGATCTGATGCTCGGTCAAATGCAGTACACGCTGAGCGCGGACGCTCGGTCCGCCTTGGAGGAATATATCGAGCGCCGGCAGGCGCTGCCGCATTTCGCCAATGCCCGATCCATTCGCAATGCGTTGGACCGCGCTCGCTTGCGGCAAGCCAGCCGCTTGTTCAACAAGCGGGACGCGTCGCTTGCGAGGAACGATCTCATGACGATCGAGGCGGCGGACATCCGGGCCAGCCGCGTGTTCGCCGAGACTCCACCTGCAGAATGAGGGAGAAATTGCACACATGACCACGCTCGCGCCGAGAACGTTGACCCGATTCCTGATCGAGGAACAGCGCCGTCATTCGGGCGCGACCGGCAATTTCACTGCCCTGGTGAACGATGTGCGGCTCGCATGCAAGCGAATCGCGACGCTCATCGGCAAGGGCGCACTATCGGGCGCCTATGGAGATACGGGAGCGGTCAACGTGCAAGGCGAGGTGCAGAAGAAGCTCGATGTGCTCTCCAATGACATTTTCATCCGCACCAACGAATGGGGCGGTCAGCTCGCGGGCATGGTGTCCGAAGAGATGGAAAAGCCATACGCGATTCCGGCGGAGTATCCCACTGGCAAGTATTTGCTGTTGTTCGACCCATTGGATGGCTCCTCGAACGTGGACGTGAATGTCGCGGTCGGCAGTATTTTCTCCGTGCTGCGTTGTCCTGACGGTGTCACGGACCCGTCCGAGGAGCACTTTTTACAGCCGGGCATCGAACAGGTGTGCGCCGGGTATGCGATCTATGGTCCGTCCACGATGCTGGTGCTGACAGCCGGGCGCGGCGTGCACGGTTTTACGCTCGATCGTGAGATCGGCGAGTTCATGTTGACCCATCCGGATCTGCGGATTCCGGAAACTACCTCGGAGTTTTCTATCAATGCGTCCAATTCACGTTACTGGGAATCTCCCATCAAACGCTACGTCCACGAATGTCAGGAAGGCGCGGCAGGCCCGCGCGGTCGCGATTTCAACATGCGCTGGGTTGCCGCAGTGGTGGCCGAAGCTCATCGCATTCTCCTGCGTGGCGGCGTTTATATGTATCCGCGCGATCGGCGGGATCTGACCAAGCCCGGCCGCCTGCGGCTGCTGTATGAGGCCAATCCGCTCGGCTTTCTGATCGAGCAGGCAGGAGGGCGCGCCAGCACGGGCCGTGAGCCGGTGCTGACCATTCAGCCCGAGAGTCTGCATCAACGCATCGGTTTCATTTTCGGCGCACGCGCGGAGGTCGAGCGCATCGAGCGCTATCACCGCGAGTGCAACGATTTCGAGTTCAAGGCGCCGCTGTTCGGCACTCGCAGCGTGCTCAGAAACCCCGCATAGGCAACTCCCATGTCAGCCACACATCCGATCATCGCAGTCACGGGCTCGTCCGGCGCCGGTACGACATCGGTGTCGAAGACATTCGAGCAGATCTTCCGGCGCGAGGCGCTCACGGCCGCGTTCGTCGAAGGCGACAGCTTTCATCGCTACGACCGCGCCGGCATGAAGCAGCAGATGGCCGATGCCATTACTCGCGGCGATCAGTACTTCAGTCACTTCGGTCCCGATGCGAATCTGTTCGCCGAGCTCGATGGCTTGTTCAGAAGCTATGGCGAGAGCGGGCAGGGGCGTCGGCGCAAGTATCTGCATGACGATCAAGAGGCGGCGCCGTACGGGCAGAAGCCGGGAACGTTCACCGAGTGGGAGGACGTGCCCGAGTCGACCGACCTGCTGTTCTACGAGGGACTGCATGGCGCGGCGGCTCATGAGGACATTGAGATCTGGAGGCATGTCGATCTGTTGATTGGCGTCGTGCCGGTCATCAATCTCGAATGGATCCAGAAGTTGCACCGCGACCGCTCCACGCGTGGCTACTCGACGGAAGCGGTGGCCGACACCATTCTGCGGCGGATGCATGACTACGTGCACTACATCTGCCCGCAGTTCTCGCGCACGCATATCAATTTTCAGCGCGTGCCGGTCGTGGATACGTCCGATCCGTTCATTGCACGGTTCATTCCGAGACCGGACGAATCGTTTCTGGTGATCCGGTTTGCCAGCCCGCACGGCATCGACTTTCCCTATTTGCTGGCGATGTTGCACGACTCGTTCATGTCGCGCCCGAACACCATCGTCTGCCCGGGCGGCAAAATGGATCTGGCCATGCAACTCATCTTCACACCCATGATTCTGCGGCTGATCGAGCGGCGCAAAGAATCGCTGGCGCGCAGGTCGCAGCGCTCCACCCACGCCTTGCTGGAGCCGACTTTCTGACATGAGGTAGCCATGCCGAAGCTCATCGATTGCGTCGCCGCCGTGTCATTCGATTTGGATGGCACTCTCATCGACACCGCGCCGGATCTGGGGGCGGCCGCCAACATGATGCTGGTCATGCTCGGCGGTCGGCCGCTGACGGATGACCAGATTCCCGGGCTGATCGGCGCAGGCATCGATGAGTTCGTCAAGCGGGTGCTGTCTGCAAGCGGCGTGACGCCGGATGCGCGCTTGCATGAGACGGCTGCCACGTTGTTTCGGAATCTCTACGGACAACGTGTGTTCCAGCGCAGCCGTCTCTATCCCGATGTCGTGATGACATTGCACACGCTGCGCAGGCTCGGGCTCACCTTGTGTTGCGTGACGAACAAGGAGCGCAAGTTCTCCCATGCACTGCTGGAGCTCGCCGGGATCAGTGGATTCTTCGCCGCCGTGCTGTCTCCGGCGCGCCCGGAGGATAGAAAGCCGAGCCCGTCGCTGCTGTATTCGGCCTGCTCGCAGATTGAAATCGAGCCCATCGACATGTTGCTGGTGGGCGATTCGCGTACCGATATCCAAGCGGCGCACGCGGCGGGGTGTCGGGTCGTCGCGGTCGACTATGGCTATCACCGCGATCAGCCCCTGGAGGAGCTGCGGCCCGACGCCATCGTGAGCAACTTGAAAGAGATCATGGAACTGAGTGTGCGTCCTCGTAGCGGGACTCGTGCATTGAGGGCAATACCATGAGCGCAGAGCTCGACGTGCAACGATCAACGCGCACCCTCGGGCCGCGCCATGAAGGAATCAATGTGCTGCGTGCACTGGCGATGGATGCCGTGCAGAAAGCCAATTCCGGCCATCCCGGCATGCCGATGGGCATGGCCGAGATTGCCGAGGTGCTGTGGCAACGTCATGTGCGCCACAACCCCGTCAACCCGCAGTGGTTCAACCGCGACCGCTTCGTGCTCTCGAACGGGCATGGCTCGATGCTGTTGTACTCGCTGTTGCATCTGACCGGTTACGACTTGCCGCTACAGCAACTGCAGCGGTTCCGTCAGCTGCATTCGAGAACGCCCGGGCATCCGGAGCACGGCATCACCCCGGGCGTGGAAACGACCACCGGACCACTGGGGCAGGGCATTGCGAATGCCGTCGGCATGGCGATCGCGGAGAAGGTGCTCGCGGCGCAGTTCAATCGTCCGGGCTTCGAGGTGGTGGATCATCACACCTACGTGTTCCTCGGCGACGGTTGCATGATGGAAGGCATTTCCCACGAGGTGTGTTCGCTGGCGGGTACGCTCGAGCTGGGCAAGTTGATCGCTTTTTACGATGACAATGGCATTTCGATCGATGGCCACGTGTCGGGTTGGTTTACCGACGACACGCCGCGACGCTTCGCAAGTTACGGCTGGCACGTTGTGCCGAACGTCGACGGGCACGATAGCGACGCCGTCGATAACGCCATCCGCGCGGCGAAGTCGGTGCCCGACAAGCCTTCGCTGATCTGTTGCAAGACCGTCATCGCCAAGGGATCGCCGAACAAGGCCGGCAGTCATGATGCTCATGGCGCGGCGCTCGGTGAGCAAGAGGTCGCCGCCACGCGCTCGGCACTGGGATGGAATTACTCCGCCTTCGAGATTCCTGCACATATCTATGAGCTGTGGGACGCGCGGCGGGCCGGGGCGATCTATGAGGAAGCCTGGCAACAGAAGCTGACTGCATATGCAACGGCTCACCCGGAATTGAGTGAGGAGCTCGAGCGTCGCATGCAGGGCGCATTGCCCGATGAGTTCGCAGAGAACATCCGCCGTCTGATGGCACGCACGCAAGCGAAAGCTGCATCGATAGCGACACGTAAGGCCTCGCAGGAGGCCATCGAGGGGATCGCGCCCGCATTGCCGGAGTTGATCGGCGGCTCGGCGGACCTCGCCGGTTCGAACCTCACCTTATGGTCTGGCTCGCACGCGGTTACTGCCAAGAGCGGGGGTAACTATATCTATTACGGCGTGCGGGAGTTCGGCATGGCCGCGATCATGAATGGGCTGGCGTTGCACGGCGGATTCATTCCGTATGGCGGCACGTTCCTGACCTTCTCGGACTACTGCCGTAACGCTCTGCGCATGGCTGCTCTAATGAGACTGCGCTCGATCTTTGTGTTCACTCATGACTCGATCGGACTGGGCGAGGACGGTCCGACGCACCAGCCCATCGAGCACGTCGCGACGCTGCGATTGATTCCGAACATGGAGGTCTGGCGACCGTGCGACAGCCTCGAGACCGTCGTCGCCTGGGGCGCGGCGATCGAGCGGACCAGTGGGCCGACCAGCCTGGTGCTCAGCCGGCAGAATGTCCCGTTCCAAGATCGCGATGCGCAGACGATTGGAAACATCCGTCGCGGCGGCTATGTGCTGGCGGAGTCGGAAGGCAAGCCGCGTGCCGTCATCATTGCGACGGGTTCAGAGGTTGCGCTCGCGGTCGAGGCGCAGAAGGCGCTGGCGGGCGAGGGCATTCCAGTTCGGGTGGTCTCGATGCCTTCAACCACGGCGTTCGATCGCCAGGATGCCGAGTATCGCGACCAGGTATTGCCGTTTGAGCTGCCCTGCGTCGCCGTCGAAGCCGGCGTGCCCGACATCTGGCGCAAGTATGTGGGTCGGCGCGGCGTCGTGGTTGGCATCGATCGGTTTGGGGAATCGGCGCCGGCCAAGGATCTGATGCGCTATTTCGAGTTCGTGCCTGAGCGTGTCGTCGCCGCCGTCAAAGCCGTGCTCGAACAGCGGGTCGTCGCGATTGACCTTTAGGCCAGGTCTCGGGCTGAGCCACTTTGACGGTGGTTCTCGCTTCAATCCGGTATGGAGCCCGTCAACGCAGCCCCCAGCCGTCCCCGAAGCACGCTCTTCCGCCAGGAAGCAGTAGATGCTCACCGGCTGTCTCTGGTCGGCGAGTCGCTGGCGGCGCATCCGGTTTCTTTTCCGCGCCTGACCGCGATCTCGGTCGGCATCGTCGTCGCGCTGGTGCTGTTCGCTTGCTTCGGAGAGCTGGTGCGCAAGGCGCAGGTGCAGGGCTATCTGGCGCCGAGTGCGGGTCTGATCAAAGTGTATGCACCGCACGCCGGCACGCTCGTGGAGCGCCGGGTCACCGAAGGCCAGACAGTTCGTCGCGGCGATGCGTTGTTCGTCGTGTCGCAGGAAGGCGCGTCGACGCAGATTGCCGAAACTCAGGCGACCGCCATCGCTCAGCTCGAGCAGCGCTTGAAGAATCTCGAAGCCGAGCGGGCCGATCAGCAGAAGCTCGCGACCGTGCAAGCCACCTCGTTGCGGGAGTCGTTGCTCAGCCGGGAGCGCGAGTTGCGGGAACTGGACGATTCGATTTCGCTGCAACGGGAGCGTGCTGCCAACGCGGAACGAATCTCCCGTCGCCATGCCGAATTGCTCGAGCGTCACTTCGTGTCGCAGATCGACGCGGACCAGAAGTACGCTGAAACTCTCGAACAGCAAGCGCGATTGCAGGAACTGCGTCGCGGTCGTACGCAACTCGAGCGTGACATCAAGTCGCATCGTCAGGAACTCGCGACCACTGAGATCAGCGCGCGTCAGCGTCTGTCCGAGATCGAGCGCGAAACGCTGGCGCTGGCTCAGGAGCGGGCGGAGTATCAGTCACGCCGCTCGATCGTGATTACCGCGCCGGCGGATGGCACCGTCACCGCGATCGCCGGTGAGATTGGCCAGACCGTTACCGATCGCACTTCGCTGCTCGCCATCCTGCCAAAGGATGCAGAGCTGCAGGCGAAGCTGCTCGTGCCCAGCAGCTCCATCGGCTTCATCGATATCGGCGATCAGGTGTGGATGCGCTACCAGGCGTTTCCGTATCAGCGCTTCGGCAGCTTCAACGGCGAGATTGTCGAGATCGCTCGCACGTTGATGGCGCCCGAGGACCTCGATCTGCCGGTGGCATCCAAAGAGCCGTTCTATCGTGTAACGGTGCGTCTGGCCTCACAGCAGGTCAAAACCACAGCGATGGATTTTCCTCTGCAGGCTGGCATGCAGCTGGATGCGTCGCTGTCGCTGGAGCGCCGCCGCCTGATCGAGTGGGCGATCGAGCCGCTGCAGTCCGTGACCAAGCGCATGTGAGTCACCTGAGTCATGCAGCTCAACTTCTCCGGTAAACGACGCACGCCAGTCGTGCTGCAGACAGAGAGCGCCGAATGCGGGCTCGCCTGTCTGGCGATGGTCGCCGGGTATCACGGTCACGATCTCGACCTGGCGTCGCTGCGCCGTCGCTACTCGTTCTCCATGCAGGGCGCGACGCTGGCGCACATCATGCAGGTGGCGAGTCATCTGCAACTCGGCTCGCGGCCCATGAAGGTCGAGCTCGAAGCGCTGCCGCGAGTGACGATGCCAGCGATCCTGCATTGGAACTTCAATCACTTCGTCGTGCTGGCGGAAATGCGTGGCGGCCGTGCCGTCATTCACGACCCGGCCTGCGGTGAACGGGTGCTCACGCTGGCTGAGCTGTCGCCGCACTACACCGGCGTCTGCCTGGAGCTGTCGCGGCTCGAAGAGTTCCAACCGCAGCAGGATCGTCAGCAAGTCTCGGTGTTCCAGCTGCTGGGCCGTTTTCACGGCATGAAGGGCACGCTGCTGCAGATCTTTTGCATGGCGCTGGCGCTCGAAGTGCTCACGATCCTGGCGCCTTTTTTCACGCAGCTGGTGGTGGACAACGCCATCGTCTCGGCGGATCGAGATCTGATCACAGTGCTCGGGCTCGGCTTCCTGATGATTGCGCTGATTCAAGTCGGCGTCACGGCGGCGCGCGCCTGGGTGTTGATGGTGCTGGGAACACGCTTGAACGCGCAGATGGTGACCAATTTGTTTGCACATCTGTTGCGGCTGCCGATGGCATTTTTCGAGAAACGGCATCTCGGCGATCTGTCGTCGCGTTTCGAGTCGCTCAATGCCATCCAGCGCACGCTCACCTCGAGCTTCGTCGAAGCGCTGGTGGATGGTTTGATGGCACTCGTTACGCTCGGCGTGATGGTCGCCTACAGCGGCACGCTGACCGCCATCGTCTGCGTCGCCGCTGTTCTTTATGCACTGCTGCGTGCCGCGTTGTATCGCCCGCTGTTCTACGCTCAGCAGGAGCAGATCGCGCACGCCGCCAATCAGCAGACCAGCTTTCTGGAGACCATCCGCGGCATCCAGAGCGTGAAGCTGTTCAATCGTCAGTCGCAGCGGCGCACGATGCACGAGAACCTGCTGGTGCGTAACTTCAACGCTGCGATTCGCACCGAGCGGCTGGACATTCTGTATCGGGGATTGAACGGCGCGCTGTTTGGCATCGAAAACATCGCCGTCATCTGGTTGGCCGCACTGCTGGTGCTCGATGCGCAGTTCACCGTCGGCATGCTGTTCGCATTCGTGTCGTTCAAGACGACTTTTGTCAGCCGCGTCGGCGCGTTCACGGACAAGGCCATCGAGCTGAAGATGCTGGGCCTGCATGCCGAGCGCGTGGCCGACATCGCACTCGCGCAGCCGGAGCCCACTGGCACGAACGAGGTCGCGTCGACTCTCGTGCCCGACATCGAGTTTCGCAATGTCACATTTCGCTATTCGAGCTTCAGCGCGCCGGTGCTCCACGACGTGAGCTTCAAGATTGCGGCGGGAGAGTCCGTCGCCATCGTCGGCCCGTCGGGCTGCGGCAAGACGACGCTGCTCAAACTGCTCCTCGGCCTGCTCACGCCGACCGAAGGCGAGGTGCTGATCGGCGGCGTAAGCATCGCCCAGCTGGCCCCGGCGCATCTCGATCTCATTGGCGCGGTCATGCAGGAGGACAAGCTGTTCGCAGGCTCCCTCGCCGACAACATTTGTTTCTTCGATGCCAATGCCGACCAGGCTCGTATCGAAGAGTGTGCGCGGCTGGCCGTGATTCACGACGACATCGCGGCCACCCCCATGGGTTACAACTCGCTCATCGGCGACATGGGCGACGCGCTCTCAGGCGGGCAGAAGCAGCGAGTGCTGCTGGCTCGCGCGCTGTACAAACAACCGAGAATCCTGGCGCTCGACGAGGCAACCAGCCACCTCGACGTCAACTGCGAGCGCGGCGTGAATGAAGCCGTGCAGTCGCTGTCGCTGACCCGAATCATCATTGCGCATCGTCCGGAAACCATCGCCATGGCCGGCCGGATCATCGCACTACCGAATGTCCCGGAATCGCGAGCAAGGGCCCACTCGCGGCATCGGACACGCCTCCCTCCGGAGGGGGAGGGCCTCGCGCAGCAGGCCCGTTCCAATGCAATTCACTCAATTAGGTAAACAGGATCATGACTAACGAAATTCGCATCGAGATCAAGGATCTGGATCAGGCCGTCGGCGTCGAGCTGAGCCAAGAAGAGCTGCAGGCTGTGACTGGCGGCGCGAAGATGGTGCCGACCTTCACCTGCGGCCGGTTTGGTGTCGACGAGTGGGACGTCATCGGCGGCGGCTAATCGCCGATCGATGATCGTGCGCGCTCCGCCGTTGCGGTGGAGCGCGCTCTTTGCAGCGATAACGAGCAACTCATGATTCTCATCGTATCCGCCGCCACCGATCCGAGCGCACTGGCTGTCGAACGGCGCCTGCGCAGCAGGGGTGTCGAAGTCATGCTGTTCGACACGGGACGCTTTCCTTCGGAGGCGCGCATTAGCGTGTCGTACCGCGACGGTGTGCCACGCTATGCTCTGCGAGTGGACGGACAGGTGGTCCGCTTCGACGAGGTCACCTCCATCTTGTTCCGTCGGCCGACTGCATCCACCGCGCATCCGTCGATCACGGATGAAGAAGTGCGGGCCGTCGTCGAGCAGGACTGCGGCGAGTTCCTGAACGCGCTCTGGGACAGCATGGACTGTCTGATGTTGCCGGGCAGCCCGACCAACATGAAGATCGCACAACGCAAGCCGACTCACATGGCGCGTGCCAAAGCATTGGGCTTCGACATCGCGCCCACGGTGTTTACCAACGACCCTCTGGAGTTCCTCGATCTGTATCGGGAGCAGGAGGGGCGTCTGATTCACAAGATTACCGCGAACCTCACGCTCCGGGAGCGTATGGGCACCGAGTTTTCCCGGCTGACGTGCGGCGTCACGCGTCGCGATGTCATGCACGCCGAATCGGTGAGTCTTGCGCCCATCGTCTTCCAGGCCTACGTGCCGAAACGCCTCGAGCTGCGCGTGACTGTCGTAGGCGATCGCGTCTTCGCCGCGGAAATTCACTCGCAGCAAACGAATCGCACGCACTTCGACTGGCGACGTTACGATCTCGGCTCGACGCCGCATCACCCACATCAGTTACCGCGTGATGTCGCCGAGCGCTGCGTGCAGCTGGTCGCGCAGTTCGGCCTCACCTACGGCACGATCGATCTGATCCTGACACCGGACGATCGCTATGTGTTCCTCGAGCTCAATGCGGCGGGCGAGTATGCCTGGATCGAACAGGTCGCAGGACTGCCCATCAGCGACGCCATTGCCGACTTGCTCATGTCCCCCATGCGCGGGCACTCATTGCCCGTTGCGGAGCTTGCCCATGCTTGAGACCCATCATTCGGTCGTGACAGATGTTCTGTCGTGTCTCGAAGGAATTGCCAAAGAGGGCGTGGCGCCGTCGCAAGCTCACGGCCGCGTGAACGCCGTGCGCTCGCGTCATCCGGCCGCGTCTATCGAGCTGATCTGGGATGACCAGGCGTTCGACGGCTCGCGGCACTACGACGCGTTGATCCGGCCGCCAGGGTTCCAAGGAACCGTCTCGCTGAGCGTCTGTCACGACGACGCATTGCCTTGGCCGCTGCGTGGGCTGCAGCCGTGGCGCGATTCCGAGCTGCTGCGTGTGAACGGAATCGTCATGCCGGTGGAAAACGCGATTCGACATCTCGACCTGCTCTGGCAGCGCAAGCCGCTGATGCGGCGCTTGATCGACAGTTGTCTGATCGAGGCCGAGCTGGAGCGCCGACAGATCGAAGTCGACGAGGCGGAGGTGCAGACGGCGGTGAACGATCTTCGGCGACGTCGCGGACTGCTGACGGCGGCCGACACGCATGCCTGGCTGGCTGAAAGCGGCATGAGCATGCAGGGCCTGACGGACCTGGCCGGGCGCCTTGCTCGTGCGGCCAAACTGCGCGAGATCGTCGTAGGCGAGGACGTTGAGCGCTATCTCGAGTCTCATTGTGACGAGTTCGACGTCATCAACACCCGAGTTCTGCAAACGCCGGATGCGCGAGCTGCGCGACAGCTCACAGACGCTGTCCGCGAGGGTTCCCGGTCGTTCTTGCACGTTGCCGAGGACGCTGTGTTCAGCGACAGCAGCGGACGTACCCAATTCTTCTATCGTAAAGAGCTGCGCCATCGACTGGCGGCACGCATGCCGGAGGATTCGTTGTCATTCTCTGCCGGCGATCTGTTCGGTCCGCTGGACGAGGGCGATGAGTGTCTCGTGATCGATGTCGTTTCCGTCGAGCCTGCGATGGGCAATCCGCATCTGCGCGGTGCCGTCGTGACGCGTCTGTTCGAATCATGGTTGCGTGAGCAGCGACAGAAGGCACGCATCGAGTGGTTCTGGGGACCGAACCGTGCGACGCAAGCCGCGAGATAGAGGCACGCCACCGCCCATCGACTGGCAGGAGCGGGCGCAGTTCTTCACTCTTGCGGTGGCGGCTATGAGCCGGTTTCGCGCTGCTCGTGCGGAAGATCGGCGTGCCAAGCGCCCAGGCATGCTCTCGACCAGCGAAATCTTTGAGGACCGGGAGGCGCTGAACGAGCTCCTGTCGCGTTTGGAAGTGCTGGATCCGCGCCAGGCGCAAATCGTGGAAATGCGCTGCTTCGGGCTCACGATCGAGCAAACCGCCGAGGCGCTCGGCCTCTCCGACGACACCGTGAAGCGCGAATGGACCCACGCCCGCGCCTGGCTGCGGTTCGAGCTGTCACAAAGATCGTCCTGATTCTCTTGCCCGCGAGATAGCGTCTCGCGCACACTCCCTGCCGGCGTACGGATACCTTGAGAGGAGTTGGCTTTAGATGAAACATCGATTGTTGCTGGCGTTGCTGTTGCTGTCGCTCTCATGCCTGGCTCGAGCGGCGGATCGACAGCAGGTTTTCGACGTTCATGTCCATATCTGGGAAGGCGAGAAGTCGGTCAAGGCGTACCTCGCTCAAGTTGCTGCCGCGGGGCTGGAAGTAACCGGCTTCGGCGGAATTCACATGGCGGTGCTGGGCAAGGTGGCCGAGACTCGGGCCAAGAATGACGAGCTGATCGCGCTCAGCAAGCGCTATCCGAAGATGCTGCCGATTGCTTCCGTGCACCCTTACGAAGGCGCAGCGGCCTTCGCCGAGCTGGAGCGTCTGGCCGGTTTGGGCGTACGAACCATCAAGTTACATCCGCACACTCAAAAGTTCGATGCGGCGGACGAGCGCGTGCTCGCCCTGTGCAAACGAGCCGGCGAGCTCGGCTTCGTCGTGCTGATGGACAACGCGAACATCCTGCCGGGCGACAACCCGAAACTGTTCAACCTCGCGTTGCAGGCGCCGAAGACTCACTTCGTGTTCACGCATCTCGGCGCGCTCGAATTCCGCTTCTGGAACATTCTGCCGCTGGCGAGAACGGCTGAGGGGTTGATGGAGAGCAATTTCCATTTCGACATCTCGGGGACCGTCGTGCTGCTCGCTGACTCGCCGTTGAAGGATGAGTTCGTCTGGACCCTGCGCAATGTGGGTATCGACAACTTGTTGCTGGGTTCGGACTTCCCGCAAATGTCGCTGCAGAAAGCCGTCGATGCGTTGAGTCGGCTGGGCCTGACCGAGGAAGAGATCCGGAAAATCCGCTGGGACAACGCCGAGCGCCTGCTGTTGAAGGAGCGCCCGAAGTCAGTACGATAGGGCGATGATCGTCACCGCAGCCCCGGGCGGAAATTCCACGGTTCGCCGGCTCGCCCGCGCCCGGGAGCTGCTACATAGCGCTTTGGATGAGAAGCTGACATTAGAACGCGTGGCACGCGAGGCGGCGCTGTCGCCCGGTCAGTTCAACCGCACGTTCAAAGCGGTATTCGGCCAGACGCCACAACAGACTCGCATCGCTGCCAGGATGGAGTTGGCGAAGCGCCTGCTCATTACCGATTCCATGGCCGTCACCGACATTGGTGCGGCCGCGGGGTTCGCGAGCCTCGGCACGTTCAGTCACGTATTCACGCAACGAGTCGGCGTTTCTCCGTCCGTATTCCGGCGCCAGGCGCGCGTATTGATACAAGTGCCGGGGACCCTGCCGCCCACACTGTATCCCGGTTGCTTCATGCTCATGCGGTACTGGCCGGAGCCGATGCGCAGTATTTGAGAAGCGCATTGCGGCAGGCTCAGGCAAGCTCCGTAAGTTCCATCCAACACTTGCCGAGGCACACCGTGGGTTTGAAGATCAAGCTGGTCAGCATCCTGGTCGAGAATCAGGACCACGCGCTCAAGTTCTACACCGAAGTGATCGGGTTCAAGCCGAGCAAGGACATCGATGTCGGCAATGGCTTCCGCTGGCTCACGCTGGTCGCACCGGACGGGCATCCCGATGTGGAGCTGGTGCTCGAGCCCAACGCGAATCCAGTCGGCAAGACCTTCCAGACCGGCCTGTTCCAGCAAAGCATTCCAGCGACGGCGTTCGAAGTGGACGATATCGAGGCGGAGCATCGTCGGCTCAAAGACCGTGGCGTCGTGTTCACCATGCCGCCGACCGATATGGGCGCAGTGACCATTGCAGTGTTCGCCGACACCTGCGGCAATCTGATCCAGATCTATCAAGCACCCAAGTGATCTCGGCGTTCTCCGGCGGAAGGTCAGCTCATCGTGATTGGTGCCCCAGGCACACCTCCTGACCAAAGACAGTAGTAACAGCGCGAGTTGCATTCACGAGCGCACGCGCATCTACTTTCGTGGCCGAGCAAGCGCCGGCGCAGACCGGCGCGCAAAAGAATAAATGTGCTGCGCATCAACATCGGGGTGCCTATGCAACGCCGCGAGTTCGTCAGTTACGCGATTCTGGCCGCTGCCGCACTGCCGACATTGAGATTCGTCCCGGTGTTGGCCCGCTCCGGGCCCGTTGCCGATGTTCCCGCAGTGACTGCCGACGGCAGCGCCATGACGCTGCGAAGTGCAGAAGTTCGTGAGCTGGCTGAGTCGTTGCAAGGACAACTGCTCCTGCGTGGCGATGCTGGATACGATGAAGCTCGGCTGCTGTTGAATCCTTCCTTCGACAAACATCCGGCGCTCATCGTACAGCCGACGGACGTTTCCGACATTCAGAAGGCCGTGATTTTCGCGCGTCAACACAACCTGTTGCTGGCAGTGAAATGCGGCGGGCACAGTTTCTCCGGTCAATCGACCTGCGAGCGCGGCATGCAGATCGATCTGAAGGATTTTCGCGGCGCGGCGGTCGACACGGTGGCGCGTCGAGTGTCGGTCAAAGGCGGCAGCCTGTTGGGATCGGTGGATCGCGAGTCGATGACCCAAGGCTTGGTCACGCCGCTCGGCACTGTGTCGCACACAGGGGTAGGAGGGCTGACGCTCGGCGGCGGATTCGGACGAGTCGCGCGACGGTATGGGATGGCCATCGACAATCTCAACGCCATGGATGTGGTCACAGCCGATGGTCAGTTGCGTCATGCGAGCCAGAGCGAGAATCCGGATTTGTTCTGGGGGCTGCGCGGCGGCAGCGGCAACTTCGGCGTTGTCACCAATTTCCAGTTCAAGCTGCATCCGATGCAGCGGCAAGTCGTGGCCGGTAAATTGACATTCCCGGTCGAGAAAGCACGCGACCTGCTCACGATGTACGCGGACTACGCGCCGTCGGCGCCGGATGAATTGTATTTCGATCCTGTCTCTTATACACATCTGACGCTGC
>NZ_LSRW01000113.1:0-25705 GCF_003104955.1 Steroidobacter cummioxidans | reverse complement strand
GGCTCGGAGATGTGTATAAGAGACAGGCCGTGCAGATCCAACAAAGTGAATCGAACAGGACAGCGCGTGACTCTGAGATGTTCTCTAACGAACAGTAGCCATCAGTCGTCAGTGCCTCGCTGTGACCGAGGTGTGACATCGATGTGAGACGGAGTGTTGAGCCTGCAAATTGAATTGTTTGCAGCAGCCGCCTTGGGGTCACTGCGCTCTCGATGGATCGGTGGCTGGCGGGTGCGCTCGGATGGTAGGCTCGTTGTGACCGGCTAGCGACTGATTCAGGGGCCCATCCGGGGTATAAGCCACCGGTCGAACAACCAAGTCCACGCGGAGATCACAATGAAGAGACAAATCAATAAGCATTTACGGCGCGGCTTCGCGGGGGTGCCGTGGTGGATCGCGCTGATTGCAATCGCTGGCTGCGGCAAATCTTCCGAGCCCGCAGCGCCAGTGCAATCCAGTGCCGTGCTGTTCGAAGGCGGGCGCCTCATCACGGGCAGTGGTGCGTCAATCGAGAATGCGGCATTCCTGGTCGAGAACGGTCGATTCGTTACTGTCGGAGCAGCCGGCGAGGTGCCGCTGCCCGCGGGGGCTCAGCGCGTGGACCTCTCTGGAAAGACGGTGATCCCCGCGATCATCGACGCTCATACGCACCTGAGCACCACGAGAGATGAGTTGATCGTCGATTTGGAGCGACGCGCGTACTACGGTATCGGCGCGGCCTTGAGTCTGGGCAGCGATGATGCGAGCACACCGCTGGAGATCCGAGAGGAGGTCCTGCCGAATGCTGCCCGCTATCGATCGGCGGGCTTGGGTATCACTGCGCCCGAACCGGGACGACGTGAAGTTCATTGGGTGACGACCGAGGAGGCTGCGCGCCAGGCCGTTCGCACCGAGGCGGATCGGAAGGTCGAGATCGTGAAGATCTGGGTCGACGATCGCGACGGCAAGTTCCAGAAACTGAGCCCCGCGCTGTATCGTGCCGTCATCGACGAGGCTCATCAGCGGGGCCTCAAAGTCGCCGCGCACATTTTCGCGCTCGACGATGCCAAGGAGCTGCTGCGCGCAGGCATCGATATCTTTGCGCACGGCGTTCGCGACCGAGACATCGACGAGGAGTTCGTGTCGCTGATCAAGGCGAGACCCAACGTCGTGCTCATTCCGAACCTGCCGAACCGCGGCGTGGCCACCGATGTGAGCTGGCTTGCCTCTTCGGTGTCCGCCGAGGAGCTGGGGAAGTTGCAGGAGAGCGCGAAGGATGATCCCAAGGCGCAGGCTGCCTTCGGTATTCAAGCTCGCAATCTTGCTCGGCTCGCGCGCGAGGGTGTGACGATTGCCCTCGGCACTGACGGCAACACGCCGTGGGCCCCCCACGTTGAACTGGAAGATACGGTGGTTGCCGGTTTGTCGCCTGCCGACGCACTCGTGGCGGCAACTCGCAATTCGGCGGCGGTCGTTGGATTGAGCGACACTGGCACGATCGAGGCCGGCAAGCGGGCCGACTTCGTGGTGCTCGAGGCGAACCCGCTCGAGGATATCAAGAACACTCGTCGGATCTCGTCGGTGTATCTGAGCGGCGATCAGGTCAGTCGCACTGAAAAGCCGGCGGCAGCTGCCAAGCGCGAGAGCTGAGCGCCGCGCTAGCAACATTCGCTTCGCTCGCTTGATGAGCCGAGGCCTCCGCGATCGAGGGAGGCATCGGGCTTGGAGTGTGATGTTGACCGGCAAGCTGTTGTGAAGGTCGACCTGACAAGGCGTGTCGGAGCGACCCTGGCGAGCGCCCGTCGGAGGGCGCTCGCTTCCCATCTCGAATTTCGATAGCCGCGTTGCAAGACAAAGTAAGGATCGGAGTCTTGTAGCAATCGTCGTCGATGACCTACATCGGACCGTGCGCCTCGGGCATAAGCTTGCACGCAGCAGGCTGCAGAGAATTCTTCCTGCGATCCCAATGATGAGGACACTGAGATGACAACCCGGCAGCCCCGCAAGGCAGCGGAGTGAAACATCCCAGGGCATGGCTGCGCGATTACGCACTCCTGGCAGGAGCGTTGCTGGGCCTGGCTGCAGGTGGAACTGCTCACCTGAGCGGCGCGGCAGATCTCGGCAATCAGTTCTTTACTGCAGTGACGGTGCTGGTTCTCGCCGCCACTGTCATATCCAGCGGCCGAATTCTCATTTGCGGCGAGGTGCGGGTCGACGTCATTGCCATCCTCGCCATGACGGGCGCGCTGTTGCTTCGGCAATACCTCGCGGGCGCGATCATTGCTCTCATGCTCACCGGCGGGGGAGCGCTCGAACGCTATGCCGTTGCAAGAGCCCGAAGAGAACTCAGTGCGTTGATCCAGCGTGCGCCGCGTATCGCGCACCGCCGGGTGGGTGCGGAGATTGTTGATGTTGAGGTCGAGGCGGTGACGCTCGGCGACGTTCTTCTGGTGAAACCAGGAGAAGTCATCCCTGTAGACGGCATCATCGGCTCGGCAGACGCAGTGGTCGATGAGTCGGCACTCACCGGTGAATCCAAGCCGGTCAAGCTCGAAGCCGGCACGTCCGTGCGCAGTGGAGGCACCAACGCAGGCGCCCCATTCGAGGTGCGCGCGACGGCGAGCGCTGCCGAAAGCACCTATGCCGGAATCATCCGCCTCGTGGGGGCGGCCGAGCGATCGAAGGCCCCGTTCGTTCGGCTCGCCGACCGCTACGCACTGGGCTTTGTCGTGCTCACGTTGGTGCTGGCTGGTCTGGCTTGGGCGCTCGAAGGAAATTCCATGCGCGTACTGGCGGTGCTGGTGGTCGCTACGCCGTGTCCGCTGATCCTCGCCGCCCCGGCAGCGATCATTGCAGGCGTCTCGCGAGCGGCAAGAGAGGGAATCATTGTGAAGGGTGGCGGTCCGCTGGAGGCGCTCGCCCGCGTGCGCGTGCTGTTGTTGGACAAGACAGGGACGGTCACCGTATCGCGGCCCGAAGTCATCGCAGTGGAGACATTTGGTACGAGGTCTTCGGACGAGGTGGTGCGCGATGCAGCCTCTCTCGAGCAGGTTTCCGTTCACCCATTCGCGCCGGCAATTGTGGCTGAGGCTCGAAGTCGAGGCGTTGAGCCGGGTTTCCCCAACAATGTGCGCGAGCAGATGGGGAGTGGTATCGCTGGTGAAGTGGACGGGCATCGAGTCGCAGTGGGACAGCTCGGCTTCGTGGTGTCCGGGCCGACGAACATTGCGGAGCTTCGCTCGGTCGAGCTGCGTACCGCTGTCGAAGGTTCCTCGAGCGTCTTCGTTTCCAGAGATGGAGTACTGGTGGGAGTCTTGCTCGTGCAAGACGCGATCAGGCCGGACGCTCCGCGGGTGCTACGATCTCTGCGGCGTGCTGGCATTCAGCGCATCCACATGGTGACGGGAGATCATCCCGACGTGGCCGAGCTCGTGGGCGATGTCTTGGGGGTTGATCGAGTGTTCGCCGAGCGCGCCCCGGAAGAGAAGGTCGAAGTTGTTCGTTTACTGCGAGAAGAGGGATCCTCGGCAATGGTCGGCGATGGCGTCAACGACGCGCCAGCGCTGGCGCTCGCGGATGTCGGAATTGCGATGGGAGCACGCGGCGCGACAGCGGCCTCTGAGGCCGCAGATGTCGTCCTGACATCAGACCGTTTGCAAAGCCTGGTGCTTGCAGTCGAGATTGCGCACCGAACGCGGCGCATCGCGCTCCAGAGTGTGCTGGTGGGGATGAGTCTGTCACTGCTGGCAATGGGTTTCGCCGCAGCTGGATACATTACCCCTGTTGCTGGTGCTCTTTTGCAGGAGGCGATCGACATCCTGGTCATACTCAACGCGCTACGCGCACTGCGCGGGCCACGGCCGACTGCGCCCCACGGAGTCGACACCAAGCGCCTTGCGAATGAGTTGGCGTCTGCGCACCGAGCCCTCAAGCCTCATGTGGGCGAGTTGGCTACGCTGGCTTCGCGGCTCGACGGACTACCGGGGCCTGAAGCGAGAGTACAACTCGAGTGTCTGCGCGACATGCTGGAGAAAGAATTGCTCCCCCATGAACGTGAAGAGCAGTCGACAGCCTATCCCATCATCGAGAGGATGCTGAAGGGTGAGGACCCGACGGGTGCGCTCATTCAGACTCACCACGAGATTCGTCGATTGACGAGACTCTTCGCGCGTCTGGTCGCCCAACTTCCGTCAGAGGGGCCGGCGCGAGAGGACCTTCGAGACCTGCGGCGCGTGCTCTACGGCTTGCACGCAATCCTGGTGTTTCACTTCGCGCAGGAGGATGAGCTATACAGCATGTTGGATGCCCGAGCGTGAATCTCGAGCGATCACCGGCCCCTCAATTCTGTCCTTGCAGAAACGCCGCAACCGATTCCATTTCCTGGACACGCAGGATCTCATCGTGATGGGAACGCATGGCCGCCGGGGTATGTCGCGGCTGGCAATGGGCAGCGACGCGGAGCTGGTCGTACGCTCGGCGCCGATGCCGGTGTTGTTGGTACGGGCGCGAACTGCGGACTGATCCGCGCTCCACTACGGTGTGATCGCAACCTTCAGCACGCCGTCGCGCTGGTTCGCGAACAGATCATATGCCTGCTCGATCTGATCGAGCTTGAATCGGTGAGTCACCAATGGTTTGAGATCTGCGCGCCCGGAAGCGATCACCGCCATCAGGCGGCGCATTCGTTCCTTGCCGCCGGGACACAGCGTGGTGGCGATCGTGTGGTCGCCGAGGCCGGCGGCGAAGGCGCCCAGGGGGATGCTCAAATCCCTGGAGTAGACTCCCAGGCTGGACAGCGTCCCGCCTGGCCGCAGTGCGCGCAGTGCGGCCTCGAACGTCGCTTGCGTACCGAGCGCTTCGATGGCGACGTCCACGCCACGTCCTCGAGTGAGTTTCATGATTGCATCGACCGGATCTTCCTTCCGGAAGTCCACGATGTGATCCGCACCAAGCTGTTGCGCCACCCGCGCCCGCGCCTCGACCGTCTCCACGCCGATGATGGTGGTCGCGCCCATCAGTCTGGCACCGAGCGTTGCGCATAAGCCAATAGGGCCTTGTGCGAACACTGCCACGGTATCGCCGATCTGTATGCGGCCTCGCTGCGCGCCGCCGAAGCCGGTCGACATGATATCGGGACACATCAGCACTTCCTCGTCGGTGAGTCCGTCGGGCACTGGTGCCAGGTTGGCCATAGCGTCGGGGACTCGCACATACTCCGCCTGACAACCGTCGATAGTGTTGCCGAATTTCCAGCCGCCAATAGGCTTCCATCCATGTGCTGTGCCCGCGCCGTCCTGGGCACCGACACCGGCCAGACACGCATTGCTGTGACCACTCGGTGTGATGGCGCCGGCGATGACTCTTTGTCCCTCGCGATAGCCTTGCACCGCGGCGCCGAGTTTCTCGATCACGCCGACGGGCTCATGGCCGATGATCAGTCCGGGTTGAACCGGATACTCGCCTTTCATGATGTGCACGTCGGTGCCGCAGATGGTGGTGGTCGTGATGCGCACCAGGGCATCCAACGGCCCGATGTCGGGAATCGGCCGCTCGTCGAGGACAATCCGGCCTGGCTCGACGAACACGGCGGCTTTCATCAATCGCGGCATGGCACAGTTCCTCAGCGGACGGTCGTTGTATCGCTCGATTGTGTTCCGGCAACTTCGCTTGGCGATCTCAGTGGATTCCTCGATCGATTGCCATATCTCCCTAAAGGCGCGCGCCCGTAGTGTCACCGCGGGCGCGAGCGCCATCGATCTCAAACATCCCAATGGAGAACAAAGCGCCGGCACCGGAGCTGCAAGGCTGAGCCGACGACACGTAACGGCTACGGCCATCCCCGCATGGTTGCCTCAGGCGCGTGGATCGACACTGCATCGAGCGGCCTCACGGGAGCTCGGGACGAATTCTGGAGGGTGTCATGAAGATCAGCGAAGTTTGCCGACGCGGTGCCATCTCGATTGCCAATAGCGAAGGAATCAGGGCTGCGGCACGGCTGATGCGGGAGCATCACGTGGGATTTCTGATCGTGTATCAGTTGGGCGATGATTTGCGCCGTCCCATTGGCGTACTGACAGATCGCGACCTCGTTGTCGAAGTCATGGCGACGCAGGTCGATCCGGAGAGCCTCAAGGTCGACGATGTCATGACCCGGACACCAGTCCTTGCGAACGAGAACGAGGACCTGAGCGACTTGCTGGAGGCCATGCGCCTGGCCGGTGTCCGCCGCGTACCTGTGGTCGACATTCGCGGCGCGTTGACGGGTGTCATCGCCACGGACGATGCGCTCGACATCATTACGACATTCATGTGCGACATCACCGGTTCCATCAAGCACGAGCAACGAGTAGAGCGACGTGCTCGGGCCGGGTGAGATGAGGATACCGATTGCGGTCTCGGCCCGGCATGCTCATCTGAGTCAGGCGACACTACGGCAGCTGTTTGGCGATCGATTCGAACTGCACGTGCGCAACTGGCTGTCGCAAACTGGACAGTTCTCGGCGCAGGAGACGGTCAGCCTCATCGGGCCGCACGGTCGAATAGATCATGTGCGGCTGATGGGGCCGCCGCGCCAGCAGGATCAGGTCGAGCTGTCACGTAGCGACGAGTACACGCTGGGCATCGCTGCGCCGCTGCGGGTTTCGGGGGACGTAGAAAACACGCCCGGGCTGCAGGTCATCGGGCCAAGCGGTGCCGTGACATTGTCGAACGGTTTGATTACGGCTCGCCGTCACATTCATATGGACCCGGGGGATGCGCAGCGGCTTGGATTGCGCGATGGACAGATCGTGAGCGTCAAGATCGATAGTGACCAGCGCGATCTGACCTTCGGCGACATCGTCGTTCGTGTCGCACCGGATTTCCGCCTGGAGCTGCATTTGGATACCGATGAAGCGAATGCCGCAGGCGTCACCGACGGCAGCTACGCAGAGCTGGTCCGCTAGTGCCGGTGGCAAGAAGAGTTGGAGCAACCCATGCGTACCGCGTCGCTCATCTGCACGATGACTCTACTGAGTTGGCACGCAACTGTGAGCGCCGCCGACTATGTCGCCATGTCGGGTAAAGAACTCTACTTGCGCTTTTGCTCCAGCTGTCACGGTGCCACAGGTCATGGCGACGGGCCGGTTGCCAGCTCCTTCAAGGTGGAAGTGCCGGATCTGACGCTCATCGCGCTTCGCGCGGGGGGATCGTATCCACGCGACCGGATCGAGAGGATCATCGACGGCCGTTACGTCATCGGTGCGCACGGCGATCGCACGATGCCGGTGTGGGGCGAAGATCTCAACCGATTGCAGCTCGGCAACCCCGATGCTGAGCGTGGTACACGACTGATCATCCAGCGGCTGGCGGATTACGTCTGGCTCTTGCAGAAGCCTAGTACCGAGAACCCGCGGAGGAGCGATGAATAGGCGGCCGTGGCAGACCTCGATGGTGGCCATGGCCGATCCCTGGCCCTATGCGAGTTGACTCTGGGGTTGTGCGAGTAGGTTACGGGAAACCACCGGTACCCACGCTGGTTCGCGGGGGATGAGACTCCACGACAGGTCGCGTCATCTACCGAGGCAGGATCATGAACCCGATCCAAAACATTCTGGTGATCGTCGATCCAACGGCTCAACAGCAACCAGCCGTCGCCAAAGGGGCTCTCCTGGCGCAGAAGCTTTCGGCACGGCTGGATCTGTTCATTTGCGATACTGAGGCAGCGAGAAATATCCGCCTTGCGCGACATCTGCGCCAGTCGCCGCGGGCGCCGCTGGAACAACTGGGACCGTGGCTCGAGTCCATTGCCGAGCCGTTGCGCGAAACAGGGCTCGATGTAATGACGGAAGTGTCGTCCGCAGATCCGCTGCACACGGCGCTGCTGGATCGAGTCGAACATACCTGCGCGGGTCTGGTGATCAAGGACACTCATCATCATACGCTCGCCCAGCGCACGCTTTTGACGAACACCGATTGGGAGCTGATTCGCGGTTGCCCGGTGCCGCTGCTGTTGGTCAAAGAGACGACTTGGTCCGCGGCACATCGTATCGGCGCGGCACTCGATCCGGGACACGTAGACGACAAGCCGAGATTGCTCGATCGCTGCATTCTGGACGAGGCAACTCGATTTGCCCAGGCACTCGGAGGCGAGGTCCACGCCATTCATACTTACATCCCGGCCACGATGATCGCCGCAGCCACAGTCACTGTGCCGCCGCTCGTGGTGGACATTCCGCCCGAAGCGCTGGAAGAGGAACGCACCAGCAAACTCAAGGAACTGACGGCGCTCACGTCCGACTATCGAATGGCGGCGCCAACCATTCATCTGGAGACCGGTGGCGTCCGCGAAACCTTGTGTCGCGTCGCGCGCGACTGTGAGATCGACATCATGGCGATGGGAGCCATCTCGCGCCGGGGTTTGAAGCGAATGCTGATCGGAAGCACGGCGGAAGACGTGCTCGAATACTTGCCGTGCGACATGCTGGTCGTGAAGAGTCCGAATTTCGCGGAGTTGGTGGTGTTGTAAGGCGGCAGCTAGCCATGTCCGCACGCAAAACCTACGCAATTGCTGGAGCCGCTGCGGCAGCTCTCGGTGTGTTGACCGGCGTCGGGTATCGACGTTTTCAACACGAGCTGCGGGGCGCGCAACTACGCGTCGTCACCGGCAGTGCGGTGGCAGACACCGCCAGTGGGCGAATTGAATACGCTCAGCAGGGCGATGGCGATCCGCTATTGATCGTGCATGGGGCAGGGGGAGGTTTCGATCAAGGATTGCTGTTCGCGCGCGGTCTGGTCGATCGAGGTTTCAGGGTGACGGCCATGTCGCGATTCGGCTATTTGCGCACGCCCTTGCCGGAAGATGCCTCGGCGCAGGCGCAAGCAGACGCGCATGCAAGTTTGCTCGACAGTCTGCAGATTCGTGAGACGACGGTCATCGGTGCTTCCGCCGGTGCGCCATCGGCATTGCAGTTTGCGATTCGTCATCCGCAGCGCTGTCGGGCACTGGTGCTGTTGGTGCCGCTGACGTGGGCGCCGGGGAACGTGCTGCGTTCCGTCCACAGACCAGCGCGCATAGCTGAGCTGATGCTTCGTTGGCTCGTCATGTCGGACGCGGTTTACTGGATGGCACTACGCGTTGCGCGCGGTGCAGTTATCGAAACGATTCTGGGCACGCCACCGTCGCTGGTGAAAGCGGCCGACCGCAGCGAGCAGGCGCGGATCGATGAAGTCCTGCGCAGCGTCTTTCCGCTCAGTCAGCGTGCGGCAGGGCTGAAGAACGATGCTCGTGTCGCAGCTTCCCTCACTCGGTATGCGCTCGAAGAAGTACGTGTACCGACGCTCGTCATCGCACTTCGCGACGATTTATATGGAATGTACGCCGGCGCGCAGTACACCGCTGAGCACATCCCTGGTGCCAGGTTTGTTCATTATGATCACGGTGGCCATCTTTGGGTCGGGCATCAGGACGCTCTGCTAGAGACAGTGGCTTCGTTCGCGCACGAGAGGCAGGAGGCAAAGTGCTCGCGCGCAGGCGGCGATTATCGGCTTTGAAGGTAACCGACGCGTCGGTTAGAGTGTCCCGGTCGCTGTCATTGACGAGCCGAATTTTCAGGAGGCGTGATGTCGCGAGTCGGGATTGCCGGAGCGGAGGAGATCGAGGCACGACGGAGCGAACTCGCAGAGATCCTGGTCGACTGCGTGGATAACGGCGCGTCTGTGAGTTTCATGGCGCCAATGTCGAGGCAGAAGGCGGAGGCGTTTTGGTCGGGTGTGGCCCAGCAAGTCCGCGATGGTCGATGCGAGCTTCTGGCGCTGACGGCGGAGGGCCGTTGGGTTGGAACTACCATCCTCGTCACAGGGCTTCCGGAGAACCAACCGCATCGAGCGGAGGTGTCCAAAGTGCTCGTCCATAGCTCCATGCGTGGTCGTGGATTCGGCAAGCTCCTCATGCAGAGTGTCGAAACAAGAGCGCAGGCGCTAGGAAAGACGCTGCTCGTCCTCGATACCGTACCTGAGATGACCGCCTATCATCTCTATCGACGAATGGGGTGGAATGAAGTTGGTCGGGTGCCGGGCTTTGCCCTGATGCCGGACGGTGCGCCCTGCGACACGGCCTTCTTCTATAAGCGCCTGTCAGGTTGTCAACCTTTCTGAGCAGATCAATGTCGAGCCGGGTGGCCATTAGGCTACGCTACGTGTTTGGAGCTGACAGTATTGGTGGGCGTTCGATGCTCAGGTCTCGGGCGAGCATCGATCTCTCAATCGCTTCGACACGTAGAGTAAGTTTGTGAGCCACTCGGACAGATATCGGTTCAGCGATGCGGAGCGCGAGGCGGTCTATCGCGCCATCGCCGAACGCCGCGACATGCGTCATTTCACTAGCGAGCCGATCGACGAGCGCACGCTATGGCGTCTTCTGCAGGCGGCGCACCGAGCGCCGAGCGTGGGGCTGATGCAGCCCTGGCGTCTGATACGAATTGGAGACCGCGGCCTGCGCGTGAGAATTCATGAGCTCGTCGAACGTGAGCGGGCGGCGACAGCGGCCGCGCTCGGCGAGCGCAGCGATGAGTTCATGCGCTTGAAAGTTCAGGGTGTGCTCGAATGCGGCGAGGTCCTGGTCGCTGCGCTCGCCGATGGTCGCGAGCGGCACATCTTTGGACGTCGCACGCTTCCGGAGATGGATCTAGCGTCGGTCGCCTGCGCCATTCAGAACTTGTGGCTGGCGGCGCGCGCCGAAGGCTTGGGCATGGGGTGGGTCTCTTTGTTCGAACCCGAGGCGCTGGCGCGACTGCTCGATATGCCAGCGGGCGCGAAACCCGTGGCGATTCTATGTCTCGGGCATGTGGATGCATTCTACCCTGCGCCCATGCTCGAGCTGGAAGGCTGGACTGCCGGCCGGCAACTGCAGGAGTTCGTGTTCGAGAATCGATGGAATGAAACGCCCGCCAGCTGACGATCTGAGCGGCCGACAGGATTCCATCCTCGATCGTGCAGCATCCATATAAACCGTCCTGGCGCTCCCGGCATCCAAGTCATCGTCACGGTGCGCGGCCGCGCTGCGCGAACCACTGATGAAAGCCGTTCCCGCGATCAAGACGTTCTCATGGATGGATCGAGCGATATGTCCAACTGCCACGCGGCTCTGAAGGCTGCCGGCGCGCTTGTGCGCAGGCCTTTCGCGTCGAGGCTCGCTGCTTGCTTCGCCTTCGCGCTGGCGACGAGCGCTCAATTGCAATTCGCGCATGGGAACCCGATAGACGCGGCTCCGTTCAAGATAGCTGCGGCGGCTCCGCCGCCCACGGAGCACCCCGGAAAAGCAATTTACGAGAACGCCTGCGCGGTTTGCCACGATCACCCGGCGGCGAGCCGCGCTCCGGGACTCGACTCGCTCAAGGCGATGCGACGAGACACCATCGACCACGCACTCACGCAGGGGCGAATGCAAGCGCAGGCATCGCGGCTCACGTCGCAAGAACGCGCGAGGCTGCTCGATTTTCTCACCGGGCCGGAGGCGGTGCGTGACGATTGGAGCGCTACGATGGCTTGCGCGCCGGAACGCGGTCGCATGAATTTGGGCGCTTCGCCCACTGTTGCGGGTTTCGGCTTCGATGCGCGCAATCATCGCCGCTTGAGCGCGGCGCAGGCAGGTCTTGCGACCGCGGATTTCCGTAAGCTCGAACTCGCGTGGGTCATGGCATTTCCGAAGGCAACGACCATGCGGTCGCAGCCCGCGGTCATCGGCACGACCGTGTTTCTAGCCGTCGCCGAGACCTCGCAGCTGTTCGCGATCGATATCGCCGGCCCACCCTGTCTGAGATGGGTGTATCGGCACAACCTGCCATTGCGTAGCAGTGTGGCGTTCGGCGAGTTGCCCGGTGCCAGGCGCAAGGTCGTGGTGTTCGGCGACATCGGAGCGAACATTCACATGGTGGATGCTGCGACGGGTGAGCGTATCTGGTTGAAGCACGTGGGGCTGTATTCGCTGTCGCTGACGACCGGCACACCGGTCTTGTACGGTGATCGGGTGTACGTACCGATCTCACAGTACGAGATCACGAATGGCGCGGATCGGGATCACGAGTGCTGTAAGACGCACGGCGCGGTGACCGCGCTCGATGCACGCACCGGAGCGAATATCTGGACCGCACACACGATGGAAGAGGCACGGCCCGTGCGTGATCGCGGCGACGGCAAAATGCTGTGGGGTCCCTCGGGAGCGCCGATCTGGACGTCACCCGCAATCGATGCGAAGCGCCGCGTGCTGTACGTCGGCACCGGTGAAGCAACATCGGAGCCCGCCGCGCCGACCACCGATGCCATTCTCGCCATCGACCTCGACGACGGCTCGATCCGTTGGAGTTTTCAGGCGACTGCCAACGACATCTTCCTCACCGGTTGCGAGTCCGATCGCAACGGACCGAACTGCCCGAGGCAGGGCGTGTTCAGGGATGTAGATTTCGGTGCCTCGGTGATCCTCGCGCGGCGTGCGAACGGATCGGACATTGTGCTGGCCGGTCAGAAGTCAGGCACGCTCTGGGCGCTGGATCCCGACCACCGCGGCAAGGTGGTGTGGCGGCGGGATTTCGGCCAGGGCTCACCGCTTGGAGGCATCCATTGGGGAATTGCGACCGATGGGGAGCGCGTGTTCGCGCCTATCAATTGGCCTTACGGTGCGGTGCGCGGTGCCGATGCCACGCAACAGCCTGGTCTGCACGCGATTGGAGTGGAAACGGGCGAAGTGCTGTGGTCTTACACGTCCGAAGCGAATTGCAGCGGTGATCGAGCTACGCGCATTCGAGCTTGCGCCGGAAGCATGGGGCTTTCCGCTGCACCCGTGGTCATCGATGGTGCTGTCGTTCAAGGCGGTGTTGACGGAATGGTACGCGCTTTCGATGCGCGTACGGGCAAGGTGTTGTTCGCATTCGATACAGCGCGCACGTTCAAGAGCGTCAACGCAGTGGAGGGGCGGGGCGGCTCCATAGATAACGCGGCCATCGTCGCTGCGAACGGCTATCTTCTGGTGAGCTCCGGCTACGGCCTGTTCGGACAGATGCCAGGCAACGTGTTGCTGGCGTTCGCACCGAGATCATCCAACTAAGTGCCACGCGCTTATCGTTCGTGCGACTCGGACCGTTCCTCGCGCGACTGTGGCTCCGTCAACCAGTCCGTGACCCACATCGCGATCAGAATAAAAATGACCAGTGCGAAGATTGCTCCAAGTACCATCGCGGTGTCGCCGAACGGGCGCGTCTCATTGGTGGGGCGTTCCGTCAGCACGGAAGAATAGAGCGCCTGCTTCACTGCATCTCCCTGGCTCGTCTTGTTGTAACGACAATGTAAGACGGACTGGGACGTTTTTCCATTGTCGATTCAACATCACGCGCAGAAATGTGATGCCGTACCGGTCGCGCGCTCACTGCATACAATATTGCTGGCAGCGACCTGTCGACGTGTTCCAGCTCACGCGTGAGGCGGCCGGGTCTTCAAGATCGCAAATTGCGTGAAGTTCCTCGCAAAGGCCGGCGGACTAAATCGCCAATGGCCTGTCTTGTCGCTTCCGTGGAACCCGGTCGGCCAGCCTGATCGAGGTGGGTGTCGATAACGTCACGATCGTGCGGCAGTATCGGCGAGCGAGGCGAGCAGCTCATCGAGCTGCCCGAACGTCTCTTTCGTGGCTTCTTGCGCGCCGGTGCCGGCGGCGTCGAGCGCTTCCTTCGTCGGGTAGAGCTCGCTCATCACGAGCGTCGTCTTGCCGTTCTTCTCTTCGAAGGTGACGGTAGTGATGGAACCGTCGGCGCCGCTTTCCTCATTCGTCCAGACGATGCGCTGGTTCGGTACCACGTCGAGGTACTTGCCGAAGAAGGCCATCACGTTTGCGGGGTCGTCACCGAACACGAGGCGGTATTTGCCGCCGGTGCGCACGTCCAGCTCGCACGAGCGCAGCGTCATGCCCATCGACCGCGGCACCCACCATTGCTTGAACAGCTCGGGTTTCGCCCACGCCTCGAAGACGAGGCGCGCGGGCGCGTCGAACGTGCGGATGACGACGACTTCGCGATCGGACTTGCGCTCAACGGTCGTGCGATTCATGCGGGCCTCACTATCTTTTCTTGCGGACATTGGGTTTGTCACGAGACTTGAGCTGCTCGATCACGCGGTCTAGCGCTTCGAAGCGGGCGTCCCAGAGCCGGCGGTATTGCGACATCCACTCAATCTCCTCTTCGAGCCGGCAGGGGCCGATCTTGCAGTTGCGTACGCGGCCGACCTTTTCGGTCGTGACGAGCCCGGCCTGTTCGAGCACGCCGACGTGTTTCTTCATGCCGGTGAGGGACATGTCGAATTTGTCGGCAAGCTCGGTGATCGAAGCGTTGCCGCGCGCAAGCTGCTCGAGAACGCCGCGCCGGGTAGCGTCCGCGAGCGCGGCGAAGGAGGCGTTGAAGTGGGTTGGTGAATGCTGAACCATGTGGTTCAGTATGGGGAGACGGGCGGCTGGATGCAAGCGTCCTGGAGCGACAAGTCACAACAAAGCTGCGGGCGTTTGGTATAGAACAGCGTGATCCGGCGATCGTAGATCATTGCATCCAAACGCAAAAGAACATGATCAAGTACTACAGATGCGTGTACAAATAGGCTTGGCGTTGTCGGTGGTTGTGCTGGTGGCTGCCTGCAAGGCCGATTCGCCGCCTCGTACTGTGACCTATAGCAATGATGAGGCGCTTGCAGACTGCGATCGCCTCGATGATAAAGCGAATGAACTCGGCCGTAAGGCGGCGCTCGGGGTGTTCAGCGCTGAGTCGGGTGTGCGGAGCAGGCAATGGGAGGTCAGCCGCGCCTCGCGCTGCGAAGGTCGCATTCTGGTGCGAATCTTGGTTGGAGACGGCAGCATGAAGCTCCCATTCTTTGTGCAGATGGATGAGAGCTTTTCGAATACGGTGCTCCAGCGTCCGGAGTAGCCTGTCGTTGTCTGAAAGTAGCAAGGAAGCGCGGGAATCCCTGTCCTGCGCAAAAATTTCGATCTGGCCTCTGAAATGGCCGACGGACGAAACGATTTTTATAGAGATTTTTATAGAGGCGGGGCGCGACGAGCCGGCGTGCTCTGATAGGACCTACGATATCGACGGCGGGCAACATCTAGTCGCGTGATCTCGGCAATCGCGGGTCGGAGTCAGCGCTCAAACGGCAAATCCTCGTCCCAATAGGGCGGATTGCCGAACGCACGTTTCAGATGTTCGATCAGCGCGGTGAGCTTTGCGGACGGACGAGTATCGTTCTGGTAGGCGATCGTGATCGGCGTGACATCGGGGTCCGCCCCAATGTCGATGACTTCGAGCGCACCTGACCGGATCGCCTGATGGCTGTGAAAGGTCGGCAACGACGCTATCCCTAGACCGGCGATCGCAGCGTCGCGCATTGCCAGGCAGGACGTGATTCGAAGCCGCGGGACGACGCGCGCGACCAGCAAGTCATTCCCGCTCTTGAAGCTCCAGTCGTCCGGATTGCGTTCCATGTAGTGGATGGCTCGATGCTGCGGGAGGTCCTCGATTGTGCGCGGTCGTCCGAAGTGAGCGAGGTAGGTTGGTGACGCCACCAGCGTGCGTCGGCTGACAGTCAATGTCTGCGTGACAAGCTTCGGCATTTCGCCCTGAGCAATTCGAATGGCTGCATCATAGCCGCCGGCCGCATCGCCGATCCGGTCATCGTAGTCGGCAGTGACTGAGACTTCTGGGTACCGCTCCATGAACGTGTAGAGGGCGGGCCCGAGATGCGTGTCGCCGAAGCCTCGTGGGGCTGAAATTCGCAGCGGTCCGGCGATTTCGCCACGCCGATGTGCGAGCTCCGCGGCGGCCGCATCCGCCTCCGCAACAATCCGTTTCGCGCGCTGCAGGAAAGCCAGGCCATCCTCCGTCAGAGCGAGCTGTCGGCTGTTGCGTTGTATGAGATTGGCGCCGAGCGCCCGTTCCAATTCGGTGAGCCGCTCGCTGACGGCGGATTTGGACAGGCGCAACCGACGCGCCGCTTCGTTGATTGAGCCGGCCTCGACCACAGCGATAAAGGCTGCGATTCCATCGAGCTTCATCGTTCGGAATCTCCGGAAGGTTGGTTCGACGTTTTCGACCTGCTCATGCCCGTCATCTTTAAGCATACTGATTTCACGCGTTTGTGGCTGGATGAGTGAAAATGAGCACACGAAACCTCTTGCTGAGCGCTGTCGCATCGTTGTCGGTTTGCATGGGACTTGCTGCGGAGGCTCAGACCTTCGAATACCCGGCCGGCTTTCGTACGCAGGAAATCGCGACGAATGGCACGAAGCTCCATGTGCGAGTGGGCGGCTCGGGACCGGCCGTCCTGATGCTCCATGGATATGGCGATACGGGCGACATGTGGGTACCGCTTGCCGCGCAGCTCATGCTCGATCACACGGTAATCGTGCCGGATCTGCGAGGCATGGGACTGTCAGCTGTCGCGGCTGATGGTTTCACCAAGAGGAATCAGGCCGAGGACATGGCCGGCGTGCTCGATGCGCTGCAGATTCGCCAAGCGGATGTTGTCGCTCACGACATCGGCAACATGGTGGCGTTTGCTTTCGCCGCCTCACATCCAGACCGCACGACGCGCCTCGTGATGATGGATGCGCCGGTGCCCGGCGTCGGGCCATGGGAGGAGATCCTGAAGAACCCGCTGCTCTGGCATTTCCGCTTCGGTGGCCCTGACATGGAGCGCCTCGTCGCAGGGCGGGAACGTATCTATCTCGATCGCTTCTGGAACGAGTTCTCGGCGAACCCAGCACGTTTTACCGAAGCCGCACGATCTCACTATGCCTCTCTATACGCTCGCACCGGACGTATGCACGCGGGCTTTGCCCAATTTGCCGCCTTCGACCAGGACGCAATCGACAATCGCAACTTCCTGACGCGTGGGCGTTTGCAAATGCCGGTGCTGGCGGTGGGCGGGGACCATTCATTTGGTCCCACCATGGCATTCGTCATGCGGTTCGCGGCGGATGATGTGCATCAAGTTGTCATCGCCGAGTCCGGCCATTGGCTCATGGAGGAGCAACCCGCGCCGACAATCGCGGCAATTCGCGGGTTCTTGCAGAGTGATTCGAACGCACCATTGCGGCAAACACGCCTCACCAAGGCTCAGGTTGATGAAATGGCTCGAGGTGAAGGAGGGGTGGGCACATCCGGGCTCAGCGGTGTGCAAACGACGGTGCTTTCGGGCGATCCGAATGGACCCGGCCCATACGCGTTTGAAATTCGTGTGCCACCTCGTACGCATATCGCGGCGCATAGCCATCGCGACAACCGGAACGCAATCGTCGTGTCGGGCGAGTGGCATTTCGGCTACGGCGAGCGTGCCAGCGATGCTGCGACCACCACGCTTGGGCCCGGCGGTTTCTACACCGAGCCTGCGGGCATCGCGCATTTCGCATTCACGGGCGACGTGCCTGCTATCGTGTACATCACTGGAGAGGGGCCAACTGATACCCAGTACGTCAAGGAATGATGTTGGTGCCGCGCCGACGCTGGACGTGTGGCGATGGACATGGATCCTTGCATTTAATGCGGATAAGCCGCCGATGCCCGGATCTCTAGGCTGATCCCTGCGACGACCGTTGAGCCCACGCCGGCGAGGGACATTCCGGCACTGCCGCGGCCGACGATCCTGGCCCGAGTTCCCGAGGGGCTCCCTTCATGTCGAGCGCAACACCGGTTGCTGGTCCTACGGTATTCGTCGTCGATGACGACGTCTCGGTGCGCGAATCGCTCGAAGGACTCATTGCTCAGGCAGGATGGCGGCCCGAAGTATTCGCCTCCGCCGAAGAGTTCATGGCCCGGCAGCGTGAGGCCGGGCCGGGCTGTCTGGTGCTGGACGTGAGCTTGCCGAAGCTCAACGGCCTGGAGCTTCAACAGCGGATTGCGGGCCGATCTGAGCTACCGATTATTTTTATCACCGGGCACGGCGACATTCCGATGACGGTTCAGGCCATGAAAGCCGGCGCGGTCGAGTTCCTGACCAAGCCGTTCGGTCCGGACGTGTTACTAGGTGCAATCGACGGCGCGATCGAGCGCAGTCGCGCGTCGCTGGCGCAGGAAGCGGATCTCCATGGGCTGCGCGGCCGCTACGACTCCTTGACCGCTCGTGAGCGACAGGTGATGACGCTGATCGTGCGCGGACAGCTGAACAAACAAGTCGGCTTCGAGCTGGGAATCAGCGAGATTACCGTGAAGATTCATCGCGGGCAGGTGATGCGAAAGATGGCGGCTCCGTCGTTCGCTGAGCTAGTGAACATGGCGGCACGCCTGGGTTTTGCTACGGGAGGCAAGCGCTGAGTACTGCGATGGCGGCGTCAACTGCACCTGGCTCTCCCGCCGATATCGAATCGTTCATTGACGAGTATTTCGACGCGTGGCAGGGCACTGACGAGGATCGCATCATGTCCTACTACGCGGAGGACGTGACGGTGCAGATTCCCGGTGTCTTCCTGCAGGGCCGATCGGCCGTGCGCGAGCAGTTCGTTCGACCGTTCATTACCGGGTTCCCCGGCAACCGCCACATCGTCAAGAACTGGATCTTCGGGCAAGACGTTGTGGTCGTCGAATGGAGCTTCGAAGCCCGACACAAGGGTCCGTTCGAGGGGCACGCGGCCACCGATGCTCGCATCGAGGTGCCGGGCTGCGGTGTCTACGAGTACGACCGGTCGCGACGGCAGATCACTGCCGCGCGCATCTACATAGATATGGGCGCGTTGCTCGAGCAAATTGTCGAGAACGGACGCTTGTATCGCGACCAGGCCGAGCGAAAATGCGCTCAGGATGCACTCAACAGGGCAGGTGCCGAGTTCGCGCGTGCTTCGAGAGTGGCGGCCCTGAGCGCGCTCACCGCATCTATCGCGCATGAGGTCAACCAACCGCTGTCGGGCATCATCACCAACGCGAGTACGTGTCTGCTGAAGCTAGACAGCAGCCCTCCAGATATCGACGGCGCACGTGAAACCGTCCGGCGCACCCTTCGAGACGGCAATCGCGCCGCCGCCGTGATTGCGCGATTGCGTGCGCTTTTCAGCAAGCGGGATCTGACGCTCGAGCCGCTGGATCTGAACGACGCCGCGTGCGAGATGATCGCGTTGTCTTCGGACCACCTGCAGAGAAACCGCGTCATCGTTCAACAAGAACTTGCCGACGATTTGCCGGCTGTCACAGGCGACAGGATCCAACTGCAGCAAGTGATCCTGAATCTGCTGACCAATGCCGCCGACGCGATGGAGGAGATCCAAGACCGGCCGCGAGAACTGCGTGTCAAAACCGAATGGCAGCGGGGCGAGTGTGTCCGGTTGACCGTCCGTGACACGGGGACCGGACTGCCTTCGCAGGGGCCCGACTCGCTGTTCGAAGCGTTCTTCACCACCAAGAGCGGTGGCATGGGCATCGGGCTATTCGTAAGTCGTTCGATCATCGAGAGTCATCATGGGCGCTTGTGGGCGGAGCCAAACTTCGGAGCGCCGGGCGCGAGCTTCTCGTTTACGATTCCGACCCAAACCATCGTGTGATCGCGCCCGCTGTAATGACGCCGTAGTCGTCAGAACTCCTGAGCCGTGGGCCGGATCACGATTTCGTTCACGTCCACCGCGGCGGGCTGCGCGATTGCATACGCAATAGCTTGTGAGATCGCGTCGACCGGGACCGCGATCTTGTAGAAGTCGCGAAGAAACTTGCGGGTACCCTCATCGGAGCTGCCTTCGGGGAGCTCGGTTGCGACCACGCCGGGCGAGATCATGGTCGTGCGAATGTTATCCGCCTTCAACTCGATGCGCAGGCCCTCGGTGATCGCGCGTACGGCGAATTTGGTGGCGCTGTAGACAGTGCCGCCGGGTGCGAAGACTTTGAAACCCAGCACCGAAGCGGTGTTGATGATGTGTCCCTGTTTCTGCCGCTGCATGATCGGCAACACCGCGGCGACGCCATATAACAAGCCCTTGATGTTGACGTCGATCATCTGATCCCACTCTTCGACCTTGCGAGCCGTCATCGGGGCAATCGGCATGATTCCCGAATTGTTGACGATGACGTCGACGCGACCGTGCTCGCTCATCGTGCCGGCAATCAGCGCTTCGACCTGGTCGCGATGGGTCACATCGGTCTTGAAGCCAGTCGCGCTGCCGCCCCCGCGGCGGATGTCCGCGACGAGAGCGTCGATGCGCTCCATGCGCCTTGCCCCAAGTACGACTTTTGCGCCCTGGCCGGCGAGTAAGCGTGCAGTGCTTTCGCCGATGCCGCTGCTGGCGCCCGTGATGACTACGACTTTGTCTGCGATGTTTGCGGTTGCCATGGTTTGCTCCTACTTGGGTACCGGTTACGTTGGCAGGGGCTTGCCGGTCTGCTCGCTGAGCATGTACTCGGCATACCAGCGCGGCCACTCCTCATCTCGCGCACCGGTGCGCTTCTCGTGCTCCCCATGAGCAACCTCGGCTCTTCGCAGCGCGGCTTCGAGGTCGCCAGACGACGTAAATGTGGCGTTAGTTGTCGCTACGCGACCGGGCAATCGCAGTGTGATCTCCTGCATGATCCAAGCGTTGCCATCCGGATCGCTGAACGACGCGAACGAAGCGTAACTCTGTCGCTGCGGATGCGGTCCAGCCAGCTCTGCTTTTCCGGGGCCGAGCCGATGTACTACGTCACTGACCCGCACGTTGCGCGCGATGAGCTCCTCGCGCGTGGCCACGACGTCAGGGACGACGAGGTAGAGGCGTGCCGAGCCGGGCGCTGCCGATGTGACACCTACACCGAAATGGATCGAGCACTCCGAGCCCGGGGGCGTGAACTGCACGACGCGAAAGGCGCCTTCTATCGCGAAATCTGCATCGAGCCGCCAGCCCAGGCTGGTGTAAAAGCGCTTGGAGCGTTCGGCGTCCGCGACCGGAATGACTACAACTTCAAGCCTCATACTGTTCATCTCGATCTCCTTTGGGTAAGGCCGACGCAGGCAGGATCACAGCAGAGGCTCCCGGGAGGGGTCGATAACACGATGGTGTGATGGCGATCGGTGGGCTCGGCTCTACTCTGGGCGACATGTCATTCATGGAGGGTTCCCGCCGTGAGCACCATCTCGCAGGGGCAATCGATCCGACCGCAGGTTCGCACCATCGATGGTTTGTCGATCCGATACGCCGAGAGCGAACCGCGCGACGATCATGCGCTGTTGCTGAGCCCGTGGCCGGAGAGCATTTATGCGTACGAATCGACGTGGAATCGATTGGCTGAGCACATGCACCTGGTTGCGATCGATCTGCCGGGCTTCGGGCAATCGCAAGGGCGCGATTCGGCGATGTCACCGAAATCGATGGGCGAATTCATCGTTCGAGCCGCGGATGCATTTGGCCTGAAACGACCGCATGTCGTTGGTCCTGACGTCGGAACGGCGGCTGCGCTGTTCGCTGCCGCGATGTCCCCGGGCCGGTTCCGCAGTCTCGCGGTCGGTACTGGCGGCACGGCAGTTCCGCTGCAACTCGGCGATCCGCTGAAGGAGTGGGTGGAGGCACCGAGTCTCGATCCGTATCGCAAGATCGACGGCCGCCGGATCGTGGCCGCAGCTATCGGCACTCTGGAACGATACAAACTGACCGATACCGCGCGCGAGGATTACTTGTCTTCCTACGAAGGCGAGCGGTTCGCCGACTCGATGCGTTATGTGCGCACGTACCCGGAACAGTTGCCGATGCTTGCCGAGCTGCTGCCGACCATCCAGACGCCGGTGCTGATCTTCAACGGCGCGAAAGATCCTGTCGTGCCGCCAGCGAACGCGGAGTTTCTCCATCAGCGATTGCCCCACAGCAAACTCGAGATCATCGACTCTGGGCACTTCGTCTGGGAGGACGCCTCCGATAGATACGCGGCCTTGCTGACCGACTGGTGGGCTGGCACCTGAATTTTCCAGAGCATGACCAGGGCAGGATCGACCGATGAAGCGCAATGACAAGCTGACGATTGGAATTGCCACGACCGCGTTGGTCCTGGGCGGCACGCTCGCTTACGCGCAGGACAAGTATTCACTGAAATCGCCGGGCGGCATCGCGTACTCCGACTTCAAGGGATACGAGGATTGGGCGGTGATCTCCTCGGCGCGCACCGACGATATTCTCAAGGTCATCGTCGGCAATCCCACCATCATCAAGGCGTTCGAGTCCGGCATACCGGGCAACGGCCAGCCGTTCCCGGATGGCTCGAAGATCGCCAAGCTGCAATGGAAACATCAGAAGAGCACCGAGGCGCCGTTCGTCGTGGAGGTGCCGGCTGTATTTTCCCAGAACTTCGTCATGGAGAAGGACAGCAAGCGATTTCCGAGCAGCGGCGGGTGGGGTTATGCCGTGTTCAACTACGACCCGAGCTCGGACTCGTTCAGTCCCGATGCCGGCAGCCCCGCGGACTGCGGACACACGTGCCACCAAGCCGTCAAAGCCAAGGACTACGTTTTCCACCCTTACCAGCAGCGTTGAACAGTCTCACCTACTTTTGTATGACCGCCCTCGAGCAGGTTGCTGAATCCCCGGAGGTGACGCGGGCATCCATCGTCGTGGTCGATGACGATGAATCGGTGCGCGAGTCGCTGCCGGACCTGTTGCAGGAACTCGGGTTTGCGGCGCGTGCATTCGCCTCGGCAAACGAGTTTCTGATATCGAGCCACGTTGCGACGACCCGATGCTTGCTGCTGGATATCGCCATGCCTGGCATGACGGGAAGGGAACTGCAGCGCGAGCTGAAGCGTCGCGGCTACTCGATTCCGATTGTCTTTATCACCGGGCGTGGCGATCAAACGATTCGTCAAGAGCTCATCGGGCGGGGCGCCGTGGAATGCTTGTTCAAACCATTCGGCGAACAGCAATTGCTAGCGGCGCTCGATAAGGCGTTGGTCCGTAGCTGAGCGTGGCTACAGCATCTCGGCTGCTGCATTCATTCCTCGAAGGGCGCGTTCAGCAGAGCGTCCACTGTCGACGGTCGCGTATAGCCTGGTACGAACCGCTCGCCGAAGTCGCGCGAGAAGTTGTCGTAAGTGGTATCCGGGCGCGATTCGACGATCTTGCACACGTCGCGTGTAAACCGCTGCTTCATCTCCAGCCGTGGAAATGCCTCGACGATTGCGGCCACCTGTGTTGCGGTCAGCATCTCCATGCCCCAGCCGCCCCAGTCGACGCCGATGCCCATCGTACACAGGGCGACGTCGTTCTCCTTGTACAAGGCGATGGAAGGTGTTGAGTTGAGTGCGACGCCGTCCCAGATGAGCTGCGCACGGCTCTCGGCCATGCCCTGTGAGCGCGCGAACGCTCTGGCTGCATTGGCCCCTTCAACTTCGAATCGCAGCGGGCCGTTGAATGCTCTGGCCAGACCGATGTCGTGCAGCACCGTTGAGACGGCGAGCACTTCCGGATCGTGGGGCGATTCTTTCACATGCGCGACCGCCACAGCGAAGAGCCACGATCGCATGGAGTGATTGAACAGATAAGGCTCGCAGTGCTCGCGCGCGTATTCGATGGCGCGAGCGACGATCGACGTATTGGGTACTACGATACCTGCGAGCTGACGCGTTGCAGAGGCGCGAGGCGTAGAGGAGTTGAGCGAGGTCATGTCGAGATCCTCAGCGGCAGCTGCGACGAGCGTGCGCCAACACCTCTGAAACTGATCGTCGACGTCGACTGTTCCTGGAACGAGGATCGGCAGCGCTGTGCAACGAATAGCTTCGTTGCACAGGCGTTCGCCTGCGACCAGAGCATTGCCGGATGCACTGGTGACGTTATGCGTGGTCAGAAATAGAAGTACGGGAACATTCCCATTTCTGAGACGTGTCAACAGCCCGACCAATCTCGTTCAGCCGTCAGGGGTATCACATATGGCGGATCTCGATCAGCTCAGCATCAACACCATGCGGACGCTCGCGATAGATGCCGTGCAGAAGGCGAAGTCAGGACATCCGGGAACGCCGATGGGCATGGCCCCGACGGCCTACACATTGTGGCAGAAGTACCTGAGGTTCGACCCCGGCGATCCGATCTGGCCGGACCGCGACCGTTTCATCTTGTCCGCTGGCCATGCCTCGATGCTGCTTTATTCCCTATTGCATCTGGCCGAGGTCAAGGCTGTGGATGCCGAGTACGAGCAGCTCGACCGGCCGACAGTCACCCTCGAGGACATCAAGAACTTCCGCCAGCTTGGCAGCAAGTGTCCGGGACATCCCGAATATCACCTGACCTCCGGCGTCGAGGCGACCACCGGTCCGTTGGGGCAAGGCGTCGCCATGAGCGTCGGCATGGCCATTGCCCGTGAATGGCTGGCTCGGCATTTCAATCGGCCCAGTTATCCCGTTTTTGACTACGACATCTACGCGCTGGCAGGCGACGGCTGCATGATGGAAGGAATTTCGAGCGAGGCGGCCTCATTGGCCGGGCATCTCAAGCTCGAGCATCTCTGCTGGATATACGACAGCAACCGTATCTCGATCGAAGGCTCGACCCAACTTGCTTTCACCGAGGACGTCGAGGCGCGTTTTCTCGCCTACGGCTGGCGAGTGATCCGTGTGCGTGATGCTAATAACACCACCGAGATTGGCGCGGCGATCAATCGTTTCCGCGAGGCTCGAGGCCAGCCGACGTTCATCCTGATTGAAAGCCATATCGGTTATGGCTCGCCCCATCTACAGGATACGGCGGCCGCTCACGGCGAGCCGCTGGGTGCGGACGAGGTGCGACTCGTCAAACGCGGCTACGGCTGGCCCGAGGATGCGCAGTTCCTTGTGCCCGATGGCGTGTATGAGCACTTCCGCAAGGGAATCGGTGCGCGCGGCGCGAGCCTCAGGGCTGATTGGGAGGCCATGATCGAGCGCTATCGCCAGGATCATGCCGAACTCGCCGAAGCACTCGAGCAGATGCAGCGTCGGGAGCTGCCCAAGGGATGGGATGCAGCCATCCCGACCTTTCCCCCGGACCAGAATGGCATTGCCAGCCGCGACAGCTCCGCGAAGATTGAAAATTTGGTTGCGACCCACGTCCCTTGGCTCATCGGCGGTTCGGCCGACCTCGCTCCCTCTACCAAGACGCGGCTGACGTTCGAGGGCAGCGGCGACTTCGAGGCGGAGCAGTATGCTGGGCGCAACTTCCACTTCGGCGTCCGTGAGCATGCAATGGGTGCCGTATGCAACGGTCTGGCGCTGTCGAAGATTCGACCGTTCGGCTCCGGCTTCCTGATCTTCTCCGATTACATGCGAGCGGCCATTCGCTTGTCTGCGCTGATGGAAGTTCCGGTCATTTATATCTTCACCCACGACTCGATCGGCGTTGGCGAGGACGGGCCGACACACCAGCCGGTCGAGCAACTCGCCTCGCTCAGAGCCATTCCCGGATTGCTCACTTTGCGCCCGTGCGATGCCAACGAGGTCGCAGAAGGGTGGCGGGTCATCATGCCACTGAAGCATCAGCCAGCCTGCTTGGTGCTGTCGCGGCAGCCGCTGCCCACACTCGACCGCAGCCAGCTTGCGTCGGCAAGCGGGGTGGCGCGCGGAGCCTATGTCCTGTCGGATCCGCCGCAGGGCAAACCCGAAGTCATTCTGATCGGTACCGGCAGCGAGGTGAGCCTGTGCCTTCAAGCCGCCAAGGATCTCGCCACAGAAGCATCAAGGTGCGGGTTGTTTCCATGCCGAGTTGGGAGCTTTTCGAGCTGCAGGATGAGACCTACAAGCCGAAGTGCTGCCGCCAGAGATT
>NZ_LSRW01000112.1:0-11875 GCF_003104955.1 Steroidobacter cummioxidans | reverse complement strand
GAAGGCGTTCCAGGATGCCGGCAATGCCCGACAGCAGGCCGCGCGTGGCACCTACGATCCGGCTTATCTGAATTACACGATGGGCAAGCTGATGATCCGCAAGCTGCGCGACGACTGGACCGGCAGTCGCGGCGGCCGGCAGGCCTGGAAACTATTCAACGATGAGTTTCTGTCGTTTGGCGGGCCGCCGATTCCGCTGGTGCGCTCCCAGATGATGCCGGGGCCGGCCGGTGACCTGTTTTGAGCGACGCTACTTGGACGTGGAGAGTGCCCGCAGGTCGCGCGACATCTTGATCGCGTCTTCGAGGCCGCTGTAGTAGCCGTCGACCCGATCGGTTTCGCGATAACCCAGCTTCGCATAGAAGTTGCGGGCCTCGCGCTTGCCGGCGCGCACTTCCAGGCGCACCAGGAACAGGCCGGCAACCATCGCGGTTTCCTCCACCCACTGCACCAGGCGCCGGCCGAGTCCTTGCCGGCGATATTCGTTCGCGACGCCGAGCAACGCGATGTGGGCCGACTCGTCGCCGTACTGGGCGAGGATGAATCCGGCCAGACGATTCTGATCGCGCGCGATCACGGCGGCGCTTTCGCGCTGACGCATCAGGCTGGCGACGCGCCGGGGCGTCCAGCTCCACGGCAGGTCGGCTTCGATCAGGTCGCGTGACAGGTGGGCAATAGCGGGTGCGTCCCCCATACGCGCTGGGCCAAGGGTGATGGTGCTCATCGGTGTCGATAGTAACCAAATCCGGCGCGGCTGAAACCGGCCGCGGCTCTCAAATGGGCGTTCCTGCTGGGTGTTCGCGTTCAGGTGGGGGTGCGGTTTCGGCGCCGTGACGTGGGCGGCGGCCGGCTAAGAAATATTTGCTCTATGATGCGACCCATGTCGCATCTCCTCCAGACACAGTTACGAACGAGAGCCCGGTCACTGCTGCTTGCGGCGGCACTGTGGGTGTTCTGCATCGGCCTGGCGCGAGCCGAAACTCTGCAGGACGGGCCATATGTCCTGCGCGCCGTCGATGGCAGCTGGCATTCACTATGGATCGACGGGCAGAGCGAAGGGCCGCGAGTGCGCGAACGAGCGGTCAAGGAGGGCGATGTAGTGACGGTCGCGGCCGTCGGTGCCTTTCCTGCGTTCGACGTTGAATTGCGAGGGCCGGCGCAGCCAGCGCCAGACGACATTCAAATCGACAAGCACACGGAGTTGTTCGTAATGGCCGATACGCATGGCGAGTTTGAAATCGCCGTGCAGCTCTTGCAACGACACGGAGTCATCGACGATCGCTTGCGCTGGTCGTTCGGCTCGGGCTATCTGGCCGTGCTCGGCGATGTGTTCGATCGTGGCCCGAACCAGACCGAACTCTTGTGGTTGCTTTACAAACTCGAAGGGGAAGCGTTGCGCGCCGGTGGCGGCGTGCATGTGGCGGTCGGCAATCATGAAGCCATGGTGCTCACGGGTGACGCTCGATATCTCAATCCGAAATACCCGCGCGTCGCGTCGCTGCTCGGCGCGGATCGATACGCTGCACTGTGGAGTGAGCAAACATTACTTGGCCAATGGTTGCGTAGCAAAGCTGCGGTGTTCCGCCTCGGTCAGTATCTGTGTCTGCACGGCGGCGTCTCGCGCGAGCTGGTCGATCGCGGATTGACTCTGTCTACAGTGAATCAAGCAGTGCGTGCCGCGCTGATGGATCGAACTGCGGCGGCCGGCGAGCAGGCCGAGTTCGTCATGGGCCAAAACGGGCCGCTGTGGTATCGCGGCTATTTCCAGGACGCCGCGCGCCGAGGTGGCTTCAAGGTGGCGGAGCCAAAGGACATCGAGCTGATTCGCGAACGCTTCGATGTGCAGGCGATTCTGGTCGGGCACACCACCGTGCCGACCATCACGTCTTTATATGGAGGGCGCGTGATCGCGGTGCAGGTCTATCCGCATCGGGATGAGCAGACGCGGGCGCCCGTGATGGAAGGCCTGTTGATTCGCAAAGATGGGCAGATGTTCCGAGCGCGCGTGGACGGCACGAAGGAAGTGTTGTCTCGTCCTTGACGCAGCCGCAGCGGCGATTGCCGTTACTTCGTAACGCTTCGTCACCGGTATGGAATATTTTTCGCAGCTCCGGGGGGTTCATTGCTGAACGCTACCGGATCTATACCAACAAGCAGCTCATTCGAACTGCGAGCATGCTCCCGGGTCCGATGTGATCGTGCTGGTCTCATATCAATCTGTGAGCCTGCCTGTGAACGGTCGAGGAAAGTAGGTTTTGTGAGTTGGCCCGTTGTTGTCTAGGCCATCGGTGTCCTCCTGCAGGCCACGGCACAACGATCTCTCAAGCTGACGCCGCGATCGTTCACAGGCTCCTCTTCAGGGCTCCGCGCTCAGAGCCCCCAACTCAACCGCTCACTCTTTACGCCCAGGTGCTGCGCTTGGGGCGCGACTTGATCCACGCGCCGAGAGCCAGGCCAATCAACACCAGCGCGCCGCCGGACAACAGCCAGCGCAACATCACATTGCGCTTCAGGTCCTGCACTTCCTCTGTCAACTGCGTGACCTGCGTGATCAGCGCCGTGTTGCTGGCCTTCAATTGTTTGTTTTCTTCGAACTGGGTGATGGCGGTGGCCGACACGCGGCGGATCTCCGCCAGCTCGGTTTGCAGTTTCTGATTTTCTTTGGCGAGCGTGCTGGCCTTGCCTTCGATCTCGGTGCGTGCGCCGCGCACGTCCTGATAATTTTCGCGCGCCGATTTCAGCTGCGCTTCGAGCGCCTCGACCCGCTTGGTCGCCACGGTCAGTCGGTCCTTCGCGACGGGTTGACTCACCAGATACTGAGTTGGTAACCATCCTTCCGTGCCATTCGGTGTGCGCACCTGAGTGAAGCCGGCGGCTCTGTCTTCGCCGAGCACTTCGAGCGCGAGGCCGCTGGGCAGCGCGGCGTTGATGATCTTGTGTCCGTTCGACGGGCCGCGGCGCAGAGGAACAGTCAGCTCATCGGAGATATACATCGTCGCGGCGAAGGCGCACACGGGTCCTAGCACCAGCAGCAGCGCTAGCAGAGCCTTTCTCAACATCAGCACGAATCCTTATAGGTCTAGTTGCTGCCGATCTGTCGGCAGATGCGCACTATAGCGAAACTTAACGGCCATAACGCCGCGTTCGCCATTTGGCGACAGCTCATGCGTAGGTACTTTCACGGCGCGTGAATTGCGCGCACTGGAAAAAAGGCGACGTCGTCGCCCTGTAAGAGTTGCTCGCGTAGCGAGCTGACGCAAACTTAATCGTCGAGTGCCGGCACCAGATCGATGTTTGCTAGGAGCTTGCGTGAGCTTGGTTGAATGCGAGCGCTAGTGGTGACTCGTCTTGTGAGCGCGCTCGGGGAAATTGACCAGGCAGCCGACGCCATCGGCGTACGGTGTCGCCACAGGTTTGCCGGCGAGCACGGCGTCGAGTGCATCGGTGAGATAGTGATTCTTTGCTGGACGCTGGCGCTCGTAAGACAGTCGGTCATCCATCGGACCGCGATACTTGAGCTGCCAGCCTTTGGGATCGATGACGAACACTTCGGAAGTGCGCACCACGCCGAGCGCTTCGCCGATGAGCTGCGAGTCGTCGAGCAGGATGGGAAAATCGATCTTGAATTCGTTCGCTTCCTTCGCGACCAGCTCGCGCGTGTCCTGCAAGTTCGAGTTCAGCAGCAGGAACTCGACACCCTGGCTGCGATACTGGGTGCGCACTTCGGCCAACGCCGGCAGTGCCTGGCGAACGATGGGGCAGCCGTTTCCCTGCACCATCAGCACCACGGCTTTCCTGTCCGAGAGGGAGTGGAGCTCGTGCGATTTGCCCTGCTGATCGAGCAGGCGGAAGTTTTCGACCCCCTGGCCCGGCTCGATGGCCAGCGCGGCAGTGGTCAGGCCCATGGTCATGGTCAGTGCGAGCAGTGCCCGCTTAGCTGTGTCTTTCATGGCAACCCTCAACGACATTCCTGGTCCAGCTATGGACAGCATTGTCAGCGAGGCCGGGGCAGCGGGCACTCCGGCAGCGGTGAAGATTTGTCAGTTTTAATCACCGGTTAGTATCGGATGACGGTTCGTGCCGGCTGGCCCTCCCAACGGAAGTCCTTGATCAGATTGAGATCCAGGAGCACGGCCAGGGCATCGACTCGATAGCCCGCGAGCCGGCATAGATCGGCTGCCGCGTACAGGGTGCCGCCGGTGGCGAGCACGTCGTCGATCAACAGCAAGCGGCCGTTGCCTTGCTGCATCTCCAGCACCCCCTCGCCGTATTCGAGCTGGTATGGGACGCTGACGACCGGCGGCGGCAGCTTGCCTTTCTTGCGAATCGGGACGAAGCCTTTGCCGTGCTTCACGGCCAGGGCGGCGCCGAGCATGAAGCCGCGGGATTCGATGCCGGCGACGGCGTCGATGTGCGTCCATTCCGCCGCGTTCAGCAACCCGCTCATCGCGTCGATGGTGGGCTCGAAGTGGCTGCGCAGTAATGGGGCAATGTCGCGGAAAATGATGCCCGGCTGCGGGAAATCGGCGACATCACGGATGAATTGCTTCAGATCGGTCATGAGCTCGAGATCGGTTGGGCTGCGCTTTGCGGTAAACTCTCCGTCCCCGATTATCGTACATGCATCGTCCCGATGACTGTTTTTCGCCGCGGACCGGTAGGTTCGCCGGTTTTCATCCTCCTCTAGTCCAAGATCTCCAATCAATGCCGACCATGTTTCCTTCCGCATTTCGTGCCCACCCCTGGCATGGCGTCGAGATCGGCGCCGAAGCTCCGTCCGTCGTGACCGCGTACATCGAGATCGTGCCCACCGACACGGTGAAATATGAGCTCGACAAGGCCACTGGCCTGCTCAAGATCGACCGGCCGCAGCGCTTCTCGAACATCTGCCCGTCGCTGTACGGCTTCCTGCCGCGCACCCTGTGCGCCGAGCGCGTCGCTGCTTATTGCGAAGAGCGCACCGGCAAGACCGACATCAAGGGCGACGGCGATCCGATGGATATCTGCGTGCTCACCGAGAAATCGATCGGCCACGGGGACCTGCTGGTACAGGCCATTCCGATCGGCGGCCTGCGCATGATCGATGACAACGAGGCGGACGACAAAATCATCGCGGTGATGCGCGACGACGCGATGTACGGTCACATGACCGATATCTCACAGTGTCCGAAGTCGGTGATCGAGCGAGTGCGCCATTACTTCCTGACGTACAAGCACGCGCCGGGCTCGCCGGATCACGCGGTCGAGATCACGCATGTGTATGGTCGCGAGGATGCGTACGAAGCGATTCGGCGCAGCCAGGCGGATTACACGTCGGCGTTCATGGGCGTGAGATAACTGCACCCACACCCCAGCTCCCTCGCCCTCAAGGGCGAGGGGGCTTGAACCTGCCCGGGAATCAGTTCCCGAGTAACTGAGGTCGCTCATTCGAGCGTTAGCAGTTGCTTGGCTTGGGCGAGAGTTGCGATGTAGTCGGTTTGCGTCTTGGTTGACGTCTTCGTTGACATACTATGTCAGCGTTTGAGGGTGTAATCCCGACATGCGCGCCGAACGACTCATTGCCATTCTCATGGCCCTGCAGAGGGCTCAGGCGCTCACCGCGGGTGAGCTGGCTCAGCGACTGAGTGTTTCAGTTCGCACCATCTTTCGCGATATCGATGCGCTTTCGACCATGGGTGTGCCGGTGTACACCGAGCAGGGGCGGGGTGGGGGCATTCGCCTGGTCGAAGGCTACACCTCCGATCTGACTGGTCTGTCCTCCGGCGAAGCCGAAGCACTGGCGCTCATCGCGAGTCCCGCCGGCATCGGCGTGCAGGATCTGGCCGCGCCAACCCGTACCGCTCTCGACAAGCTCGCGGCCGCCGTGCCGACGATGCATCAGCTGCGTGCTCAACATGCTCGCGGCAGATTGTTGTTCGATACCAAGCCCTGGTTCCGCTCGTACTCCGTCTCTCCTTATCTGGACACGCTGCGTGCCGCGATCTGGAAAGACGAATGCATCAACATCAACTACCGTCGCAGCAACGGCGAAGAAAAAGAGTACCTGGTCGAGCCTTACGCGCTGGTCGTGAAAGTCGACACGTGGTATCTGATCGGTCGTGTGAAGCGGGAGACGCGCGTATTTCGCATCTCACGCATGTTGTCGCTGCAGACCATGGGCACCAATTTCACGCGCGATGCCGATTTCGATCTGCACAAGTTCTGGAATGCCTGGTGTGAGAAGTTCGAGAAGAATCTGCCCGTCGCTTTTCCGGTGGAACTGAACATTTCGGCCAAGGGCAAGCAGCAGTTGCTGGACAGTTTCAACAACTGGTTTCGCGCCCGGCTCGAGCCGCTCGGTGAGAACTTCAAAGGCCGCAAGCCCGTGACGCTGGATTTCGAGCGCGAGGAGGCGGCGCTGCGCATCCTGTTCGATCTGGTGTTCGAGGCCGATATCGTCAAACCCACCGAGCTGCGTCGCAAGCTGCGCAATCAAGCCAAGCGGGTCGTGGCCGCCACCAGTTAGGGCCTGGCGACAGGCCCCGGTCATTTTTTCCCGAGCAGCACCGCGAACAGGCAGGCGATGATCAGCACGCTGTATTCCATGCCGTTGCGTCCCAGGCCGACCACGAACCAGCCTGCCTTCCAGTGGACCCACCAGATGCCGAGCGCGGTCTGGAGGATGAAGTAAGCCGCGAGTGCCGAGGTGTAGCGGCCGAGCAGCAGCAGGGTGCCGCCGATGATCTCGATGAGGGTGACTGCCCATGCCCAGGCCAGGCCGAACGGCAAGCCCCGCGACTCGAGAAAGGGCCCGAACGGGCCCACGGCGTTCTCGACGATTCGCATGACGCCATGAATGATGAACATCGCCGCGACGGCGACGCGCACCACCATGATTGAAGAGATCTTCATGATCGAGCATCCATCCTTTAGAAAAGGCGCGCGATCATAAGGGAGCGCGCCGGTGATTGCAGCATTACCGGAGTTTCGATCACCAGAGTGATGAACGCATCACGTCCAAAAGCATCTGGTGACATGGACACGGAACGCGCAATACTTCGGCGCCTCATGAGCACATCCACCGCGCCCTCAGCATCTGTGTCCGCCAGCACGCTTGGACTCATTCTTGCGGCGTCGGCGATCCTGCTCATCACGATGGGCGTACGGCAGACGACAGGGTTGTTCCTGCTGCCCATCACGCAGAGTACCGGCGTTTCGATCGTCGCTTTCAGCTTTGCGCTCGCCGTCGGCCAGTTTGTGTTCGGCGCTGCGCAGCCAGTCTTCGGTGCGATCGCCGATAAATACGGTGCGCCGAGAGTCATCGTCGCCGGCGCATTGTTATTGGCGCTTGGCTCCGTGCTCACGCCGCTCATGACGACGAGTGCCGGGTTGTTGCTCACGATGGGAGTGATCGCTGCGGCCGGTGCCGCCGCGGGCAGCTTCTCGATTCTGATCGGTATCGCCGCGCAGCGGTTGCCGCCGGAAAAGCGTTCGATGGCGTCGGGCATCATCAACGCCGGCGGCTCGATCGGTCAGTTCGTGTTCGCGCCTCTGGTGCAATTCATCATCGGCGTGGCGGGCTGGGCAAGTGCAATGTTTGCTACGGCGTTCGCCGCGTTGCTGACGATTCCGTTGGTGTTGCCGTTGGTCCGATCGGCTGCGAGTGCTGCGAGCAGTGCTGCCAGCACGGTCGCGGCAGGACACATCTCATTGAGCAGTCAGTTGCGCGAAGCGATGCGCAATCCGAGCTATCTGTACCTGCACGCCGGATTCTTCACCTGCGGATTTCACATTGCGTTCCTGGTCACGCATTTTCCCAGCGACCTGCAGCTGTGTGGCCTGACGCCGAATGTTGCAGCCAACTCGCTGGGTCTGATCGGGTTGTTCAATGTCGTCGGCAGCCTGGGCATCGGCTGGCTGGGGCAGCGCTATCGAATGAAATATCTGCTCGCGTGGGTGTATGCGAGCCGGGCCCTCATCATTGCGATCTATCTGGTGATGCCGAAGACGGCGCTCAACATCTACATGTTTGCTGCTGCGCTCGGTGTGACCTGGCTGGCGACGGTGCCGCCGACGGCAGGCCTGGTCGGCAAGCTGTTCGGCACGCGCTACCTGGCGACGCTGTTTGGTCTGACGCTGCTGTCGCATCAGATCGGTGGCTTCCTCGGCGCGTGGCTCGGCGGATTGGTGCTGTCGCAGACCAACTCATATCTATGGATGTGGTATGCCGATATCGGGCTGGCGCTGCTGGCGGCTATTGTGAATCTGCCGATCCGCGAACCAAAGCTGCAGGCTCAGCCGGCAACGGCGTAATCGGTGGCATCGCCGGCGGCTAGCCGCAATTTGCCGGCACCCCCCTGACGTCCTGCTGCCCGAGTGGGTACACTGCCGCGCCTTCAATAGCCGACGGATCAGTGCCATGACTGCACTCGTGACCCTGCGCAATGTCACCAAGAGCTATGTTCGCGGCAAACAAAAGGTCGAGGTGCTTCACGGCGTCGATCTGACCATCGAGACCGGCGAGTTCCTGGCGCTGATGGGGCCGTCGGGCTCGGGCAAGACCACATTGCTGAATCTGGTCGCCGGGCTGGATCAGCCCACCAGCGGCGAAGTGCTGGTCGCGGGCGATCGCATCGATCAACTGTCGCGCGGCAGTTTGTCCGACTGGCGCGCCCGACACATCGGTTTCATCTTCCAGTTCTATAACCTGCTGCCGGTGTTGACCGCCGAGGCCAACGTCGAAGTGCCGCTGCTGCTGACCGATCTTTCCAAGTCGGAGCGGCGCCGGCGTGTGCAGATCGCACTGGAGCTGGTCGGCCTCGCCGATCGCGCCCGTCACAAGCCAAACGAGTTGTCCGGCGGTCAGCAGCAGCGCGTGGCCATTGCGCGCGCCATCGTGTCCGATCCGACCCTGCTGGTTTGCGACGAGCCGACCGGCGACCTGGACCGTCAGAACGCCGAAGAGATCATGAACCTGCTACAGGCGTTGAACCGCAGCCAGAACAAAACCATCGTGATGGTGACCCACGATCCGAAGGCGGCTGAGTACGCCTCGCGCGAATTGCATCTGGACAAGGGCAAGCTCGCCAACGATTCGAGGCGCGCGGCATGAAATATTTCGGCCTCGTGTGGGCCGGACTGTGGCGCAAGAAGACGCGGACCGTGTTCACGATGGTCTCGATCGTGATCGCGTTCCTGCTGTTCGGTCTGTTACAAGGGATCAACCAGGGCTTCAACATTGCCATGCGCACCCTGGACGTGGATCGGTTGTATGTGTCGGCGCGCACCAGCATGACCGACGGCATGCCGATTTCATATCTGCAGCGCATCCGCAATGTGTCCGGAGTTCGAGCGGTGTCGCTGTGGGCCTATTTCGGCGGCTATTACCAGGACGCGCGCAAGCCTGTTCCGGCCTTCGCTACCGATGTGCTGGAGCTGTTCAAGGTCTACAAGGAAATCAAGATCAAGCCGGAATACCTGGACGCCATGGCGCGCACGCGCACGGGCGTGCTGGTCAGTGAGGCGCTGGCAGCTCAGCATGGCTGGAAGATAGGCGATCGCGTTCCCATCGGCACGTCGATCTGGACCAACAAGTCCGGCAGCAACGCCTGGGAGTTCGATGTCGTCGGCACGTTCGACGCCAGTGCCTACGGGATGAGCTTTCCATCGTTCTATCTGAACTACAGCTACTTCGATGAGGCGCGCCAGTTCGGCACCGGACAGGTCCATTACTACATCGTGTCCGTCGAGGACCCGAAGCAGGCGGATCGCGTCTCTCGTGACATCGATGCGATGTTCACCAACGCGACGGTCGAGACGCGCACGCAGACGGAATTCGCATTGGCCCAGTCGCAGCTCAAGCAGTTGGGCGACATCAATTTCATCGCCAATGCCATCGTCGGCGCGGTGTTGTTCACGCTGTTGTTCCTGACAGCGAACACGATGATGCAGTCGGTACGAGAGCGCACGTCGGAGCTGGCCGTGCTGAAGACGCTGGGATATTCGGATACCAAGGTGCTGGTGCTCGTAATGACGGAGTCGCTGCTGTTGTGCCTGTTCGCAGCTGCGCTCGGCATCGGGCTGGCGGCGCTGGTGTTCGAGTCGCCGGCGTTGCAGAAACTGTTCGGCAATTTCTCGATGCCATCCCTGGTCGCTGCCATGGGCGCGGGCATCGCAGTGCTGGTGGCGTTCGTCAGCGGCTTCCCGCCGGCGTGGCGGGCGCGACAGTTGAACATCGTCGACGCGCTGGCCGGGCGTTGATCGGGGGCGCTGCATGAAAATGTTCCGTCAGATCGGCGCCGTCACCGCGATGAACTTTCGCAGCCTGCCGCAGCGGGTGAGCACGTCGCTGGTCGTCGTCATTGGTATTGCCGGCGTGGTGGCGGTGCTCGTCTCCGTGCTGGCGATGTCGACTGGCCTGATTCGCACCATGCAGAACACCGGACGCGACGATCGCGCCATCATCATGCGCAACGGTGCCATCGCCGAAACGTCGAGCGCCCTGGATCGCAATTCGGCGAAGCTGATCGTCGACGGTGAGGGCATCAAGCGCGACGCCGATGGCAACCCGATCACGTCCGCCGAGACCATGCGCATCCTGAGCCTGCACAAGAAACAGGATGATGCCGAGATCAATGTGATCCTGCGCGGCGTCGGTCCCAAGATGCTCGAGGTGCGTCCCGAGCTGAAGATCATCGAAGGACGGATGTTTCAACCGGCCGTCACCGAGGTGATCGTCGGCAAGGCTGCGCATGCGCAGTTCAAAGGTCTGAATGTCGGTGACGTGGTGAATTCGCGCGGCGCGAACTGGACCGTGGTCGGCGTGTTCGAAACGGGCGGCGATGCGCACGAGTCGTCACTCATGACCTATGCGGAGACGTTGATCTCCATCGATCAGCGTGGCTCGTTTCAGAGTGTGACGGCGTTGCTCGATTCACCGTCGGCATTTCAGGCGTTCAAGGATTCGCTGAGCGCCAACCCGGGGCTGGCCGTGGATGTAGTGCGCGAGCGCGAGTACTACCAGCAACAGTCCAAGACCATGAGCACGATCATCTCGGTCATCGCTTACGTCGTGGGCGGCATCATGGCGGTAGGCGCGGTGTTCGCAGCGCTGAACACCATGTACTCCGCGGTTAGCGCGCGCTTACAAGAGATCGCTACCTTGCGCGCACTCGGATTTGGCTCGACGGCCATGGTGGCGTCAGTGTTGGCCGAAGCGTTGGTGCTTGCTTTGATCGGCGGTGTGATCGGCGCGCTGATCGCATGGCTGTTCTTCAATGGCAATACCGTGAGCACGTCGGGTGGCGGCATGGGGCAGATGGTGTTCGAGCTGACGGTCAGTCCGCAGTTGATGATTCTGGGCATCGTCTGGGCCTGCATCATCGGCGTGCTCGGCGGCTTTTTCCCAGCAATGCGGGCCGCACGCTTGCCCGTGGCCATGGCCTTGCGAGCGATCTAGTCGCTCGCCACAGACGCACATCGATGCGGCGCTGTCATTAAGGCGTCATACATCGAAACAAGAATAGCCCGGGAATAAGCCGGGCATGGATGGCTGCCTCAGGGAAGAGGCGCAGGCACGGCAGCAAACAACATCCTTTCGATCCCGGAGCCCTCATGTCCAACGCGTCTCGTTCCTGCGTGGCCGCGGCCATCGCGGTTGCATTGTTTCAGTCTGCTGCGCCGGCAAGCGCTGGCGATCATGGTAAGGGTCGGGATGAAGACCAGGGCAACCTCAAGCTGAAGCCGCTGGCGACTTACGATGCCGGCGGGGTGGGCTCGGCGGAAATCGTCGCGTTCGATGCCTCGAGCAAGCGTTTGTTTCTGGTGAATGCCGCGACCTCGACGGTCGATGTTCTCGACGTGCGCAATCCCTGTCTCTTATACACATCTCCGAGCC